>NZ_RCIH01000002.1:0-300000 GCF_003675855.1 Halostella salina | reverse complement strand
GCGCCGCCTCGCGGGTGCGCTCGTACGTCGCCTCGTCCACCGCCGTCGTCCCGGGGCTGGCGGCCGCGGCGACGGCGACGAACTCCGCGCGGTCAGCCGGCGTGAGGTCGTCCGCGACGAGGCGCTCGACCGTGCCGTCGAGCCGGTCCGGCTCCGGGTGGACGAACACCTTCTGGCCGACGGCCTGCGGGCCGAACAGCGGCCCCGTCATCCCGTCGGGCGGCTCGTCGTCCAGCAGGCGCTCGCCGCCGAACGCGTCCTCGACGCGCTCGCACTCCGCCTCGGCGTCGAGTTCCAGGTTGTGGCCCGGGTACTCCGCGCATTCGCTCGGGTAGCGGTCCTCGCCGTGGATCCGACACTGGAGCGTCGCCGGGTCGAGGAACGCGCAGGCCGGGAGCCACGTCGCCGCCTCCCGGCCGAACGGCGCGACCGGCTTGGGCGCTTTCCGGAGGCCGACGTAGAACGCCGGGCGGCCGCCGACCGCAGCCAGCGACACGCCGTCGACGGTCACGCCGTCCTCGTCGCGCCAGAGGCGGGGGCGGAGCGCGTCGGCCAGCCCGTCGTCGACGAACGCCCGGACCTCCTCGCGGGTGAGCGCGACGAGGTTGTACGCGTCGTCGAGCGGTTCGTACGGGCCGCGGCGCTCGTGGTCGAGGTCGCGGTCCGCGAGCGCCCGCCAGTCGAGACAGCAGCCGGCACAGCCCTCGCAGTTGACCTCCATGCGCGCGTGGTACGTGAGCGCCCAGCAAAAGCGCGTCGGGGAACCGCTTTTGCCCGCCGAGCGCGGAGGGTCCGGCATGACCACGGACCCCTGCGACGGCTGCGGCCGCCCCGTCAAGATAGCGGGCGGCATCGCGAACCTCTGGACGTTCGACGCCGACGAGACGGGGGGCGTCACGCTGGAGTTCGACGCCGACGGCACCGAACACTTCCTCTGTTACGACTGCATCGAGGAGTTGCCCGACGACCCGACCGCGGCGGACGTGGCCGCCCTCCCCGGCGACGAGTAGTCAGGTTTAGGACGCCGCGGGTGTTCGACCCCCGACAGTGAACACCGAGCGGATCCACGACGAGTTCCCCGCGCCGTCGTACCGGGGAAACCAGCGGGACGCACTCGACGACATCCGCGACGCCTTCGCCGCCGGGAACGACGTGGTGCTCGTGCGCGCGCCGACCGGGAGCGGCAAGTCGCTGCTCGCGCGGGCCATCGCCGGCTGCGCCCGCCGGGCCGACGAGGCGTCGCCCAGTGACGCGACCGACGCCTACTACACCACGCCGCAGGTGTCACAGCTGGACGACGCCGCGGCCGACCCCCTGCTCGACGACCTGAACGTGATCCGCGGGAAGGGCAACTACACCTGCATCCTGCCGAACGAGGAGGGGACGCCGGTCAACCAGGCCCCCTGCGTCCGGGAGTCGGGGTACGACTGCTCCGTGAAGCACCGCTGTCCGTACTTCTCGGACCGGGCCATCGCGTCGAACCGCCGCATCGCCGCGATGACGCTCGCGTACTTCATGCAGACCGCCGGCTCCGACGTGTTCCGCAAGCGCGACGTCTGCGTCATCGACGAGGCCCACGGGCTCGCGGAGTGGGCGGAGATGTACGCGACCGTCGAACTCGGCCCGCGCTCGGTGCCCATCTGGGACGACCTGCGCGTGCCCGACGTCGACTCCGTCGAGCGCGCCGTCGAGTACGCCGACGCGCTGGTCGGGACGTGCGAGCGCCGGAAGGACGACCTGCTCGCGCAGGCCGAACTCACGGCCGACGAGGCCCGCACCCGCGACCGGCTGCAGGAGCTGATCTCCGAGCTGAACTGGTTCGTCGACGACTACCGCGACCCCGACAGCGCGACGGAGTGGCTCGTCGACCAGGAGGCCGCCGGGAGCCGCGGCGGCGACGCCGGGGGAGAGGGGGGCCCGCTCACGATCAAGCCGCTGAACCCCGAGAAGTACCTCAAGCACACCGTCTGGGACCGCGGGAACCGCTTTGCCCTGCTGTCGGCGACCATCCTCGACAAGGTTGCCTTCTGCCGGCAGGTCGGGCTCGACCCCGCCGACGTGGCGCTGGTCGACGTCGGCCACACGTTCCCCGTCGAGCACCGCCCGCTGTACGACGTGACGCAGGGGAAGATGACCTACGCCGAGCGCGACGAGACGCTCCCGGACGTGGCCCGCGTCCTCGTCCGGATCATGCAACGCCACGGCGACGAGAAGGGGCTGGTCCACTGCCACTCCTACGCGATCCAGGAGCGCCTGCGCGACCTGCTCGCGGACTTCGGCGTCGCCGACCGCGTCCGCTCGCACGACCGCGACGGCCGGGACGACGCCCTCGAAACGTGGAAGGCGACCGACGACCCGGACGTCTTCCTCTCGGTGAAGATGGAGGAAGCGCTGGACCTGGAGGGCGACCTCGCCCGCTGGCAGGTGGTCTGCAAGGCCCCGTTCCCGAACACGAACGACTCGCGGGTCGCCCACCGACTGGAAGACGACCAGTGGGCGTGGTACTACCGGACGACGCTCCGCACCGTCATCCAGGCCTGCGGCCGCGTCGTCCGCGCGCCGGACGACCACGGCGCGACGTACCTCGCGGACTCGTCGCTGCTGGACCTGTTCGACCGCGCCCGGAGCGCCATGCCGGACTGGTTCCACGACCAGGTCGACCGGATGACGCGCCCGGACCTGCCCGCTTTCGACCCCGGCGCGGCGAGCAGCGGCACGGGCGGGACCGGCCGGTCGCGGTCGTCCGGACGGCGTCGTTCGGGCGGGGATGGCGGGAAAAGCGAGTCGACCGAAACGTCCGGCAGATCCCGCGGGTCGAGCAGTTCCGACGGGTCGAGCAGCTCCGAGAAGAAAAGCCCCATCGCGGACGTGTGGGACACCGAGTAGCCGGGCGATGCGTCCGTCGCGGCACGGTCAGATAACGCTCGCCGCGTACGCGATGGAGGACATGAGCATCAGCCCCACGAGCAGCAGCGAGATGAGTTGCTGACGGTCCATACCCGAACGTGCGCGTCGAACACCATGAATGGTTTGTTCCGACGGCCCCTAGCCGACGGCATGGACGCCGATTCGGTCGCCGACGCCGACCGCCCGCGACTCGCCGGCCTCGCCCTGGTGCTGGTCGGGGTCGCCCACCTGCTCGTCCCCGGACTGTTGCTGTGGACGGCGGAAGTGGGGTACGGCGTCGCCCTCGACGTGGAGTTCGACCCCGGCGACGCGTCGCGACGGCGGATACGACTGCTCGGTCTCGGGATGGTCGGTGCGGGCGCGCACCTGATCTATCACGGCGGGATCCGACCGAAGTGGTAGCCGAGGACGCCGGACCTCGACGGAAAACAGCCATCGTCCGGGGGAGCATTTTTTCACTCACTCCAGCGACATGCAACCATGAATCGGGAGGCAACCATCGTCCATGGGTTGGATCTGCTGGCCGTCCTGGCCGCCGCGGGGGCCATCGTAGCGGTCTGGTACGCCTTTCAGCGCCGGATGTGTGCACAGAGCGCGGGCGGTGCCTGTACTCCGAACGTCGTGTACCTGGGTGCCGCGTTGCTGGCGATAGTGGCTGCAGCGGTGGCCGTTGGAGCTCGTCGGCGGATTCGATAGGCTGGCGGCGAGTCCAGCGGTAACTACGACATCCGGGCGTCGACGACGACGTGGGCGACGCCCTCGCTGTGGCTCTTGACGCGCCGTCTGTCCAGCACCTCGACCTCGCGGCCGCGCTCGGCGGCGGCCGCCTCGATCCGCGAGACGGGGCGGTCCCACAGCAGCGCCTCGGGGCAGGCGTCGTGGACGTGGACGACACCGCCCGATTCGAGCGCGGCGAGCGCCGCGTCGAGGTACTCGTAGGTCGGGCCGTCAGCGTCCTCGGTCGGTTCGGTGGCGTCGTAGTAGCCCATCACGACGCGGTCCGCGGTCGTCTCCACGTCGCGGCAGTCCGCGCGGTAGGGGCTGACGCGGTCCTGCACGTCGTTGAGGACGGCGTTCTCGGTGAGGTAGCGGAAGGCGGTCGGGTTGATCTCCGCGGCGGTGACGTGTGCGCCGGCCCGGGCCATCGGGAGCGTGAAGTAGCCGATCCCCGCGAACATGTCGAAGACGCGCTCGCCGGGCGAAATAGCGTCGCCCATCCGGGCGCGCTCGGCCTTGTTGCCGGGGCTGAACATCACTTCCGCCAGATCGAGCGCGTAGCGCGTGCCGTGTTCCGTGTGGACCGTCTCGGTGTCGCCGTCGCCCGCGACGACCCGGACCGACGGCTCGCGGCGCTCGCCGCTGACGCCCTCGCTGGCCACGACAGTGTCGGCTGCGCCGTGCAGTTCCAGCAGCGCCTCGCCGACCTCCGACTCGCGGGGGCAGTCGTCGAACGTGACGAGGATCACGCTGCCGACGACGCTCCACGACCCCGGTGCGCGGGCGAGTTCGTCGTCGGTCCAGCCGCGGTCGCGGAGCAGGGTGTCGAGGTCGGGGTTTCGACGGTCGGGGTCGACCTGCCGGACGACCTCGCGGACCTCCGTCTCGTCGGGTGGTTCGGTCACGGGCAGGGCGACGGCGTCGCCGTACTCGCGGACCCTCCGCGCGTCGTCGTACACGCCCTCGGCGCGGAGCGACTCGATGGCGACCTCCGCTCGGGGTTTCTCGACGACGGCGGCGAGGTCGTCCGCCGCGTCGAGGTCGTCCTCACGCATCGTCCGCGACGGCGTCCTCGGGGAGCACGTGAAGCCCGTTTCGGTGTTTCAGCACCGGCACCGCGTCGGCGTCCGGGTCGAGGTAGTCGGGGCGGGCGACGGTCTTGGACTCGTACGTCTCGGGGTCCAGCACCTGTACGGCGTGTTCGTCCTCGACGGCGACCAGCGTCGTCTCGGCGGCGTCGTCGACGGTGCCGAGCGTCCGCGCCGCGGGCGCGTCGCCGTCCTCGAACGACGCCTCGTACTGGTCGCCCGAGGCGAGCCGTCGCCCCTTCAGGTTCCCCTGGACGCTCCGAACCAGAACGGGGCCGTCGCCGTCCTCCGGGTCGATCACGTCGCCGGGCGTAAAGGGCGGGAGGCGAACCGCGAACGTGACCCGGTACACCTCCTCGCCGTCCTCGTCCTCGGTGACGAGCGTCTCGTGGTCCTCGAACGAGCCGCCGAACTCGGTCGTGACACGGCGGGCGATCTTCTTGCCGATCTTGTTGGTCGACACCTTGAGGTTCAGGCCGTCGTCGGTCTCCGTGGCCTCCGTGACGAACGCGTTGCGGTCCCCCGTCGCCTCCATCTCCTCGACGACCTCGTGGGCGATGGCCTCGGCTCGCTCGACCTCCTCGGGTGTTGGGTCGCGGTCGGCCGCGCGCACCTGGACGATGCTGGCGTAGTAGTCGCCCGCGATGCGGCCGCAGCGGTCGCAGGTGCCCCGGGAGATCTTGACGGGGACGACGACCTGCTCCTCCAGCGGCGTCTCGCGGACGACACCGGTGAAGTAGCAGTGCATCCGGATCGTGTTCTGGTCGACCTGCTCGGGGTCGACCTGCCAGGTGACCTCGCGGGCGTCGACGTGGACGCCGAGCGCCTCGCTCACCTCGTCGATGGCCACGTCGGTGTAGTCCCGGGCGTCCACGTCGACCCAGCGGTTGCCGCGGTGGACCGCGCCGCACTGCGAGCAGACCTGCACCTCGATGCGGTCGGGCGCGGCGACGAGTTCGAAGTCCTCGAAGTAGCAGGCGTCACAGAGGTTCGGGTCGCTGCGGGCCTCGCCCGGGCGCAGGCCCTCGCGCTCGGCGACGGCGTCGCCACAGCGCGGGCAGAACGCGCGTGATTCGCTCATTGCCGCCCCGTACGGCGCTCTCGCCTTTAAACCGATTGCTCGGACGCCGCCGGGGAAGCCGTCGGCGGCGCGACGCTTTAACCGCCTGCCCACGTAGGGTGCGGTATGCAGTGGAAAACGGACTGGGGGCTCCGCCTGCGGATGTTCGTGACGATGTTCCTGCTGTTCGCGCTGTACATCGTCTTCGCCGCCGTGCTCGTCTCGTACATCGGCGGCGGCATCCTCATGATCGCGGTGCTCTTCGGCGGGTTCTCGCTGACGCAGTACTTCTTCAGCGACCGGCTGACGCTGTGGAGCATGGGAGCCTCGGAGGTGTCCGAGGACGAGTACCCCGAACTCCACGCCGCCGTCTCGCGGCTCTCCCAGCAGGCCGACCTGCCGAAGCCGACCGTCGCGGTCGCCGACGACAGGGTGCCGAACGCGTTCGCGACGGGTCGCTCCCAGCGCAAGGCCGCGGTCTGCGTGACGACGGGACTGCTGCGCACGCTGGACCAGGACGAACTGGAGGGCGTGATCGCCCACGAACTCGCCCACATCAAGAACCGGGACATGACCGTGATGACGCTTGCCTCGTTCCTCTCGACCATCGCGTTCATCGTCGTCCGGTGGGGCGCGTTCTTCGGCGGCGGCCAGCGGCGCAACGGCGGTGGCGGCGTCATCGTCGCTATCGGCGTCTCGCTCGTGGTGTGGATCATCAGCTACGTCCTCATCCGGGCGCTGTCCCGCTACCGCGAGTACGCCGCGGACCGCGGCGGCGCGACCATCACCGGCCAGCCCTCCGCGCTGGCGAACGCCCTGCTGAAGATCTCCGGCGAGATGGACAACATCCCCACGCGTGACATGCGCGACGAGGCGGAGATGAACGCCTTCTTCGTCATCCCCATCTCGAAGGGGATGATCTCGCGGCTGTTCAGCACGCACCCGCCGACCGAGAAGCGCGTCGAGCGCCTGCGCGACCTCGAACGGCAGATGGAGGGCTACTGATACCGGTCCAGCAGCGCGAGCGCGACGCCGTTGGTCCAGCCGAAGCCGTGCTGGAGCTCGTACTCGCCGCCGCCGGCGGGGGCGGTCGGGTCACACACGTCGTACTTCTCCAGCATTCGACCGGTGTGCTCGAACTGCGCGCGGTTCGCCGCGAGCCACCGGTCGGCCACCTTCCGTGCCAGATCGCCGTGCCCGTAGCGCTCCAGCCCCTCGACGGCCATCCAGTGGAGCGGGGCCCAGCCGTTCGGCGCGTCCCACTGCTGGCCGCTCTCGGTGAGCGTCGCCGGCAGCCCGCCCTCCCGCAGGAACCGCTCGCGGAGCGCGTCGGCCACGTCGTCGGCCCGCTCGGGCGACGCGAGCCCGACGAACAGCGGGACGACACCCGCCAGCGTCCAGCTCGTGCTCGGCTCGCGGGTCGTCCACCGGTAGTCGAAGTAGAACGCCCGCTCGGGGTCCCAGCAGTACCGTTCGACGGCTTCCCGCCGCTGCGCCGCCCGGTCCTCGTACGCCGCCGCGCGTTCGGAGTCGGTCGCCGCGAACCAGCCGGCCAGCGTCCGTTCGAAGCCGTAGAGGACGGCGTTGAGGTCGACCGGAACGTACTCCGTCGTGTGGATGCGCTCCATCCCCTCGTCGGGGTCGAACCAGCGGCTACTGAAGTCCCAGCCGGACTCGCAGGCGGCCCGAACGTCGCGGTACAGGCGCTCCGCCGGGCGGTCGGCGCGCTCCGCCAGCGCCACGTCCTCGCGATACGCCTCCTCGCGCGGCTCGGCCACGTCGTCCCAGTAGCGGTTGAGCACGGCGTCGTCGAGTCGGACGGTCCGACGGCCCGCGCTCCACGGCTCGCGCTCGTCCGCACCGTCCATCCAGAAGTCGTGTTCAGTCGTCAGCGCGTCGAGGTACGGCCGGACCGCCGCCTCGCCGCGCTCTCGGGCGAGCACGTCGACCGTCCGGTAGAACAGGGGCGGCTGGGAGCGCGAGGTGTAGTACTCGCGGTTCGCCGTCGGGACGAAGCCGAAGCGGTCGACCAGCGCCGCGAAGTTGTCGGCCACGCTCTCGATCAGGTCGTACCGGCCCGAGACGGCCAGCCCCTCGGCGGTGAAGTAGCTGTCCCAGTAGTAACACTCGCGGAAGCGCCCGCCCGGCGTCACGTACGCGTCCGACAGCGGGATGAGCGAACTGCCCGAGTGGTCGGCCGGGTCGTAGGTCAGGTGGTCCCAGAGGTGTCTGACGTGTTCGGCCATCGTCCGGTCTGCGGGCAGGTCCGGCGGCTCGTAGTCCCGGTCGACGGCGAAGTGTCTCCGGACGAACGTGTCGAGGTCGAACTCCGCGTCGCCGCGCCGCTCGCTGAACCGTCGCCGTATCTCGGCGGGGTCCGACAGCGGCACGGTGTCGACGAACGTCTTGGAGTCCTCGAACACCGCCCGCCGCTGGACCGCCTCGAAGAGGTCGCCGTCCAGCTGTGGCGCGCGGGTCATACCAGTTCGGACTCATATACGACACCAGTAAATAACCGTTCTCATATGCGATGCCACGCCGGGCGGCCGCGGGGGGAACCGATTAAGGCGTGGGCGGCCCGACTCACACGCATGGGACTGCTCGACGGTGTACGGGAGTTGCTCGGCGTCCGCGCGGAGTCCGACGCCGGGCGCGACGCCGACCCCGAGGACCTGTTCGGGATGAGCACGGCGTATCTCACCATGCAGGCGGACCTGGGGTACGACGCCGTCGACGAGGCGGCGCTCTGTTTCGCCGACGTCGACAGCACGGACTTCGCGGACGCCGTCGACGAGGTCGTCGCCATCCTCGAAGCGGGCGAGGCCGAAACCGGCACCGAGGCGGAGCTCCACGAGGACGACCACGGCTACCGCTGGGTCGTGCTCGCCGACGACGACTACGAGGACCTCGTGACCAGCCTCCACTTCGCCGCCGACACGTTCATCGAGCGCGACTACGGCTCCCGCCTGCTCGCCGCCGTCTTCGGCTTCGAGCGCGACGGCGACCCCGTCTACTGGGTCTACTCGTTCCGCCGCGGCGCGTACTACCCCTTCGCTCCCCGCCCCGGCAACGAGCGCGACAACTCCGCGGAGTTCAAACTGGAGAGCGTCCTCGACGGCGAACTCGACGTCGAGGCCGACAGGGAGTACTGGTACCCGCTGTGGCCCAGCGAGGACGGGGCGCATCCCTGGGACTAAGACGACCTTTTTCCCGGTCGGGTGTCCTCGCGCGCCGCCGGCGCGCTGCGGGCACCCTCCCGGCAAAAAGCTCGGCCAAAAACTCCGGACGCGGCCACCGGCCGCGTCCGGCGAAACGGCGGCTTCGCCGCCGTATGCTGGTGCGCTGGAACCGCGCTCGCTTCGCTCGCGCGGATGCTCGACACCGACCGCGGACGGCCTGCCCTTCCCCGGGCGCTCGCCCGCGGCGCGACGGTGCGCCGCGCGCTCGTTCCGGCCGTTCCGCGCGTTCTTCCTCCTAAACCTTCCCACATCGGTTCGGATCCACCCGACGCTGTCTCCCGGTTTTACTTCCACTCTCCTGTTAACCGGGGTTTATGTAGCAGGGGTAGCTTACGGATAGGTATGGCAGCAGATGCAGACCTCGAAACCCTACCCGGCGTCGGTCCCGCAACCGCAGAGAAGCTCAAGGATGCTGGCTTCGACTCCTTCCAGGGCCTCGCGGTAGCGAGCCCGAGCGAACTGTCGAACACCGCGGACGTCGGCGACAGCACCGCCGCCGACATCGTCCAGGCGGCCCGCGAGGCCGCCGACGTGGGCGGCTTCGAAACGGGCGCGGCCGTGCTGGAGCGCCGCGAGAAGATCGGCAAGCTCAGCTGGCAGATCGACGAGGTCGACGAGCTGCTCGGCGGCGGCGTCGAGACGCAGTCGATCACCGAGGTGTACGGCGAGTTCGGCTCCGGCAAGTCCCAGGTCACCCACCAGCTGTGCGTCAACGTTCAGCTGCCCAAGGAGCACGGCGGCCTCGGCGGTGCCGCGATGTTCATCGACAGCGAGGACACGTTCCGCCCGGAGCGCATCGACGACATGGTCCGGGGCCTGTCCGACGAGGCGCTGGAGGCGTTCATGGAAGACCGCGAGATCGAGGGCGGCCCCGACGACGACGAGGCGATGGACGACCTCATCGAGAGCGTCCTCGACAAGATCCACGTCGCCAAGGCGTTCAACTCCAACCACCAGATGCTGCTCGCCGAGAAGGCCCAGGAGCTCGCCAACGAGACGCAGGACGACGAGTACCCGATCCGCCTGCTCTGCGTCGACTCGCTGACCGCCCACTTCCGCGCCGAGTACGTCGGCCGCGGCGAACTCGCCGAGCGCCAGCAGAAGCTGAACAAGCACCTCCACGACCTCGATAAAGTCGGCAACCTCCACAACGTCGCGGTCCTCGTGACGAACCAGGTCGCCTCGAACCCCGACTCCTTCTTCGGGGACCCGACCCAGCCCATCGGCGGGAACATCCTCGGCCACAAGTCCACGTTCCGCATCTACCTCCGCAAGTCCAAGGGCGACAAGCGGATCGTCCGGCTCGTCGACGCCCCGAACCTCGCCGACGGCGAGGCCGTGATGCGCGTCGAGGACGGCGGGCTGAAGCCCGAATAAAGACGACGAGCTTTTGCGCTGTCGTTCGGAAATCGCTTCGCGGTTTCCGTGATGACGAGACGGCTTCGCCGTCTCGAACCACGTAGCGCGAACCACGGCGCTTCGCGCCGGGTCCGCTTGACTCGGCAAAAGCTCGACCAAAATCACGGCGTCACCACCTCTGGCCGGCGGAGCCGGCCCTCGATGGTTCCTTGGACCGCTCGCTCGCATTGCTCGCTCGCGGGTGCTGTCGTAGCGACAGCCTGCCCTTCCCCGGGCGCTCGGACGCTCGCCGGGGGCGAGCGACCTCGCACTGGCCGTCAAGTGATCGACGAATCCCGCGCTACAGCGCCTCCTTGTACGCTTCCAGCGTCGTCTCCACGTCCTCCTCGGTGTGGGCGTAGCTGACGAACTGGGACTCGAACTGGTTCTGGCTGAGGAACACGCCCTGTTCCTTCATCTTCGGCCAGAACACGCGCCGCCAGCGGTCGGTCTCACCGGCGGCCACGTCCGTGCCGTTCTTCGGGCAGTGGTCGTAGCGCGGACAGTCGGGGCGCTGCCGGCAGCCGGCCTCGCAGTGGCCGTCGAAGTCGTCGGGCGCGTCGCGGGTGAACAGCACCTTGAACATGCTGTCGACGCCGGCGACGGTGTACTCGGGGGCCTGGTCCGCGACGATGTCAGTGAGGCCGCGCCGGAGCTTGTCCCCGAGGTCGTTGACGTGGTCGTACACGTCGTTCTCGGCGGCGTAGCGCAGCGTTTCGAGGCCGGCGGCCATCGTCACGGGGTGGCCCGAGAACGTGCCGGCCTGGAACACGTCGCCCGACGGCGTGAAGTGTTCGATTATCCCCGATTTCCCGCCGATCGCGCCGACGGGGTAGCCGCCGCCGATGATCTTCCCGAACGTCGTCACGTCGGGCGTGATCCCGTACTTCCCCTGGGCGCACTGGAGGCCGCCGACGCGGAACCCCGTGATCACCTCGTCCCAGATGAGCAGGGAGCCGTGGTCCTCGGTGAGTTCCCGGACGGTCTCGTGATAGCCGTCGACCGGCGTCACGATCCCCTTGTTCGCGAGGATCGGCTCGATCAGCACGGCCGCGATGTCGTCGCCGTGCTCCTCGAACACCTCGTGAATCGCTTCCTCGTCGTTGAACGGGACCGGGAGCGTGTGCTGGGCGAACGACTGCGGGATGCCGTTGGTGGAGGGCCGCGGGTGGTCGGCGTCGCCCTCGACGAGCGTCGACTCCTGCGCGCCGTGGTAGCCGCCCTGCATGACGACGATCTTGTTCCGGCCGGTGTAGCCCCGGGCGAGGCGCACCGCCGACACCGTCGCCTCGGTGCCGCTGTTGACGAAGCGAATCATCTCGACGCTGGGGACGTGGCGGGCGACGAACTCGGCGTGTTCGACCTCCACCTCGGTCGGCATGCCGTACATCGGCCCCTCGCTGGCGCGGGACTGGACAGCCGCCTGCACCGGTTCGGGCGTGTCGTGACCGTACAGCAGCGGGCCGAGGCCCATCACCCAGTCGACGTAGCGGTTGCCGTCCGCGTCGATCAGGTGGCCGCCGTCGCCGCGTTCGGCGAACGGCGGGTACGGTTCGATCGCCGCACGGACCGAGGAGTTGACGCCGCCGGGCATCACCGACAGCGCGCGGTCGTAGAGGTCGCGGGACTGCTCGTGGGTCATAGGCCGAAGTTGGAACGGCCCCGGGAAAACCGTTTCCGGACGCGCCCGCCGACCGTGTCAACAATTGTCAACATGATGAAAATAGTTTTGCCCGCGCCGGGCGACGGACGGGTATGGCACGGTACCGCACTGCGGTCGGGTTCGTCCTGCTGGGAGCCGTCTGGGGCACCTCCTTCCCGGCGGCGAAGGCGGGGCTGGAAGTGCTGCCACCGGCGCTGCTCGCGGCGTTTCGCTTCGACGCGGTCGCCGTGCTGGTGCTGGGGTACGCGGCGCTCGGCGAGGGGCGATGGCGGCCCGCGGGTCGCGACTGGCTGGCGGTCGTCGCCGCCGGCGTCTGTATCATCGCGGCCCACCACGCGCTGCTGTTCGCCGGCCAGCAGTACGTCACGAGCGCCGTCGCCGCCGTCGTGGTGAGCGCCATCCCGGTCATCACCGCGGGCGCGTCATCGGTCGCGCTCCCGGGCGAGCGCCTCGACGCGCCGACCGTCGTCGGCCTCCTGCTCGGACTGGTCGGCGTCGCGGTTGTCGCCCGGCCCGATACCGGAAGCGTCGACGCCTCGGCGCTCGGCGTGGCGCTGGTGTTCGGGGCCGCAATGGCGTGGGCGGTCGGCGCGGTGGCGATAGAGCGCGTCCGGACCGACCTCCCGACCCCGGCGCTCCAGGGGTGGGCGATGGTCGTCGGCGCGCCACTGCTCCACGTCGCCAGCCTCGCACTCGGCGAGTCGCAGGCGGTGGCGTGGACGCCGCGGGCCGCCGTCGCGATGGCGTACCTCGTCGTCGTCGCGGGCGGCGCGGGCTACCTGCTGTACTTCTCGCTGCTGGACCTGCTCGGCTCCGTCGAGATCAACCTCGTGAACTACCTCGTGCCCGTGTTCGCCGCGCTGGCGGGGTGGGCCGCCCTCGGCGAATCGCTCACCGCCGCGACGGTCGTCGGCTTCGCCGTGGTGTTCGCGGGGTTCGCGCTCGTCAAGCGCCGGGCGCTCCGGGCGGAGCTGCGGGCGTGGACCGCGACGTAGGCCGGCGCGAGTCGTCGGCCGACACGGCTACGTCCGTTCGGGACGGAACGCCGCCATGGACCTGCCAACCAAGCTGGAGTATCTCCTCTACCTCGGGGCGGGGCTGGCGTTTCTCGCGTTCGTTTCGGTCGTCGTCGCCGGCGTCGACGTGTCCACCGTCATACCGGGGTTTACCGTCTGACCGACCGCGGCGCTAAGCGGACGAGGGTGCCGGAGAACAGACCGCAAAGCGCGCGGATCACGGCTCCGCGCGGGCCGGATACGGCTACGAGAGTTCGTTCGCCTACACAGCCTCGGGACCCGTGTTGCCGGTGCGGACCTGCATCGCGTCCTCGACGGGCATCACGAAGATCTTCCCGTCGCCGGGCTCGCCGGTCTTCGCGCCGTCGGCGATGGCCGCGACCACGTCGTCGGCCGGGATGTCGGCGACGACGCACTCGACTTTCACCTTCTGGTGCAGGTCGACCGTGTACTCCTCGCCGCGCCACTGGCCCTTCTTCGCGGGCTGGCTGCCGCGGCCGGAGACGTTCGTCACGGTGAGCGACGGCGCGCCGACCTCCGCGAGCGACTGCTTCACGTCGCCGAGGCGGTCCGGGCGCACGATGGCCGTGACCATCTTGATGCCGCTGGAGCCGCCGTCCGTGCGGACGACGTCCATCCCGCCGTCGGTGACGGTGTCGGGCTTGCCGAACTCGGGGTAGGTGTCGACGCCGTGCTCGGAGACGTCGAGGCCGTCACGCTCGTGTTCCGGCGAGACGCGGGCCTGGCCCATGGACTTGAACAGCCCGAACACCGCGGCGGTCGCCAGGATCGTCCACGCGGAGATGACGACGACGCCGATGACCTGCGCCGCGAGCAGGCTCGCGCTGAAGCCGTCGACGTGGAAGAACGGCAGCAGCAGCGCGCCGACGACCCCGGCCGAGCCGTGGACGGGGAAGACGGCACACACGTCGTCGATCTTCAGGCGCTTCTCGACGAATTCGAAGACGAAGGGGAGCTGCGCCCCGGCGACGAAGCCGGAGATGATGCCGCCGTACCAGACGACGACGTTCGCGGACGCGGTCACGCCGACCAGTCCGGCGAGCAGCCCGTTCGCGACGTACAGCGTGTCGACCTTGCCGGACTTGTACAGCGCCGCCGCCCCGGCACCGACGGCCCCCGCGGCCATGCCGAGCGTGGTGTTGAGCGCGACGCGGCCGACGTAGTCGAACGCGCCGAGCACTATCGAGCCGTCCTCGACGGCAAAGACCGTCGCGGCCGTGCCGACGTTGAAGCCGTACCAGCCGAAGGCGAGGATCAGCGTGCCAAGCGCCGCGAACGTCATCGAGTGACCGGGGATGACGTTGGCGGAGCCGTCGGAGTTGTAGCGGTCCATCCGCGGGCCGATGACGTACGCCGCCGTGAGCCCCGCGATACCGCCCATCCCGTGGACGATCATGCCGCCCGCGAAGTCGGCGAAGGCGACGTCACCGAGCGCGCTGGCGATGAAGCCGTTCGCCGCGCCGTCGTTGACGGCCAGCAGGCCCCCGCCCCAGGTGAAGCCGGTGACGACGGGGTAGATGACCGCGGCCAGCAGGACCGTGTAGCTGACGTACGCGCGGAGCTTCGCGCGACCGGCCACCGCGCCGGAGACGATCGTCGCGGCGGTCATCGCGAACACCGCGCCGAACAGCCAGCCGACCCAGTCGTTGACCGCGTTGGTCGTCATCGTGCTGTAGAGGTCGGCGGGCGCGAAGGTCCCGCTGCTCGTCAGCGTCCCGATGACCGTCGAGACGCCCGCGCCGACGACGAAGAAGGCGAGGACGCCGACGCTCCAGGTCAGCAGGTTCTTCGTCAGCTGGTTCGCCACGTTCTTCGAGCGCACCTGCCCCGCCTCCAGCATCGCGAAGCCGGCGTGCATGAAGAAGATCAGGAAGGTGACGACCAGCACCCACATGAGGTTCACACCCTCCACGATCGTCTCCAGGTCCTCCACGGTCGCCTGCAGCACCACGTCCGACAGCATCAGGCGACCACCGCCGGGACACCCGACTCAGTTACCTCAGGTATACGTTCGTTCTCTATTCCGGTTCCAAACGCCATGTTCGTGTTCCAGCTCACGGTAGATGGACAATATCGGTAACAATATAACCCTTAGCGTTGACGTTTGGGTGATATACATTCCCCTTCATCGACGGGCGTCCGAAGTAATATCCGGTATTACGAATATAAGGTTCATGGGCGTCCGTATGTACACCGGATAATCGGTCATTCGTCTACCGAACCGCGGCAAACGTTCGGGCAGAAATTGCGACGAGTCCCGACCGTCGCCGGGGCGCGACGCCGAAGCGGCGGGCGACGACCCGCTACAGCGCGTCGGCCACGTCCTCCGCGAAGTACGTCAGAATCAGGTCCGCGCCGGCGCGTTTGATCGACAGCAGGGACTCGACCGCGGTCGCCTCCAGATCCAGCCACCCCCTGTCCGCGGCGGCGTGCAGCATCGCGTACTCGCCGCTGACGTTGTAGGCGGCGACGGGATGCTCGAAGTTCTCGCGCACGTCGCTGACCACGTCGAGATAGGGGAGCGCGGGCTTGACCATCAGCGCGTCGGCCCCCTGCTCCACGTCGAGTTCGGCCTCGCGAATCGCCTCGCGGCGGTTGCCCGGGTCCATCTGATAGTGGCGGCGGTCGCCGAAGGCGGGCGCGCCGTCCGCCGCGTCGCGGAACGGACCGTAGAAGGCGCTCTCGTACTTCACCGCGTAACTCAGGATCGGCACGTGGTCGTGGCCGGCGGCGTCGAGGTCCTCCCGGATCGCCCCGACCATCCCGTCGGTCATACTCGACGGGGCGACCATGTCCGCGCCCGCGTTCGCGTGCGAGACGGCCGTCTTCGAAAGCAGGTCGAGCGTCTCGTCGTTGCGGACGGTCACGTCCGGGTCCTCGGCTGCTGTGTCCTCCAGCACCCCGCAGTGGCCGTGGTCCGTGTACTCGCAGAGACACACGTCCGTGATCAGGTATGCGTCGGTCTCGTCGGCGATCCGCCGGGTCGCCCGCTGGACGACGCCGTCCTCGGCCCAGGCGCGCGTGCCGCGCTCGTCCTTGGACTCGGGGACGCCGAACAGCATCACGGACTCGACGCCGACGGCGAGCAGTTCCTCGACCCGGGCGACCGACTCGTCGACGGGGACGCGCTCGTGGCCGGGCATCGACTCGATGGGACGGCGCTCGTCGACCGTCGCGTCGACGAACACCGGCGCGATCAGGTCGCTGGCGTCGAGGTCGGTCTCGCTGACGAGGTCGCGGACGCCGTCCTGTCGCAGGCGGCGCGGACGTCGGGTGAGAGTCATGGTCGGCCATTGGAGCGCGGCGATAAAAGGCGGCGCGGTCCGCTCGCGGGCCGGAGACCAGCAGGTCGCCGTCAACGACGTGTCACAAGGCCTATTACCGGCGTGGTGGTTTACGCGGACGAATGCAGTCGGAAGCCCCCTCCGTCGAGCGCGGCCGCGTCCGCCGGCTCCTCTCGGAGTACGGCCCGATCGCGCTGGCCGCCGGCGTCGCGGTCGCCGCAGTCGTCGGGATCGCGCTCGTGTTTCTCGGCGACGAGCAGCTCGCCCGGCAGTGGCTCGACCGGTACGGACTCGTCGCGCTGTTCGCCATCCTGATCCTCGAGGGCGCGATGCTGCTGTACTTCGCGCCCAGCGAGGCGCTCGTCCCCGCCGGCATCGCCCTGCTGTCGAACTCGACGGCGGACACGGCGCTCATCATCCTCGCCGCGGTGGCGGGCGCGACGGTCGGCCAGTTCGCGCTGTTCACCGTCGCCAAGCGCTACGGCCGGAGCTACCTGCTGGACCGGTCCTGGTTCCGGGTGAGCGCGTCGTCGCTCGACCGGTTCGAGGGCTGGTTCGACCGCTGGGGCCGGATCGTCGTCCCCGTGAGCAACGCCCTGCTGTTCACCCGCGGAATGCTCACGGTCCCTGCCGGACTGGCCGAGATGAGCGACCGCGAGTTCGTCGCCCTCTCGGCGGTCGGCAGCCTCCTGTTCCAGACGTGGATCGCGCTGACGTGGATCTACCTCGGCGAGTACGTCACGGCGCTGCTCTGACCGGGCGAGGGCGTCACTCGTTCACACACCGTCGGTAGAACTATCTCCAGTCGGGAGACAGATTCGGGTATGCCCGGCGGCACCTTCCTTGCCGGCGACCGCGTGGCCCTCCGCACGGTCGAGGAGGCGGACCTCCCCTTCCTCCGCGACCACCGGAACGACCCCGCGACGCGCCGCCCGATGACGTTCGACCGCCCGACGAACATGGAACAGCAGCGCGAGCGCTTCGAGGACCTGTACGACGGCGACGACGCCGTCCTGCTGGCCTGCGTCGACGACGAGCCGGTCGGCCACGTCGCGCTGTTCCACGTCGACGACTCGGCGGGCCACGCCGAGGTCGGCTACTGGCTCACGCCGGAGGAGCAGGGCGAGGGGTACGCGACCGAGGCCGTCTCGCTCCTGCTCGACTACGCCTTCGCCGAGCGCCGCCTCCACCGGGTCCACGCCCGGGCCATCGGGCCGAACGAGGCGTCCCGCGCGCTGCTGGAGCGACTCGGCTTCACCCACGAAGGCGTCCAGCGCGACGAGGAGTACGTCGACGGCGAGCACGTCGACACCCACATGTACGGCCTGCTCGCCCGCGAGTGGGACGAAGAGGTGACGGCCTGATGCCCGGCGCTGCCTTCCTGCGGGGCGAGTGCGTCACTCTCCGCACTGTCGAGGAGGATGACCTCGAGTTCATCCGGGACAACATCGACGACCCGCGCGTCCGCCGGCCGCTGACGAGCGCGTCCCCGACCAACCTCGAAACCACCCGCGAACATTTCGAGGAGCGCACCTCCGACGACGACGCCGGCGTCGAACTGGCCGTCTGCGTCGACGACGGCGCGCGCAGCTTCGAGAACGCGGAGAGCGACGGCCCGCGCGACGGCGGGGTCCTCGGCACCGTCTCGCTGTTCGACATCGACGGATCGGCGGGCCACGCCGAGATCGCCTACTGGCTCACGCCCGAGGCCCACGGGCAGGGGATCATGACCGAGGCCGCCCGGCTGATCGTCCGCTACGCGTTCGAGGAGCTTCGCCTCCACCGCGTCCGCGGCCGGGCGCTGGCGACCAACGAGGGGTCGAAACGCGTCCTGCAGAAGTGCGGCATGGAGCGCGAGGCCGTCGCCCGCGAGGCCGAGAACGTCAACGGCGAGTACGTCGACATGGTGTACTTCGGCGTGCTCCGCGAGGAGTGGGAAGCGCGGTTCGGCTGACTCGGCGATTCGGCTGGTCCGTGCCCAGCGGCTAGAGGTAGTGTATCGACCGATCGCCGTCGGGTCGGTGCTGTAGGTGTTCATCGACCGCTTTCACCACGTCACCGATCTCCCGTCCGGCCTGGCGCACGTAGATCACGCCGCTGTGCTCCAGCGCCTGGCCTTCGACGAGCGAGAGAAAATCGTCGTCGAACGTCAGCAGCAGCCAGTCGTGTTCGACTGCGTACCGCAACTGCGCACGGTCGGGATCGCCTAGGGTTCCTTCGTCACGTGCCGTGTGAACCGTCCACCCGCGCCGACGGAGTCCGTCGGCCGCAGGGATCCAGATACTCTCGTCGCAGTACAGCGGTCTCGTCATGCGGAGGCCGGATCGGATGAGGGCGACCGGAAGTCGTCGATGTGGTCGTAGTAGTATGCGAGGGCCCGATGCACGTCTCCGAGACTGAGATCGGGGTATAGTTGCGTGATCTCGTCCGGGTCGTATCCGCTGTGTTCGTACGCCGAGGCGATGTCCTCGACCCGGATCCCGGTCCCCTCGACCGTCGGTACGCCGTCGCTGTGCTCGGAGTCCCGGACGATTCCCATACCTTCGATTGAACGTGTTCGGACTTGAAACACGCGGTCCGATGGAGAGACCGGCAGTGTTTGCTCTCGCCAACTACCGGTGGTCACCCGTACCGGTACCGGCGACCACCGGCACACAGTGAGAGCAACCACGATGAACCGAGCAGTCCGGCTATGCCGCCGCGACCCGCTCTTCCTCCCCGATCGCCTCGGCGAGCAGTTCCGTCAGCCCGACGACCTCGATGTCGTCCTCGAAGCCGCCGGTCTTCCGGCCGTCCTCGTACATCGTCGCGCACATCGGGCAGGCGACGACGAACTTCTCGACGGCGTCGCCCGCGTCGGTGTCCTCCAGCGCTTCGCGCAGACGTTCCTCGCTGGGTTTGGTCTCCTCCTCGACTTCCATCCAGAGGCCGCCGCCGCCCCCGCCACAGCAGAACGAATCGGAGCGGTTGCGCGGCATCTCGTAGAGGTCCGCGCCGGTCGCCCGGACGAGGTCTCGGGGGGCCTCGAACACGTCGTTGTACCGGCCGAGGTGACAGGGGTCGTGGTAGGTGACGGTGTAGTTGAGTTCCGTCCCGTCGAGGTCGAGCGCGCCCCGTTCGGCCAGTTCGTCGACGACCTGCGTGTAGTGGAACACGTCGTCGGCCGTCCACTCGCAGGCGTCGAACTCGGGGTACTCGTTCATGAACGTGTTGTACGAGTGGGGGTCCGTACAGACGATCTTCTCGAACTCGCAGTCCTGAATGGCGGCCGCGTTGTCCTCGACGAGCATCTCGTAGAGGCCCTCCTCGCCGACGCGGCGCACGTCGTTGCCGTCGGTCTGCTCGTCCTCGTAGAGGATGCCGTAGTCGACACCGGCGCGCTCGAACACGGTGGCCAGCGCCCGGGCGATCCGGCGGTTGCGCTCGTCGTAGCTGGGGTAGTCGCCGACGTACCAGACGTACTCGACCGGCTCCTCGCGGGCGTCGGGCACCTCGAAGTCCAGATCCTCGGTCCACTCGGGGCGCTTGCGCTCGGGGTCGCCGAACGTGTTGCCGTTCTGGAACACGTTCATCATCGCGTCCTGCACGTTGGCGTCCATCTGCCCGGACTCGGTCAGCCGGCGGTTCATCTCCGTGAACTGCTTCAGGTGCTCGATGTCGACCGGGCAGGCGTCCATGCAGGCCATGCAGGCCATGCAGGACTCCATCGTCTCGCTGTTGATGACGCTCGTCCCGCCGTCGGCGACGATGGGCTGTTCCTCCGTCTCGCCGGCGTCGAGCGACTCGCGGTAGGACTTCAGGTCGAGGATCACGTCCCGCGGGTCGAGCGGGCGGCCCGAGGCCTTCGCCGGACACGCCGACGAACACCGGCCGCATTTCGTGCAGGCGTCTTGGTCGAGGCGGTCCTTCCAGGAGAAGTCGTCCACGTCGGTGTACCCGATCTCCTCGGGGCTGGCGTCCGCGGGGACGCCGGGGAGGCGCTTGCCGGCCTGATCGTCGCTCGTGACGACGTTGGCGTACGAGGAGATCATGTGGAACGGCTTGGCGTACGGCACCGCGGCGACGAAGACGAGGGCGATGATCGCGTGGGACCACCACGACCACCAGTACAGCGCCTCGGCCCCGGCGGCGTCGAGGCCGGCCCCCTGGAGCACGAGCGCGACGAACCAGCCGACGAAGCTCACCGTCTCGAACTCGGGGAAGCCGGTGCCGAGGATCCGCAGGCCCTCGGTGACGTAGCCGCCGACGCCGAGCACGAACAGCGACCAGACGAACAGGTCGTCCTCGACGCCGGTGTGTTTGCCCCACAGGCGCTCGTTGCGGACCCAGTAGCGCCGGTAGATCGCCATCCCGATCCCGACGACGAAGAGCAGGCCCATCGCGTCCATCGTCAGCGAGTAGGCCAGGTAGAAGTCGCCCGTCCAGAACGACTCGCCGACCGTCCGGGCGATGTCCATGTCGATCCCGAGGATCGTCGTCCCGATGAGCAGGGTCAGGAACCCCCAGAAGATGAATGCGTGCATCACGCCGCCGTACAGGTCGCGGTCGAACTGCTTGCGGTTGGAGAAGACGGTCGTCGTCGCCGACACCACCCGGCGGGGCAGGTCGTCGAGCCGCTCGAACGGGTCGTCGGTGCCGCGGGCGTAGCGGGCGAAGCGGTCGTACACCCCGTAGAGGAACACGAGGATCGCGACCGCCGCGAGGTAGTAGAACGCGACCTTCCCGACGTCGCTGATGGTCCAGAAGGTCTCCCGCGTGACCGCGTCCGACGCCTGGGCCACGTATGTCATGTACGATCACGCGGACAGCGGCCGCTTAAATCTTGTCACCCGAGTCGCCGCGCCGTCGGGGGCAAATCGAAAACGTGTGGTCGGTTTACAGCAGCGGCGACAGCGCCAGCGCGAACGCCAGCAGGCAGAGCGCGGCGTCCCGCCGGCGGAACGCAAGCGCCGGGAGCGTCGCGTTCCACGAGAAACACCGGGCCCGGAGCGCGACCGCGAGCCGGTCCGCCCGCCCGAACGCCCGCTGGATCCCGGCCAGCGTGACGAGGCGCATCCGGTCGCGGAGCGACCGCTCGTCGCCGAGGCGGGCGGCCGACGCCTCGCGGATCCGGCGCAGGTCCGCGAGCACCACCGGGAAAAACCGGATCGTGATGGCGACCCCCGCACCGAGCACCCGGCCCGCCTTCCCCGGGACGACGCGCTGGAGCGCCGCCCGGGACGCCCGGACCGGCGTCGTCCGGACGTAGGCGGCGCTGACGAGGAAGACGGGGACGACGCGGTAGGCGAGCCGCGCCGAGTCGAGCGCGGCGGCGGGGTCGAGCCACGGCGGGCCGAGTTTGACCGCGGCGAGGGCGGGGGCGGCGGCGAGCAACAGGAGCGGAAAGCGAAACGACCACAGCGCCCGGAGCGGCGACAGCTCCGCTGCGACGAGGACGGCAAGCGCCAGCATCGTCGACGCCGCCAGTCCCGCCGGCGAGGCGTGGGCGAACGCCGCGGCGGCGAAGGCGACCTGAAACGCCAGCTTCGCCCGCGGGTCGAAGCCGTGGGCCAGCGACGACCCCGGTTCGTAGCTCACCATGGCACGCGCACGTCGAGGCCGGAGAGCGCGGCGGCCGCCCCGTCCGGCGGCGCGTCGGCCGCGATTTCGCCGTCCGACAGCGCGACGATCCGGTCGGCCAGCGCGCCCACGCCCCGGAGGTCGTGCGTGACGACGACGACGCTCGTCCCGCCGTCGTGGAGCGCTTCGAGCCGCTCCAGCACCGACCGCCGCGCCGGCTCGTCGAGGCCGGTGAACGGCTCGTCGAGGACGAGGTGGTCGGGCTCCATCGCCAGCGCGCCCGCGATGGCAACTCGTTCCTGCTCGCCGCCGGAGAGTTCGTCGATGCGGTCGTCGCGGCGGCCGGCCATGCCGACGGCCGCGAGTGCGTCGTCGACCCGCCGGTCGATCTCCGCCCGATCCAGCCCGAGGTTCTCCGGACCGAACGCCACGTCCGCGCCGACCGTCGCCGCGACGAAGCAGTCCCGCGGGGTCTGGAACACCATCCCGACGCGCGTCCGCGTGGCAACGAGGTCCTCGCTCACCGGCGTGCCGTCGACCAGCACCTCGCCATCGTCGGGGGACAGGAGGCCGTTGAAGTGGCGGACGAGCGTCGTCTTCCCGCTCCCGTTCGCGCCCGCAAGAACGAGGAACTCGCCGTCGGGGACGGTTAGCGACACGCCGGACAGCGCCGTCGCGTCGCCGTAGCGATGGACCAGTCCCCGCGTCTCGATCATTGCGTGGGCAGGAGGCCGCTCCGGGCCAGCCCCGTCGCGACGGCGATCTTCACCGCCTCGCCGGGGAGAAACACCAGCGCCCCGACGCTGACGGCCTCCTCGACGCCGTAGCCCGCGACCGCCATCAGCCCCGCGACGCCGCCCGCGTAGATGACGACGGTGCCGACAACCAGCGCGGCCACGACGACGGGCACCGACACCGTCGCCGGGTCGCGGAGGTCGGTGCCGCGGTGGACGATCCCGCCGATCAGCGCCGCCGCGACCGGATACGACCAGAGGTAGCCCGCCGTCGACCCGACCAGCGTCCCAAGGCCCGCCGCACCGCCGGCGTACACCGGCACCCCGATCGCGCCGACGGCGAGATACAGCACCATCGAGACAGTTCCCCAGACCGGCCCGAGCACGATGCCGGCGAGGAACACGCCGAGCACCTGCAGCGTCACCGGCACCGTGGAGAACGGCAGCGGGAACGACACGTACGCCCCCGCGCCGACAAAGGCCGCCAGCAGCGCGGCCTGTGCGATGAACCCGACGGTCAGGTCGTCGACCAGTTCGACCGAATCCGTGTCCGTGCTCATGCCGACCCCTCTCGACGGCACCCACTAATACGATCTGGTTTACCAAGATTCGAAGCGTGGTTTACGAGCGTGCCCCATCCCCGCGGCGTCCTGCGACAAGCTTTTATGTGTCGCCAAAGGCAAGGGCGTTCCATACGACCAATGGACGAGAAAACGGAGGAGCTCCGGGACATCTTCATCGACGTCACCGACGAGGAGACGGTGACGGAGTCCCAGGAGGAGACGCCCGGCTCCCTGACGGACGAGACGGAGGGCAAGCGGGAGCAACTGGAGGGCGTGATCGGGCAGATGCGCGACCGCTACGGGTTCGACACGGACCTCGGCGACGGCGCGCTCGCGGACCTGGTCGAACTGTTCTACGAGGGCGAGAGCGACGCCGCAATCGCCCGCGAACTCGACGCCTCGCGGAAGACCGTCTTCCGCGCCCGCCTCGACCTCCATCTCGTCCGCGACCGGGACACCGACGCGCCGTTCGATCTGGCCGCCCTCCGTGATCGCCTGCAGACGGACCCCAGCACCGCCGACCTCGCCGACGCGTTCGACGTGAGCGAGTCCACCGTCCGCCGCTACCGGCGCGTCGTCCGCGCGCAAAACGAGTCCCGCGGGGCCAACGACCGCTACCGCGACGAGTTCGACCGCCTGCTCGCCGACGGCGACCTGACCGGCGGCCTGACCGATGACGTGCAGGAGGACGGCCTCGACGACGCCACCGAGGGGATGGAGACGGACGTGGACTTCTAGCGACCTTTTTCCCGGTCGGGTGCGCCTGCGGCGCACCCCTCCCGGCAAAAAGCTCGGCCAAAAAGGCCGCCTCCGCGGGACGGAGTCCCGCTCCGGCGGTGAAACGGCGGCTTCGCCGCCGTATGCTGGACCCCTCCAACCCTATGGATCCGACGGCCTGCCCTTCCCCGAACACTCGCCCGCGGCGCGTCGTGCGCCGCGCGCTCGCGCTGGCCCCAGCGTCGGATCAGTCGTCGACCCGTAGTTCGGAGGTTTATATACCAAGACGGCGTCATATCTCGTATGGCCGCACCTGATCCCTCCCCCGCGGACGACGGCGTCGGCTCTCCGGCGAACCGCGTCGACTCGAACTGGTGGTACGTCATCGCGGCGATGCCGGTGCTCTCCCTGCTCGGGTTCCTCGTGTTCGGCTGGGTCATCGCGTCCGTGTTTTTCGCGCTCGGGTTCGGCGTGGTGCCGATGGGCGGGCCGATGATGGGACCCGCCGCGTTCGCGGGGCCGCTCGTGGCGATCCTCCTGCCGGTGTTTCTGATCGGGATGGTGGGCAGCGTCCTGGGGCTGCTCTTCCCCGTCGCGCTCTACTTCGACGCGACGGCGGTCCGGGAGGCCGATGTCGGGTGGGAGCCGGACCCCGCGCTGTACGCGCTGGTGGCGGTCATCGGTATCGTGGCGACCGCGTTCCTGCTGAACGTTGCGGTGTCGCTGTACTACCTCTACCAGCGCCACGAGCACGTCGGGACGCCCTGATACTGTTTGCTCTCGCCAGGTACCGATGGTCACCCGTCCCGGTACCGGTGACCGCCGGTACACAGTGAGAGCAAACAGTATGACCGCGAGGGCGAACTCGCGTTACGAAGGGGGTTTCAAGGAGGAACGCCGAGGGGGAGATATGAGCACGAACGGGACGCTCCGGCTGGCGACGCGAGGCTCCGACCTCGCTACCCGCCAGGCGGCGACGGTGCAGGCGGCGCTGGAGGACCGCCGCCTCGACGCGGAACTCGTGGAGGTGGAGACGGAGGGCGACCGGGTGAGCGACGAACTCATCCACCGCCTCGGCAAGACCGGCGCGTTCGTCCGGAGCCTGGACGAGCAAGTGCTGTCGGGCGACGTGGACGCCGCGGTCCACTCGATGAAGGACATGCCGACCGACCAGCCCGACGGCCTCGTCGTCGCCGGCATCCCCGAGCGCGCCGCGCCGGGCGACGCGCTGGTGACGCCGGACGGCCGCCGCCTCGACGAACTGCCGGAGGGGGCGACCGTCGGCACGTCGAGCCTCCGCCGGGGGGCACAGGTCCGCAACGCGCGGCCGGACCTGACAATCGAACCCCTCCGGGGCAACGTCGACACGCGGATCGAGAAACTGCTCGCGCCGAGCCTCCAGCGCGAGCACGAGGAACGCACGGAGGAGGAGAAGGAGCGCAAGGGCAACGCCGGCGACGACGACTACGAGTTCCCGTACGACCGCACCGTCGAGGAGTGGTTCGACGACCTGAGCGAGATCGAGCGCCGGGCGATGGAGCGGGAGGTCGAGACCGAATACGACGCCGTCGTCCTCGCCGAGGCGGGGCTGGAACGGAGCGGCCTCGCCCACCACGTCGACTACCAGCGGCTCCCGACCGACGAGTTCGTCCCCGCGCCCGGTCAGGGCGCGCTCGCGGTCGTGGCCGCCGACGGCGACGTGGCCGACGACCTGCACACGGTGCTCGACCACCCGCGGACGCGCGTCGAGACGACCGTCGAGCGCTCCGTCCTCTCGGAACTGGGCGGGGGCTGCGTCGCCCCCATCGGCGTCCACGCGGTCATCCAGGGCGAGTACGTCCACACCGCCGTCCAGGTGTTCGACCGCGCCGGCGAGGAGGGCGTGACCGCGACGCGGGACCTGCCCGTCGAGCGCCACGCCGAGGCCGCCCGGGCGTTCGCCCGGGACCTGGCCGACCGCGGTGCCGACGACCTGATCGCCGCCGCCCGGCGCGCGGAGGACGAACAGACCGCGGCCAAACGCGAGGAATGACCGGCACCGTCTACCTTGTCGGGAGCGGCCCCGGCGACCCGGAACTGCTGACCGTGCGCGCGGCCCGGCTGATCGACGAGGCCGACGTGGTCCTCCACGACAAGCTCCCCGGCCCCGAGATACTCGACCGGATCCCCGCCGAGAAACGGGAGGACGTTGGCAAGCGCGCCGGCGGCGAGCGCACGCCCCAGTCCGAGACCAACGCGCGCCTCGTCGAACTCGCCGAGGCCGGTAACGACGTGGTCCGCCTGAAGGGCGGGGACCCCTTCGTCTTCGGCCGCGGCGGCGAGGAGATGGCGTACCTCGCGGAACACGGCGTCCCCTTCGAGGTCGTGCCGGGCGTCACCAGCGCCGTCGGCGCGGCCGGCGTCGCGGGCATCCCCGTCACCCACCGCGACCACGCCTCCAGCGTCTCCTTCGTTACGGGCCACGAGGACCCGACGAAGGACGAGTCGGCCGTCGACTGGGGAGCACTCGCGGACACCGGCGGCACCATCGTCGTCCTGATGGGCGTCGGCAAACTGCCGGACTACACCCGCGCGCTCCGCGAGGCCGGGATGGATCCCGAGACCCCCGTCGCGCTCGTCGAGCGCGGCACCTGGCCCGACATGCGCGTCGCGACCGGCACCCTCGACACCATCGTCGACGCTCGGGACGAGCACGGTATCGAACCGCCCGCGATCACCGTCATCGGCGAGGTTGCCGCGAGCCGCGACCGCGTCGTCGAGTTCCTGCAGGGGCGGGGCGGCGACGGCGCGACGCCCGCGGACGACGACTCCGACGGCGGTGAGACGGCGTGAACCGCGACGTTCGCGCGGCCGTCTTCCGCCCCGACGACGAGCGGACCGACGAGGCCGTCGAACTGCTCGACTCGCTCGGCGCGGACCCCGTTCCGGACCCGATGCTGGCCGTCGAGCCGACGGGCGAGACGCCCGCTCCCGGCGACTACGTCGTCATGACGAGCAAGACCGGCGTCGAACTCGTCGCGGAGGCGGGCTGGACGCCCGGCGACGCGACGCTGGTGGCGATCGGCGAGCGCACCGCCCGCGCGATGCGCGAGGCCGGCTGGACGGTCGACCTGATCCCCGAGGAGTACTCGTCGACGGGGCTTGTCCAAATGCTCGAAGCCGAGGTCGACGGCAACCGAGTCGAGGTCGCCCGGAGCGACCACGGGAGCGACGTGCTCACCGACGGCCTCGCCGACGCGGGCGCGGACGTACACGAAACCGTCCTCTACCGCCTCGTCCGCCCCGAGGGCAGCGGCGAGTCGGCCGAACTGGCCGCCGACGGCGAAGTCGACGCCGCGCTCTTTACCTCCTCGCTCACCGTCGAGCATTTCCTCGAGGCCGCTGCCGAGCGCGGCGTCCGCGACGCCGCCGTCGCCGGCCTGAACGACGCGGTCGTCGGGGCCATCGGCGAGCCGACGCGGGAGACGGCCGAGGCCCACGGCGTCGCGGTCGACGTGGTGCCCGAGACGGCGTCGTTCGAGGCGCTGGCGACCGCCACCGTCGAGGCAGCCGCGCCGAGCTACCGGGAGTGAACGGTCCGTCCGATCCGCAGGTTTAAGCCGGGAGCCGCACCAAGCCGTTGGCGATGGACGCACCCGTTCCCGCGCTCGCGGACCGCGCCGCCGCCTGCGCCGACCGCCTCCGCGCGGCCGACGAGGTGTTGCTGGCCTCGCACATCGACGCGGACGGCCTGACGAGCGCCGGCATCGCGGCGACCGCGCTGGAGCGGGCCGGCATCCCCTTCGAGTCGGTGTTCAGCAAGCAACTCGACGAGACCGAGATCGCGAGCATCGCCGCGACCGACTACGACACCGTCCTCTTCACCGACTTCGGGAGCGGGCAGCTCGGGATCATCGCCGACCACGAGGCCAAGGGCGACTTCACGCCCGTCATCGCCGACCACCACCGCCCGGCCGACGCCGAGACCGAGTTCCACCTCAATCCGCTCCTCTTTGGCCTCGACGGCGCGAGCGAACTCTCCGGCGCGGGCGCGAGCTACGTCCTCGCGCGGGCGCTGGAACCGGAAACCGGGGACAATCGGGACCTCGCGGCGCTGGCCGTCGTCGGCGCGGTCGGCGATATGCAGGCGACGGACGGCGAACTCGTCGGCGCGAACGCGGAGATCGTCGCCGAGGGCGAGGCAGCTGGCGTGCTCGACACCGGCACCGACCTCGCGCTGTACGGGAAACAGACCCGACCGCTCCCGAAGCTACTGGAGTACGCGACGGACGTTCGCATTCCGGGCATCTCCAACGACGGGAACGGCGCGCTCCGCTTCCTCGACGGGCTGGATCTCGACCTGAAGTCGGGGGGCGAGTGGCGGCGCTGGGCGGACCTCTCGGACGACGAGAAACGGACCGTCGCCAGCGCGCTCGTTCAGCGCGCAGTCGAATCTGGCGTCCCGGCCGGGAAGGTCGACGACCTCGTCGGAACGACGTACACGCTCACCGCGGAGGCACCCGGGACGGAACTGCGGGACGCGAGCGAGTTCTCCACGCTGCTGAACGCGACCGCGAGGTACGAGCGCGCAGACGTGGGGCTGGCGGTCTGTCTCGGCGACCGGGCGGACGCGCTCGACCGCGCGCAGACGCTGCTGGCGAACCACCGCCGTAACCTCTCCGAGGGGCTGGAGTGGGTGAAAGAGGAAGGCGTCACCCGCGAGGACAACGTCCAGTGGTTCGACGCCGGCGACCGCATCCGCGAGACCATCGTCGGCATCGTCGCGGGGATGGCCGTCGGGACGCCCGGCGTCGACCGCGACCGGCCCATCGTCGCGTTCGCGGAGAAGGAAGTCGACGAGGGCGAGACGGACGTCGCGGACGACGACGCCACAGTCGAGGTCAAGGTGTCGGCCCGCGGGACGCCCCGGATGACAAGCCGCGGGCTGGACCTCTCGGACGTGATGACCGAGGCGTCCCGCGCGGTCGGCGGCGACGGCGGCGGGCACGACGTGGCCGCCGGCGCGACGATCCCCGACGGCACCCGCGCCGAGTTCGTCGAACACGTCGACGAACTGGTCGGGGAGCAGCTGTCCTGACGACCCGGCAGTAATCCGGGCTTAGCGCCGCTACCTGCGACATAACAAAGCGTTTCCTCCACGTTCCCGAGAGGTGATGTCTTCTCACCGCCAGCAGTCGATGATAGCTGTTCCCACAGTTCCGACCCGCGGTGATCGCCGATGACCGACTGGCGCGCCATCGGCATCGGCTTCCTCGTCGGGCTGACCGTCGCGGTCGTGGGGCTGGCGCTCCCGATCATCGGGCAGATCGGCGGCGGCCTGATCGGCGGGTTCCTCGCGGGCTACCTCGCCGGCGGCGGCCTCGGCAGCGGCGCGTGGCACGGCCTGCTCGCCGGCGCGTTCGGCGGGTTGCTCGTCGCGGTGTTCGTGCTCGTCGGCGTCACGTTCCTCGGCGTGACGGTGACCGAGCCCGTCAACGCCATCGTCGGCGGGGCCGGCCTGTCGCTGGTCGTCGTCTTCCTCGCGACGCTGTTCGCGCTGGACAGCGCGCTCGCGGGGGCGATCGGCGGCGCGCTGCGCGGATGAGGGTCGCGGTTCTGAACGTTTCGCACCGTCCCGAAGCGGCCATGGCGAACTTCCGGCGACTGATCGACCCGATCGACGGCGTCGAGCCGGTCGAGTACGACGTTCGGGGACTCGAACTGCCCGACGACGACGAGGTCGGAGCGGCCGTGATCACCGGGTCGGTCGACAGCGTCAACGACGACCGACCGTACGTCCGCGCGCTTCGGGAGTGGGTCCGGAACAGCGACGTGCCGATCTTCGGCGTCTGCTTCGGCCACCAGATCATCGCAGACGCGCTCGGCGGCACCGTCGCGCGGATGCGCGACCCGGAACTGGGCTACCGGACGCTCACGGTCGACCGTCCCGACGATCCGCTGTTCGACGGCTTACCGGCCGAGTTGACGGCTTTCGCCTGTCACGGCGACGCCGTCGTCGACCCGCCGCCCGACGCGACGGTGCTGGCCAGCAACGACCGCGGCGTGCAGGCGCTCCGGGCGGGGCGAAACGTCTCGATCCAGTTCCATCCGGAGGTAGACCCCGAGTTCGCCCGGACGCTGCTGGGCGACGTGACCGCGTCCGAGGACGACCGCGTCGAGGCGCTTGCGACCGTCACGGCGGCGAACTACCGCGAGTCGCTCCGTACCCGTGTCCTGTTCCGGAACTTCCTCGAAGCGACAGGGACTGACGGGCGGTAGTGGTCAGTTTTGTATATCGTTATATAGTTTAATGTAGCCTACCGGGCGAGGTGTCGGATCAGGACCCGATAGTTCGCTCCGGTCCGGCTACCCAGTCCAGCGTGGCGATCCGATGTGCCTCCCGGTCGCGCGGGAAGAGGGCAAGCACGAATCAACGCCCCCGGACGAACACCGCTCTCGGCTGGAGCCCACGGAGAAGCGATCGAACTACGGACTCTCCAAGAGCCGGTCGGCGCGGCTCCCGAGAGATGAAGAACTGGCGAGCGTGCGTCTCGCCGACACTACCCAGTCGGTCCACTCCGGGTCCGCGGAACGGGGGGCACGCCGGGGGCACATCGGTTAGTGGATTCCGACACGGTTCATCGAGGAGACCATGTCCGGTGGGACACCAACTCGCCCGCCCAGGACCGGCGAGTCGTTTCGCGCTTGGGCGCGGTGCGGCCGGTTCCTCGAACTCCGGGACCGTCCGCCGTCCACCGGAACGCTGCTGCTACGACGGAGATACTGACCGTGGTGGTGCGTACGTGAACATCGCCGCCGATCCAGCCTCGATAAACCACATATCACGATACAAAATTGGATGGTCGCGGTCGCAGACGGAGTCACCGGCGACACCGAGAGGCGAACGGAGGACCCCAGCGACACACCCGACAGTTTAAACCGCGGGACGCGTCTACGGAGGGGCAATGAAAACGGCGGACCTGTCGGGGCTGCCGCCCGGCGTCACGGACCACCTGCAGGAAGAGGGGATCGAGGAGCTGTACCCCCCGCAGGCCGCGGCCGTCGAGGCGGGCGTCACCGAGGGCGAGAACGTGGTGGCGAGCGTCCCGACCGCGAGCGGGAAGACGCTGATCGCGGAGCTGGCGATGCTGTCGTCGATCCGGGAGGGCGGGACGGCGCTGTACATCGTCCCGCTCCGGGCGCTGGCCAGCGAGAAGCAGGCGGAGTTCGAGGCGTTCGAGGAGTACGGCGTCTCCGTCGGCGTCTCGACGGGCAACTACGAGAGCGACGGCGACTGGCTTGCGACGAAAGACATCGTGGTCGCCACCAGCGAGAAGGTGGACTCGCTCGTGCGCAACGGCGCGTCGTGGATCGAGGACCTGTCCTGCGTCGTCGCCGACGAGGTCCACCTGATCGACGACGCGGGACGCGGCCCGACGCTGGAGGTGACGCTGGCGAAGCTCCGCCAGCTGAACCCCGGCCTCCAGACGGTTGCGCTGTCGGCGACCGTCGGCAACGCCGAGGACATCGCGGAGTGGCTCGACGCCGAACTCGTCGACACGACGTGGCGGCCCATCGACCTGAAGAAGGGAGTCCACTACGGGAACGCGCTCCACCTCGACGACGGCACGCAGCGCGAGCTGGAGGTGCAGGGCGGCGAGAAGCAGACCGCCGCGGTCGTCCGGGACACGCTCGAAGACGACGGCTCGACGCTCGTGTTCGTCAACTCCCGGCGCAACGCGGAGGCGGCGGCGCGGCGGCTCGCGAACACGGTCGAGCCCCACCTCACCGACGACGAGCGCGACGAACTGGCCGCCGTCGCCGCGGAGATCCGGGACGTGAGCGACACGGAGACGAGCGAGGACCTGGCAGCGGCCGTCGAGCGCGGCGCGGCGTTCCACCACGCGGGACTGGCGAGCGAGCACCGCGCGCTCGTCGAGGACGCCTTTCGCGACCGCCTGCTGAAGGTCATCAGCGCGACGCCGACGCTCGCGGCGGGCGTGAACACGCCGAGTCGTCGGGTGGTCGTCCGGGACTGGCGGCGCTACGACGGCACCGCGGGCGGCATGCAGCCGCTCGACGTGCTGGAGGTCCACCAGATGATGGGCCGGGCGGGCCGGCCCGGGATGGACCCGTACGGCGAGGCCGTCCTGATCACCGACGACCACGACGAACTGGACGACCTGTTCGACCGCTACGTGTACGCCGACCCCGAACCCGTCCGGTCGAAGCTCGCGGCGGAGCCGGCGCTGCGGACCCACGTGCTGGCGACGGTCGCAACCGGCTTCGCCCGGTCCCGGCGGGAACTGCTCGACTTCCTCGAGCGTACGCTGTACGCCTCGCAGTCGGCGGAGCCGGGGCGACTGGAGCAGGTGACCGACGACGTGCTGGAGTATCTGGAACGGAACGAGTTCATCGAGCGCGACCACGCCGACGGGGGCGAGACGCTCGACGCGACGAACCTCGGGCACACCGTCTCGCGGCTCTACCTCGACCCGATGAGCGCCGCGGAGATCGTCGACGGCCTGCGCGCCGTCGAGGAACGCCCGACCGCGCTCGGGCTCTACCACCTCGTCGCCCGCACGCCGGACATGTACGAGCTGTACCTCCGGTCGGGCGACCGCGAGGAGTACACCGAACTCTGCTACGAGCGCGAGGGCGAACTGCTCGGCCCGACGCCCAGCGAGTTCGAGGAGGGCCGTTTCGAGGACTGGCTCTCGGCGCTCAAAACCGCCCGCCTGCTAGAGGACTGGGCCGAGGAGGTCGACGAGGACCGGGTCGCCGAGCGCTACGGCGTCGGTCCCGGCGACATCCGCGGGAAGGTCGACACCGCCGAGTGGCTGTTAAACGCCGCCGAGCAGCTGGCGAACGAACTCGAGGTGGGCCACGAGCCGGCGGTCCGCGAGGCCCGCAAGCGCGTCGAGTACGGCGTCGGCGACGAACTGCTCGACCTCGCCGGCGTCCGCGGCGTCGGTCGCAAGCGTGCGCGGCGGCTGTACGACGCCGGGATCGAGACCCGCGCCGAACTCCGCGAGGCCGACAAGGGCGTCGTCCTCGGCGCGCTGCGGGGCCGTCGGAAGACCGCCGAGAACGTGCTCGAAAACGCCGGCCGCGAGGACGCGTCGATGGACGGCGTCGAGCCGGCCGAGGGCGCGGGGGGCGACAGCGACGAACCGGGCGACGACGCGAAAGCCGAGACGGACGACGGCACCGCCGCGCGGGACGCCGCCGAGTCGGACGACGCGGGGCAGGCGAGCCTGGGTGATTTCTGATGGAACTGGTCGAGGGACGACTCACGGTCGCGGACGTGGACGAACTGGTCGAGCAACTGGACGCCATCGGCGACGAGTTCGGCGCGACGGTGCAGGCGTTCGACGCGCGCTACGTCGCCGGGCGCGATCACCTCGAACGCGCCGTCGAACTGGCCGACCGGGCGATCGAGCGCGGCGAGAACGTCGCCCGGGACCGCGGCGTCGAGATCCTGCTGTACGCGGCCGGCCGGCGGCAGATCAACCGGGCGCTCGCGATGGGCGTCGACGAGGGCGAGGGGCCGGCGGTGGTGCTGGTCGACGGCGGCGACGAGGCCGGCGCGGCCGACGCCGTCCGCGAGCGACTCGACATCGACCCCGAGCCGGCCGTCGGCGTGGAGTACGCCGACGAGGAACTGCTACGGGAGTTCTTCGACGTGACCGACGCTGAGCGCACGGCAACGGACGCCGCGCTGGCGGATCTGGTCCGCGAGCGCGTGGCGCTGCTGGAGGTCGAGAAGTAGCGCCACCACAAAACACTCGGCAGGTCCGGAGCGGTTTTTACACGATGAAGAAGGCGCTCGGAATTATCGCGCTGCTACTGCTGTCGACTGTCGCCGGGTGCATGACGGCAGGCGATACCCCGACCGAGGCCGAACCTGCCAACGAGGCGTTTTCCGTTCGCATCGTCGATGGGGTGGCGGAAGAGAAGGTCGTGAACTACTCCGATTCCGAGTTCACGGCGGACGGTGCGATTCGAGGGATCGTCGATAGAATGCTACGGCAAAACGCGACGGAAAACGGGTCCAGCATTTTCGTCGTGCCGGAGGACGAAACGGCGGCAATGAGCGAGTTTAGCGATCGTAAACCGGACGGCTCGCCGCATCTGTACGTCCGTAAAGACGGATACGTGATCGAGATCACCGCAGTACGGGCAGACCGGGGCGGAAACGCTACCGTACCGTATCGTGAATAGCCGGTGGATTCGGGCAAAGCGTAACGCCGTTTCGGCCACAATGAACGGACGGACAGCTATCACGCCATGGCGATAGATCTCGACACACCGCTGGAAATCGGCGACTGCACCCTCCCGAACCGCCTCTACCGCGCGCCGCTGTTGGAGTGTGCGGGCAACGGGTCGGACGCCGCCGACCGGCTGGTCGCGGAACTCGAACCGGCCGCCGAGTCGGGCGTCGGGCTGATCTTCCAGGGCGCGACCATCGTCCGCGGCGAGGGGGGCTGTGCCGCGCCGGGGATGACGCGCGTCCACGACGACGAGTTCGTTGCTGGGCTGTCGGCAGTCGCCGACGCGGTCCACGACCACGGCGGCCGGATCTTCGCGCAGCTGGAACACGGCGGGCTTCGGAGCATGGAAACGTGGCACGCCGAGTACCGCGAGAAACATCCCGGGCTGGAGCAACTCGCCGTCTCGCGGCCCCCGTGGCAACTGCGGGCGCTGGATAGGTTGGGCTTTCTCGCCTACGACCCGCACGTCCTGTCGACCGCCGAGGTGTACGAACTCGCCGCCGATTTCGGCCGAGCAGCCGAACGCCTCGTCGACGCGGGCTACGACGGCATCCACATCGCCGGCGCGAACATGGGCATCGTCCAGCAGTTCCTCTCGCCGTTCTACAACCGCCGGGACGACGAGTTCGGCGGGTCGCTCCGGGCGCGAACGCGGTTTCTGGAGGTCCTCCACGACGAGATCCGCGAGCGGGCCGGCGACGTACCGCTGGTGACGAAGGTGCCGGCGGAGACGGCCGCGCCGCCGGTGGTGCGGCGGCGTCTCTCGCTCGACGACGGCGTCCGGATCGCCGAGCGCGCCGCGGCGGTCGGCTACGACGCGGTGGTGCCGGTGCAGGGGTCGGTCGTCTGGGACATGAGCATCGTCCGCGGCGAGTATCCGAAGCGCGCGTGGGAGGACGACCGCTTTTCCGCGGGCTACGCGGCGGCGTTCGGGAGCCGGCTCCGGGCGCGGATCGTCGCCGCGCTGAACCGGCTGCAGTCGCTGCAGTACGACTTCGAACCGGCGTGGAACGCCGACTTCTGCGGGCGCGTCCGGGCGCGTGTCGACGTGCCGGTGCTGGCGGAGGGCGGGATCCGGGGGCGCGGGGAGATGGACGGTCTGCTCGGCGACGCCTGCGACGCCGTGGGGGTGGGCCGCCCGTTCTACGCCGAGCCGCGACTGGGGGCGCGGTTGCTGGACAGCGACGGGGGGCGGGCGGTCTGTGAAAGCTGCAACAACTGCGCGGTGCCGCAGGCCACGGGTGCGCCGGGCGTCTGTCGCACGCCGTCGGTGCTGGAGGCGCGCGGTCGGCTGGACCGGGCCGGCGCGTACGACCGCGACGAGTAGCGCATCGCCCCGACCGTAAGTTGTTTTACGATTGACGTTTTACTCGGGTCGAGGCATGATCACAGGGGACAATGCTCGTCGGGGAACGGACAGCGCCGGAGGGGGATCGGATGCCACAGTGTAACAACTGCACCGAGGAGATAGCGACCGAGGACGACACCCACGTCGTGGTCGTCAAGCCGATGGAGTTCAAGGGCAGTCAGGAGCAAATCGAGCACTACTACTGCTCCGTCAAGTGTCTGGTAGAACGCGCAAAAGCGTAACTGACAGCAACGGACGACGACCGTCGGGTGAAACCCGCACCTACCGCTCCGTAGGTCACGACAAACCCCCGGCTGTCGCGGGCGGCAGGCGGGGATGGGCGCGGTAGAACCGGTAACGAGCCGTTGTGTTCAGCCCGGTTAGCATAGCGGGTTCATAACAAAGGGTGGCTATCGGTAACGCGAAAGCAGAAGAGGGGACGGGGACCGCCGGCAGCGTCGGGGGCGTTTTTCGGTCGTCGCCTGGACGCCGGCAGCCGCCGCCCTCGCCGAGATACAATGTCACGCCTCAACACACACCGAAGCGGTCGTCGCGCCGAGATAGAACCGGAGAACACGGAGTCGGAGTCGGAATGCCCGGAGTGTGGGGCCGACCAGTTCGTCCAGAGCCCCGACCGGGGGGAGCTGGTCTGTGACGACTGCGGGCTCGTCGTCGACGAGGAGGCGATAGACTACGGCCCCGAGTGGCGCGCGTTCAGCCACGAGGAGCGCCAGCAGAAGTCCCGCGTCGGCGCGCCGACGACTGAGACCATGCACGACAAGGGACTGACGACCGACATCGACTGGCGCAACACGGACGCGAAGGGCCGGTCGATCGGCTCGGAGAAGCGCGGCCAGCTCCACCGGCTCCGCAAGTGGCAGCGCCGGATCCGGACCCGCGACGCCGGCGAACGTAACCTCAAGCAGGCGCTCTCCGAGATCGACCGGATGGCATCGGCGCTGGGCGTCCCGCGGTTCGTCCGGGAGATAGCGAGCGTGATGTACCGGAAGGCCCTGGAGAAAGACCTCATCCGGGGCCGGTCCATCGAGGGCGTCGCGACCGCGACGCTGTACGCCGCCTGCCGCAAGGAGGGGATCGCCCGGAGCCTGGAGGAGATCAGCGAGGTGTCCCGCGTCGACCGCCGGGAGATCGGCCGGACGTACCGCTACATCTCCCAGGAGCTCGGGCTGGAGATGAAGCCGGTCGACCCGAAGCAGTTCGTCCCGCGCTTTTGCTCGGAGCTAGAGGTGAGCGAGAGCGTCCGGACGCGAGCCCGCGAGATCGTCGAGCGGACCGCGAAGGAGGGGCTCCACTCCGGCAAGTCGCCGACCGGCTTCGCCGCGGCAGCGATCTACACCGCGTCGCTGGACTGCGACGAGAAGCAGACCCAGCGCGCGGTCGCCGAGGTCGCGCAGGTGACGGAGGTCACCATCCGCAACCGGTACCAGGAGCAAACGGCGGTGCTGGAAGGCGACGCGTAGAGCGCAGCGTCGGTCCGGACGCATCGCCGGCGGTTCCCGGCCGCAACGACGGCCACTTTTTCCTCCGGGCGGGCCGTACTGTCGGGCGATGACCGACGACATCGCGAGCCACGTCGACGGACTGCTCCACGAACCGACGCAGGTCCACGACGACGGCGTCGACCTCACCGTGAGCGAGGTGTACGAGGTGACCGCGCCCGGCCGCGTCGACTTCGGCGGCGGCGAACTGACCGACGCCGAGCGCACGCCCCACGAGCGCACGTGGCGCAACGAGGACGACGACTACGAGTGGTGGCACCTGGAGGCGGGGCAGTACCTCGTCGCGTACAACGAGTCGGTCGCCGGCGACGCGGCGCTGACCGTCCAGCCGCGACGCGAACTGCGCGAGCGCGGGGCCAGCCACCCGACGATGACCGTCGCGGAACTCGGGCCGGTGCCGCTGTCGGTCGGCGGCGCGGGGATCCGGCTGAAGGAGAACGCCCGCGTGTCGACCGTCGTCGACGCCGACTAGCGACGGGACGCGCGCCGCGGTTCCGCGATCCGTGATTTCTTGTCCGCCGGCCGAGGATCCTCGGGCAACGTGGACTCACGGGACCGGACGGACGACAGCCTCGTACCGGCGCTAACCGCGCTGGCGGTCGGCTGGTTTCTCACGCTGGGCGCGCGCTTCCTGCTGCCCGCGATCCTGCCGCAGGTGCGGACGGCGTTCGACATCGACGACGCGACCGCGGGGCTGGCCGTCTCCGTCATCTGGGTCGGCTACGGCGTGATGCAGTTCCCCGCGGGGGCGCTCGCCGACCGGGTGGACGAGCGGACGCTGCTCGCCGTCAGCCTCGTGCTCGCGGGCGGGAGCCTGGCCGCGACCGCGGTCGCACCCGTCTTCGCCGTCTTCCTCGTCGCCTGCGCGCTGTTCGGGCTCGGGACGGGGCTGTTCGGGCCGCCGCGAGGCATCGCGCTCTCGAACCTGTTCGCGCCGACGCCGGGCCGGGCGTTCGGGATCACGCTCGCCGCCGGGAGCCTCGGGTCGGCAGCGCTTCCCTTCGTCGCCAGCCTCCTCGCGGAGGGGTCGACGGACGGCTGGCGGCTCGGCGTCGGGCTGGCCGTCCCGCTGTTTCTCGCCACCGCCGTCGCGACGTGGCGGTACGTTCCGGCCGATACGGGGAGCGAGGGGAGCGACGACGCCGACGCGCCGCTCGCCCGGACGCTCCGCCGCGCGCTCGCGGACCGGCAGGTCGTGACGGCCGTCGCGGCCCTGACGCTCATGCTGTTCACGTTCCAGGCGCTGACCGCCTTCCTCCCGACGTACCTCATCCGGGCGAAGGAGCTCAGCCAGGGCGTCGCCGGCGCGCTGTTCGCGCTCCTGTTCGTCGCCGGCGCGGCGTTCCAGCTGGCCGGCGGCGACGCGGTCGACCGCTACGGGACGCGGGCGGTGATGGCCGTCGTGACCGCCGCGACCGTGGCGACGCTGGCCGCGCTCCCGTGGGTCGGCGGGCTGGTTCCCGTCGCCGCCGTGGTCGCCCTGCTCGCCGGGCAGATGGCGGTCCAGCCGGTGATGAACGCGTACATCATCGACGCGCTGCCGCCCGAGGGCACCGGGACGGCGTGGGGGTTCCTGCGGACGGTCTTCTTCCTGCTCGGGGCCAGCGGCTCGACTGTCGTGGGGGTGCTGTCGGACCGCGGGCTGCTCGACGAGTCGTTCTACCTGCTCGCGGTCGTCACGGCGGTCGCCGCACTGCTGTTCCTCCTGCTGCCGGCACAGGACGGGGGCGAGTGACTCCGGCGCGCTACGCCCCGTCGACGTACACCTTCACCTCGCCGTCCTCCGTCAGGCCGACCTCGACCGCCGTGTCGAGGCGGCTGTCGGCGACGTGGTCCTCCAGTTCGCCGTACAGGTGGGCGTTCAGTTCGGGCGTGCAGTAGTCCACCTTGATCCCGGCCTCGTCGCCGTGGTCGTACACCGCGTCGACGAGGTCCTCGAAGTACGTCCCGGCGTCGACGGTGAAGCGGACGGGCGACCGGAGCGTCCGCACCAGTTCGAGCGTCCGCCGGGCCTGTCCCACGTTCTCCTGGGCGGCGCGCTCTATCGCGCTCACGTTCGAGGCGGTCGTCCCGAGGCGCTCGGCGACCTCGCGCTGAGTGAGGCCCGCCTCCCGGAGTTCGAGCACCTCGACCTGCCGGTCGGTCAGCGCGGTGTCCTCGGCGGTCGGCATGGCGGATCAAACGAAACCGTTTGGGATAAGCTTTAGGTCGAACCGTTTCGATTGCACATCCATGGACGGCGACGACCGCGTCGGGCGACGGACGCTGCTCTCGGCCGCAGCGGGCGGCGTCGCCGGGCTGGCGGGCTGCGGGGCGGTGTCCGGCGGCGGCGACGCCGTCTCCGTGCTGGCCGCCGGGAGCCTCCAGAACGCGCTGGAGAACGGGCTCCGCGAGCGCGTCGATGCCCCGCTCCGGGTCGAGGCACACGGCTCCGCGCGGGCGGCCCGGCTCGTCGCGGAGGGCGCGAAGGACCCCGACATCGTGACGCTTGCGGACACAGCGCTGTTCGACGGGCCGCTCCACCCGGACTGGTACGCGGAGTTCGCCACCAACGCGGTCGTGCTGGCGTACGACGGCGACAGCGAGGGCGGCCGGCGCGTCGCGGAAGCCGGCCGCGAGGGGTGGTACCGACCCCTCCTGAACGGCGGCGTGTCGCTCGGCCGGACGGACCCCGACCTCGACCCGCTCGGCTACCGCACCCTGTTCGCGCTGGAACTGGCGACCGAGCACTACGGGACGGACGCGGACCTCCGCACGGCGATCCCGGAGCGCGACCAGGTGTACCCCGAGACGCAGCTGTTGAGCCAGTTCGAGACGGGCGGGGTCGACGCCGCGTTCACCTATCGGAGCATGGCCCTCGACCGCGGATACGATTTCGTCGCCCTCCCGCCGGCAGTCGACCTGAGCGACCCCGACCGCGCCGACGAGTACGCGACCGCGACGTACGAACTGCCGGGCGGCAAGACGGTCCGGGGCGGGCCGATCAGCTACGCGGCGACGCTCCGCCGGGACGCCGAACCGGCGGTCGACGCGTTCGAGACGCACGTCGCCGGGGCGTACCTCGACGAGTTCGGCTTCGGAGCGCCCGCGAACTACCCGCGGTACAGGGGCGATGTTCCCGACGCGCTCTGAGGCCGCCGGACGGCGGCTCGACCCGCTGGCCGTCGCCCTCGCGCTCGGGGGCGTCCTCCTGCTGTACTACCTCGTCCCGCTCGCGTCGCTGCTGGTGGCACAGCCGCCGGCGGCCGTCTGGGAACAGTTGACGACGCCGCGGGTCCTCGCCGCCGTGCGGACCTCCGTGACGGCCGCCGCCGCCAGCACCGCGGTCGCCACGGCGCTCGGCCTGCCGCTGGCGTACTGGCTGGCCCGCGCCGACGGCCGGGCCGCGACGCTGGTCACCGCCGCCGTCGTGCTGCCGCTCGTCCTCCCGCCGGTGGTCAGCGGGATGCTCCTGCTCACCGTGGTCGGCCCCGGCACCGCGCTCGGCGAACTGGCGGCCGCGAGCGGCCTGCCGCTGACGCGCTCGCTCGTCGGCGTCGTGCTCGCACAGACGTTCGTCGCGTCGCCGTTCGTCGTCGTCACGGCGAAAGCGGCGTTCGAGAGCGTCGACCCGAGCCTGGAGCACGCGTCGCGGTCGCTGGGCAAGGGGCGGCTGACGACGTTCCGGCGCGTGACGCTCCCGCTGTCGTGGCCGGGCGTGCTCGCCGGGATCACCCTCGCCTTCGCCCGGGCGCTCGGGGAGTTCGGCGCGACGATCATGCTCGCGTACTACCCCCGGACGATGCCGGTCCAGATCTGGGTGTCCTTTACCACCGCAGGGATCGACGCCGCGTTCCCGGTCGCGGTCGTCCTCGTCTGCGTCGCCGTCGCCACGCTCGCCGCGCTGAACGCCCTCGGCTCGAACCCACTGGCCTGACCATGCTCGCCGTCCGAAACCTCACGAAGGCGTTCGACGGCTTCCGGCTCGGGCCGGTGGACCTGTCGGTCGACGACGAGGTGCTGGCCGTCCTCGGCCCGTCCGGCTGCGGGAAGACGACGCTGCTCGGGCTGGTCGCCGGCACGCTCGACCCGGACGGCGGGCAAGTTTCGCTGTCGGGCCGCCGCATCGACGGCCGCCCGCCCGAGGAGCGCGGCGTCGGCGTCGTGTTCCAGGACGGCGCGCTCTTTCCGCACATGACCGCCCGCGAGAACGTCGCGTACGCCGGGGCAGGGCCGGAGCGCGTCGAAGACCTGGCCGCGACACTGGAGGTCGCGGAGGTGCTGGACCGCCCGGCAACGGCGCTGTCGGGCGGCGAGCGCCAGCGCGTCGCGCTCGCCCGGGCGCTCGCGGCCGACCCCGACGCGCTCCTGCTGGACGAGCCGCTGGCGAACCTCGACGCGCCGGTCCGCCGCCGCCTCCGCGAGGCGCTCCACGACGCGCTCGACTCGATCGGCGTCCCGACGGTGCTCGTGACCCACGACCGCCGCGTCGCGACGGCGGTCGGCGACCGCGTGGCTGTGATGCGCGACGGCGAAATCGAACAGGTCGACACGCCCTCGGGCGTGCTCGACCGCCCGGCGACGCCGTTCGTCGCGCGGTTCACCGGCAGCGAGAACGTGTTCGAGGCGCGCGTCGTCGAGCGCGATCGCGACGGCGTCGCGCTCGCACTGGGCGACCGGACCATCCGTTCGGCGCGGGACGCGCCAGCCGGGGCGTCCGTGACGGCCTGCGTCCGGCCCGCACGGATCCGCCTTGAGGGGGCCGGCGGCTCGGTAAGCGAACCCGACGGCGGGAACGTGCTCCACGGTACCGTCACCCGGTGGCTCCACGAAGGCGACGAGTACCGCGTGACGGTGGCCATCGACGGTGCGGACGTGGCGGTCACTGCGGCGGTCGGCGCGACCGAATTCGAGCGCGCCGGGGTCGAGCGCGGCGCGACGGTGGCGCTCGCAGTCGCCCCCGAAGCAGTTCACCTGATCGAAGAAGTGTGACCGACGTTACTGCATCGCCTTGACCCAGCCGGGGACGGCGGCCATGCCCTCTTTCTCCGCCCAGCCGTGGTCGCGCAGGTACTCGGGCAGCGTCGTGAACTCGAAGCCGAACGTCTCGGCGAGTTGGTCGATGTCTGCGTCGTAGCCGACCTCGTTGAACCACTCGCACATCACGGTGAACTCCTCGCCGAAGTCCTCGTAGGCGTCCTCGATGGGGACGTTGTACGCGTCCACGTCGACGCCGGTGACCTCGGAGAGCACCGCGGCCGTCTCCGCGAGCGTCAGGTCGTCGCCGGCCAGTTCGTAGCGCTCGCCGACGAACTCGTCGGGGCGCTCGAGGGCGACGGCGGCGGCGCGGCCGACATCGTCCACGTCGACCATCTGGAGCGAGACGCCCTCCGCAAGCGGGAGCGCGACCGTGCCATCCTCGACGATGTCCTCGGCGAACGCCTCCAGGTTCTGGTAGAAGAACACCGGCTGGAGTACCGTCAGCGGCAGGTCAAGGTCCTGGGCGTACTGCTCGATGTCCCACGCCGAGTCGAAGTGCGGGACGCCCGTGTCGCGCTCGTGGCTCCCGACGCCGCTGAACACGAACTGCTCGACGCCCTCGTCGGCGGCCACGTCGGCGAGGTTCTCGCCCTGCTCGACCTGCGCCTCGTACCCCTGCGTCCAGAAGTTCGTCACCGCGAAGACGGCGTCGGCGTCTGCGACGTGGGCTCGGAACGAGTCGGGGTCGTGCAGGTCGCCCTCGACCATCGTGACGCCGCGGGATTCGAGGGCGGACGCCGCGTCGCTCGACGCGTCGCGGGTCAGCCCGCGGACGTCGAACTCGGCGTCGGCGGCGAGCAGGTGGTCGACGACCGCGCCGCCCTGGTTCCCCGTCGCGCCCGTCACGAGCACGCTGGTGGCGGCCATCAGTTCGTCACCTCAGCGGCGGAGGCGTCGGTTGCGAGCGATACGCGGTGCTGGTCGGCGTCTGCATCCAGTTGCATTACACAACCAGATTCGTCCGGAAACCACTTGAGCGTTCGGCGGCGGCGATGCCACCGCGTTACGTCGGTGTTACCGGGTCGCCTCGGGGCCGTCGGGTCGGATGCTGGCAGTCCCCTGCCACGCCTCGGCGGCCGCCGCGAGGTGGTCGGCGCACTCGTCGACGGCGTCGCGCCAGCGGGCGTCCCCCGCGGCGCAGGCGTCGCGCAGATTGCCCGGAGCATCGCCGTCGCCGGGCGGCACCAGCCGCAGCATCTCGAAGACGACCGACTCGGACGGGCGGTCCGCGTCCAGCACCGGATCGGTGACGCGCTCGCGGATCCGGTCCGGAGACATGCCGAGGTGGATGCCAGACCCGTCGATCCCCTTCGACATCTTCGGGGTCCCGTCGACGCCGGGGACGAGCCGGGAGAACAGGCCGACGACGCGTCCGTCGACGCCGGCCCGCTCGCGTACCGCGTCGAACCGCCGGGCCATCCCGACGTTGTCCGCGCCGAGCGCCAGCACGACGCGGTCGTACGTCCTCTCGGGACCGAAGTCGTCGGCCAGCGGCCCGACGGTGTCGGCCGCCATGAGCAGGCCGCACAGCGATCCGGAGAAATCGGTCGCGTCGGGCGAGTCGTCGGGGGTATCGTCCCGGTCGTCCGAGGGGTCATCGGCGTCGTCGTACGCCGTGGCGAGCGATTCCTCGAACGCAGTCGACTCGTCCCACTCCTCGCCCGCGTCGGGGTCGTAGGTCCGCCCGAGGCGGAACGCCGCACGCAACACGTCGTCGGCCTCGCTCTGGACGTACAGCCGCCCGTCGTCGGCGTCGAAGCCGCGGGCCGCGGCGAACCGCCGGTACCGCTCGGCGCGCTCGCGGAGCGTCGCGGCGTCGCCCCCGCCGGCGTTGTACACCACCTGGTCGGCGACCGCCAGCTGCACGTCGAAGCCGGCGCGCTGGCAGTCGATCGCCGTCCGGATCTGCCCCAGCGTCCCGACGTGGGGCGTGCCCGTGGGCGAGACACCGACCGAGACGAGCGTGTCCTCGGGCGATGCCGCGGCGAGCGCGTCGGCGTCGTCCGCGAACGCGAACCGCTCCCGGGAGTACGACGCCGACAGGTCGCCGAACGGCCCGTCGACGCGGTCGTAGCCGCGGCGCTCCACCGCCGCCTCGTAGTGGGCTTCGAGTTCGGTCACGGCCGGCGGTATGTCGCCGAGCCGTAAAGTGGTAATTCGTCACTAGGTATCGTGGAACACAGTCGGCGCGTCACGGCGACAGCAGGCGATCGCTGCGGTACGACGACGCCGGGCGCTACGGTCGCGACGGCGCGAGACGGGCGAGGGCCCGGCACCGACGAGCGAGTGCGCGGCCGGCCGCGCCGACCGCGGCGGCCGCCGTTCCCGCGGCGTCGGCAGCGCGACCCGTCGCAGTTTTCCCCCCGCCTGCAGCCGCTCCGCCGGCGCGACGCGCTCCGGCAGCGACCGCTTCTGCGGCACGACGCGTCCCGCCTGCAGCCACTTCCGCGACGCGCCGCCCGGCCCCGAGGGCAGCGATGCCCGCCCGCCGTCCGGCGGCGGACACGCGACGGCCCGCAGCCGCGAGGCCGGCGATCGCTTGCAGCGGCGACGCCGCCCCGCCCGCCGTCGACAGGACGACGGCACAGAGCGTCGGCACCGCGGCGACGGTGCCGAGGCGGGAGGCGGTCGACACGTCGGGCGCGTCCGGGGCGTCCGCCGGGTCGTCGGGCTCCGGCGCGGCGTACGGGTCCGGGTCACGGAGGTCGTTCAGGACCGTCTCGGCAATGTACGCCGCGCCGTTCCCGAACGACGGGGCGTCCGGCGGGTCGGCGACGGCGTCTAACACGTCGAGCGGTTCCTCGGCGACGGCGAAGCCGTCCACGTCGAACCGCTCCAGCCAGTCCGCGACGGCGTCCTGCTCGTCGGTCGCCGGGTGGACGACGCAGGGCGTTCCGGCCACCGCGGCGTCCATGATCGTGGAGTAGCCCGAGCAGACGACGGCGTCCGCGTCGCGGATGTACGGAAGCAGCGACGGGACGGGGTCCCAGTCGTCGTCGGCCACGTTTATTACGTCGTGTCCCTGCCGGCGGAGCTGCGTGGCGATGCGGCCCAGCTCCGAGTAGTGGCTCGGGACGACTACCACGTCCGCGCTCTCGCGGTCCTCGCCGTCCTCGGCATCGCCTTCCAGCGCCACCGGCGGGATACGCGTCGCCCCCGACGGATCGACCCCGGATTCGGGCCAGACGACCGGGTAGAAGAACTCCCGCGTCGCCGACAGCTGGAACGACGTGTGGAACCGCGCGCCGGTCCGCTCGATCCGGTCGCGGTACAGCCCGGGCATGTCGTGTTTCAGCACGTACAGCGGCACGTCACAGCGCGACGCCGCCATCGCCGCGAACATGTCGTCGGTGACCAGCGCGTCCGGGTCGGTTTCGCGCAGCCACGCCCGGTAGTCGGCGATCCGGGCGAGGCTCGCGGGAAGGCTCTGGCTCGCCACCCGCCACGTCGACCCGCCCTGATACGTGTCGATGAAGTCGACGTTCGTCGGCTCGAACTCGTCGTAGCCGTTGAGCGCGACGAACTCCGTGCCCGCGCCGCCGCCCGCCATCCGGACGGTCGCTCCGGCGTCCGCGATGGCGTCGGCGACGGCGAGCATCCGCGTGGCGTGGCCGGCACCCTCCGGATAGTGCGCGACGGCGACGGTCGGTGGCATGGCTCTGGATCCGGCCTTCGACGCCCGTGGAATGAGTCTTGTGGTGGTTCGCTCGCCGCCCCGGGGATACAAGCCCTGCCCGCCCGACGTACCGGCCATGCCAGCAGCAGTCGTCACCGGGTCGTCGCGGGGGATCGGGAAGGCAATCGCGCTCCGCTTCGCCGCGGACGGCTACGATATGGCGGTGAACTACCACACGAACGAGGGCGCAGCCCGGGCCGTCGCCGACGCCGTCGCCGAGCGCGGGCAGGAAGCGGTCGTCGTGGGCGCTGACGTGTCGGACCCCGAGGATGCGGCGCGGCTCGTCGACCGGACCGCCGACGCGTTCGGCGGCGTCGACCACGTCGTCAACAACGCCGGGATCGACCAGCACGTCTACACCGAGGACCTCGATCCCGCGGACTTCGACCGCGTGATGGACGTGAACGTCAACTCCGCGTTCGCCGTCACGAAGGCCGCCCTGCCGCACCTCCGCGACTCCGACGACGACCCCTCGGTGACGGCCATCTCCTCGATACTGGCCCACACCGGCGCGCCGATCGAAGCCCACTACGCCGCCTCGAAGGGCGCGCTGCTCTCGCTGGTCCGGAGCCACGCCGCGGACTTCGCGCCCGACGTCCGGGTCAACGCCGTCGCACCCGGCCACGTCGAGACCGACATGACCGCCGACCGCACCCCCGAGGAGAAGCGCGAGGAGCTGGCCGACATCCCCCTGGAGCGGTTCGGCCGGCCAGAGGAGATCGCCGACGCCGTCGCGTATCTCCGTGACGCCGGCTTCGTCACTGGCGAGACGCTGAACGTCAACGGCGGCGAGGAGATGCGGTAGGCGGCCGCCGGGCTGGTCGGCGTGGAATCGAAGAAGTAGTCCCGACAGGATTCGAACCTGTGTCGAAGCCCCCAGAAGGCTTCAGGATTGGCCGCTACCCCACGGGACTCGTAGCGTCGCGTTCGAGTGCGCAGCTATTGATAGCGGGCATCCGTATTTGAGTGTTGCGAAGTCGAATGTCTTCCGCCGCTATTCGACGGTGGACTCGACCCCGGCAGGGACGGAGTAGTGTTCCTTGCGGTGGCAGTTCGCACAGAGAACGGTACACCGGTCGATCTCGTCTCTGATGTTTTCCTTCGAGTACCCGTACACGATCATTGTCGAGACCCCGATATCTTTCTCCCCGGGATGGTGGAAATCGAGACAGGCCGGACTTCCCTCGCCGCAGCGCTCGCAGACACAGCTGTCCCGCTTGTACACGTGTAGCCACCGGCGGAGTTCCGCACGTCGGCGGTCCTTCTTCCGGATCTCCGACTCGCGGTTCTTTCGGTACCATCGTTGATAGCCGGACAGTTCGCGCCATTCCTCGTCGGACAGATCGACATCGTCCGGTTTCGGCTGCACCTCGCCCTCGTTCAACGACCCCTGTTCGAACGTTTCGAGGCCGGCGGCTTCCTTGGCGTCGTTCCAGCTACCCATGACGCGCAAGATCGTCGCGGACGCGGGTGTCAACCCCAACGCCTCGTACTGTGCTTTGGTCGGCGACTCGCCGAGTTCCCGCGCGGCCTCGCGAAGCGCCGCGAGGCAGTCCGCTTCGGTCGTCACGTGATCGGTTGCCGCGACCCGGTATTTGAACCTCGGGACGGCGGCCGTCGCTCGGAAGGACAACGATAGCACACGAATGCGGATCGACACCACTATTTCACGCCCGGAGTGATGCACAGGTATGTACCTCGGACGCTTCGTCGTCGTCGGCCCGGACGTGGCCGCGTACCGCGTCTCCTCCCGCTCGTTCCCGAACCGCCGGATCGACCGCCGCGAGGGCGCGCTGACGGTCGGCCCGACCGAGGACGCCCCGGAGACGGACAACCCCTACATCGCGTACAACTGCGTGCGCACCGTCGACGACGCGGCGGTCCTGGGCAACGGCTCGCACGTCGACCCGATCACCGAGAAACTCGGACTGGGCTACCCCGCTCGCGACGCGCTGGCCGCGGCGCTGCTCTCGCTTGACTACGAGAAGGACGATTACGACACGCCCCGCGTAGCGGGCGTCCTCGACGGCGAGGGCGCGTACGTCGGCGTCGTCCGGAAGGACGCCCTGCTCGTCGAGCGCGTGACCGAACCGACGCTGGTGGCGACCTACGAGAAGAACAGTCCGGAAGCGTTCGACTTCGCGGCGGAGGACGCCCCCGCCGCCGCCCGGAAAGCGTACGACCTCGACTTCGAGCACGCCGTCTGCGCCGCCGGCGTGGCGCGGACCGACGACGGGTTCGAGACCGCAATGGTCAACGGCGACGGGTAGCGACGACGGGCAGGACGCAGAACCGCCGCCGCACGGCGGACAAGCCTGAAGGGCCGCGCCCGCGTCGGGATCCGTATGCGACTGGGCGTCATCTCCGACATCCACGGCAACCGCGTCGCCCTGCACACGGTGCTCGACGACATGCCGCCCGTCGACGGGCTGGTCTGTGCCGGCGACGTGGTCGGCTACAACCCCTGGCACGCCGACTGCGTCGCGGCGGTGCGCGAGCGGGACGTGCCGACAGTGATGGGCAACCACGACCGTGCGGTGGCGACGGGCACCGCGTTCCGGTTCAACAGCATGGCGGGGGCGGGCGTCGAGCACGCCCGGGAGACGCTGTCGGACGACCAAGTCGGGTGGCTCGCGGCGCTCCCCGACGAGCGTGTGGAGTACGACGGGCAGGTGAAGATCGTTCACGGCCACCCGGACGACCCGGACCGCTACACGTACCCCGACCAGTTCTCGCCGCGCCTGCTGGGCGAGGAGGACGCCCTGATCATGGGCCACACCCACGTCCAAGGTCACGAGCAGTACGAGGAGGGGATCGTCATGAACCCCGGCAGCGTCGGCCAGCCCCGCGACGGCGACCCGCGGGCGGCGTACGCGGTGCTCGACCTCGACGCGCTGACAGTCGAGGAGCATCGGGTCGAGTACGACATCGGGGCCGTACAGGACGCCGTCGCGGACGCCGACCTGCCGCGCAAGATCGGCGCGCGACTGGAGAAAGGGCGGTGAGTGGGGCGACGCGTCAGAGCGTGGAATCAGCCAGCTGAAGCGTCAGCGACGCGGTATGAGCAAAACGTTAACCCTGACCCCGGGGTAGAACGGACGCCATGTCCATCACGGACGCGATCAGGGGCGGGGGGACGGACGCGAAACTGTACTTCGCCGTCGGCGGGCTGTCGCTGCTGAAGGCGCTGGCCGTCCGCGGCGACAGGGGACGGTTCCGGTCGGAGCTGGCGGACGCCGCCCTGTTTCTGGGGATCGGCGTCGTCCTGCAGCGCGCGGAGCAGCGGCGGTCGGCGAAGCTCGGCGACGTGGACCGCCTCCGGAAGGAGGTCAGGCGACAGTTCGGCCGGGAAGAGGAGCCGAGCGGGCTCCGACACCGCGCGCGGAAGCGCCTCGGGCGAGAGGAGGAAGCCGAATCGCAGTCGATGGCCGACCGGATCCTCGGGTGAGCGCGCCGGGGGTGGTTCGACGGCGGACCGGGCGGATCAGACGGGCTGGAGCCGGGCGGAGAAGTGCCGGAGTTCGGCCATCTCGGGTTCGTCGACCACTTCGAGGCCGGTCACCGCGTCGGCACGATCCCGGACGGCCGCGAGCGTCTCGACGACGTGGTCGACGTGGTCGCGGTCGTACGTCCGGCGCGGGAGCGCCAGCCTGACGAGATCCGGCCTGTCGACCCCGGGGAACGCGAACTCGCCGAGTTCGACGGCGCGGACGCCGCCCTCGCGGTACAGCTCGCAGACCAGCGCCTGCCCGGGGAAGCGCTCGGTCGGGATCCCCGAGAGCAGGTCGCCGGCGTCGACGTAGACGGCGTGGCCGCCAGCCGGCCAGTACACCGGGATCCCGGCGTCGCGGAGCCGTTCACCCAGGTCGCGGACCTGCTCGACGCGGTCACGCACGCGGCCGAGGTCAACCGCCTCGCGGAGGCCGACGGCCATCGCCGCGAGGTCGCGGCCGGCCATCCCGCCGTACGTCGGGAACCCCTCGTAGAGGATGGCGCGCTGCTTGGCGCGCTCGAACAGGTCGTCGTCGGCGACGGCGACGAAGCCGCCGGCGTTGACCAGCCCCTCCTTCTTGCCGCTCATGACGAGGGCGTCGGCGTAGCCGAGCTGTTCGCGGGCGATCGCGGCGATGGAGGCGTCGCCGTAGCCGGGTTCGCGCTCGCGGACGAAGTAGGCGTTCTCGGCGAACCGGCAGGCGTCGATCACGAACGTCGCGTCTATCTCGTCGGCGAACGCGGCGGCCTCGCGGGTGTTCTCGACGCTGACGGGCTGGCCGGCGGCGGAGTTGTTCGTGATCGTCAGGACGACGACGGGGACGTTCTCCGCGCCGACGCGCTCGACGTGTTCGCGGGCGCGCTCGACCGAGAAGTTGCCCTTGAAATCGCCGGCAGCGTCGGGGTCGTGCGCGCCGTTGGCGGGGCAGTCGACGGCCTCAGCCCCCTGGTTGGCGACGTGTGCGCGGGTCGTGTCGAAGTGCGTGTTGTTGAGGACGGCGTCGCCCTCGCCGACCAGCGCGCCGTAGAGGACGTTCTCCGCGCCCCGGCCCTGGTGGGCCGGGACGACGTGCTCGAACCCCATCACGTCGCGGACGGCCGCCTCCAGCTCCTGGAAGCTCTCGCTGCCGGCGTAGGCCTCGTCGCCGCGGAGGAGGGCGGCCCACTGCTCGTCGCTCATCGCGCCCGTTCCGCTGTCGGTGAGCAGGTCGACGTACACGTCGTCCGCGTCCAGATTGAACACGTTGTACCCGGCGGCCTCAAGGTTCGCCTCGCGCTCCTCGCGGTCGGGCAACTCGATCCGCTCGACCATCTTCGTCTTGTACGCTCGCATGGCTCCCGGTACGCCCGGCTCCGTGAACAAACTAATCGGCGGGATCTGCGGGACGTCGGGCAGATCCGCGACCCGACGGCGAACGGCGGGTGACGGTGGACGGACGTATCCATCGGTCGGCAGGTCGGGACATTTCGATGCCCGGTGTGGCGACGCACCCGCTCAGAGCCCGATGTGGGAGGTCGAACTCGGGCCGTCGTCGCCGTCGTCGATGCCGCCCTCGTGCTGGAACGCCACGTCGTCGTCGATCAGGTACACGTCGCCGCGGTTGACCGTCACGTCGACGCCGGGCAGCGTCGTGCCGGCGGCGTCGCCGTTGTCGCAGTCGCCCGAGCAGGTGTCGAACATCGACCCGTGCTTGGGGCAGACGAGCTGTCCGTCCCGGACCGCCGCGCCGAAGCCGCGGTCGAAGCGCTGTGCCTCGTGGGTGCAGCGGTTGATCCACGCCTCGACGCCGTCCTCGCAGGGGAGCAACAGGACCTCGTCGAGTTCGTCGTACTCGTCGCGGATCGTAAAGAGCCACGACCCCTCCTCGTGTACGGTGTCGACCGTCGTCAGCCGATCCATGGCGGCGTGCTACGGGTCGAAGAAAATAGTTCGTTGGGATGTCGGCAGCGCGACGCGACCGCTGTCGGTCGTAGCACCCGAAAAATCGCGAGTTAGTGGTGTCGAGAGAGACTCAGTTGCGAACGACGTTCGTCGCGCGCGGACCCTTGGGGGCCTGCTCGATGTCGAACTCGATGTCCTGTCCTTCTTCGAGGTCCGCACCGCCAACGTCCTCCATGTGGAAGAAAACGTCGTCGTCCGCGTCCTCGGTGGAAATGAAACCGTAGCCGCCAGTGTTGTTGAAGAAATCAACAGTTCCGTTTGCCATTGCAATCAATTGTACGCCGGGTTTACGTATAACAGTTCCGAGGGTCGCGGTACCACGGCGGTCGACTCGGCGATCGTCCAGCGAGAGAGAGTCTCCGAACCGGATCGATCCGACCACCGGATGCGGGATCCGTGACAGGTTTGATGTCCCCCACCGGCCACGCTGGCGTGGGCGAACGGTAGTGAGCCCCGCCAGCGGACGGGGGAGGGCAGGCACTCGAAGCGTGCGCTGACGACCGTCAGCGCTCGCGCAAACTGGCGGGCCTTAGCGAGAATCGCGCAGCGATTCTGGCGGCGGACATTGAAAGGGCGCAGCGAGGCCTGCCAAGGCCGAGCAAGGGCTTTCCCTAGAAGCGGTTCTGCATGATCTCCAGCGCCTGCTCGCGGTCGTCCCAGTCGACGAAGGCGGCGACGGAGGTGGCGCTGGTGATGAGGTCGTGGATGTTGATGCCGGCCGCGGCCATCGGCTGGACGATCTCCTGCATCACGCCGGGCCGGTTCGGCAGTTCGCCGCCGGTGACGCGGATGACGGCCAGCCCCTCCTCGACGGTGACGCTGGAGAGCGGTTCCTGGTCGACGACCTCGCGGTGGAGCACCGTTTCGGCGGCCTCGGACTCGGACTCGTCGACGTAGAACGTCACGGAGTCCATCCCGCTGGCGATAGCGTCGACGTTGACCTCGGCGTCGCCGAGCGCGGTCGTCAGGTCACGCAGGATGCCGGGGCTGTTGCGGATGGCGCGGCCCGCGACGGTGATGCAGGCCAGCGATCCCTCGCGCATGTCGACGAGGCTCCGGAACTCGCCCTCGATCCGGGTGCCGCCGGTGAGCAGGTCGCCGTGCTGGTAGTGGACGACGCGGACGCTCATGTTGCCGGCCTTGTACGAGAGGGCGCTGGGCGCGACCACTTCCGCGCCACGGAACGAGAGGTTGCGCAGTTCGTCGACGGTGATCTCGCCGACGTTGCGCGCGCCCTCGACGACGCGGGGGTCGCCGGTCATGACGCCCTCGACGTCGGTGACGATGACGACCTCGTCGGCGTCCATGTAGCGGCCGAGCATGACGGCAGTGGTGTCGCTTCCACCGCGGCCGAGCGTGGTGACGTTGCCGTCGCCGTCCTCGGCGAGGAAGCCGGTGATCACGGGGACGACGCCGTCGAGCTGGGCCGCGAGTTCGCCGGCGCGGCGCTTGGTCTCTTCGACGTCGACCTCGCCGGCGGCGTCGGTGATGACCGGCCACTGTTCGCTGCCCGGTTCGAGGAAGATCGCATCGATCCCGCGGGCTGCGAGGGCGGCCTTGAGCATGCGGACGCTGGTGCGCTCGCCCATGCTGACGATCTGGGCGCGGTCCTCGTCCTCCGTCTCGAAGGTGATCTCGTCGAGCAGTTCGTCCGTCGTCGACCCCATGGCGCTGGCGACGACGGCGATCTCGTGGCCCTCCTCGACGGCGGTGGCGATGGAGTCGGCGGCGCGGTCGACGCGCTCGCCGCTCCCAAGGCTGGTCCCCCCGAACTTGGCGACTACTCGCATCCGACCACCCGCGGGCGCGTGGCAACGACGGTCATGGGATGTCGTAGCCGTACCGCGCTCATAACTGTGTCCATCTCCGGAAATTTTGGAGGGAAGATCCGGGACTACCCGTCGCCGGACGGGGCGGCGTCCGCGTCGGCCTTCGGCGCGTCGGCGTCGGTGGGGTCGGGCGTCGACGTCTCCGCTCTGTCTGTCTCTTGAGTCGGTCCGGACTCGGTCGGTGACTCCTCGTCAGGTGGCGGGCTGTCGTCGGGGTGGTCGTCGGGAGCGGCGGGGTCCGACCCCGCCATCTCCTCGTCGGGGTCGAACGGGACGAGTCCGGTGTCGCTCGTGTACTCGAACGCGGTCCACTCGGAGATGGTGAGCACGCCGGACATCTTCCGGATGCGGACCCGGCGGAGGAGCGTGTCCTCGACGATCCCGCCGTTGAGTTCGAGGTCGACGATCCCGTCGACGAGGTAGTCCAGGTCGTGCGGGAACGAGCCGTTCTCGCCGCTGAACGTCGCCCCGGCGAACACGGGGACGAACCGGCCCTTGCAGACGTCGGCGCGCACGTCCTTGACGAAGTCGTACGCCTGCACCGGCTGGACGAGCGTCCCGAGTTCCGTCAGCGAGTCGATCAGCACGACGCCGGTGTCGACCATCGACTCGGCTTCGAGGCAGTTGTCCAGCTTGTTCGCCAGTTCGCTCATGTCGCTGGGGTCGCGGACGGTTTCGGTCGCCGGCTCGGTGAGACGGTGGAGATGGCGGTTCCACGCGCTCATCCGGTCGTGCATCCGGTCGCGGTCGCTGACGCGGTAGGTAAAGCAGTCGAGGATCCGGAGCTGGCCGGATTCGAGGTAGGGAAGGACGTTCCACTCCATCGTGAGGAACGTCTCGACGACGGACGTCGGGGGCTCCTGAAAGGTGACGACGACCGCCGGTTCGCCCCGTCTGAGCGCCCGCCAGACGAGTTCGGCGTGGAGTGCCTCGGTTCGGGTTCCGGCCTGCCCCGCGAGCAGGACGAAGGAGTTGCGCGGCAACCCCTCGGGGAGGGAGTCGTCGAGCGCGGCGACGCCGGGCACGAACCGGCGATGTCCGTGGTACTCGGTGAACACCCGGTCCGACTCCTGCATCGCCCGCCGGCAGGCGGACGAACAGAACTCGTAGGTGGTCCCCTGATGTTCGAGTTCGACCGGGTCGACGGCGTGGGGCAACCGGCAGAAGTCACAGCGCTGGTGTCCCTCCGGACCGTCGGTCATGGGTCGACGTAGCGCCCCCGAGATTGAAAGTGTGACGCTTGTGATCATCCCACGCACGCCGCGGATTTATGTGCGTGGGTGACTACCGTGGACACGATGAGGATACGGGACGCCGTTGAGGCGGACGCCGGCGACATGGCCGCGATCGCCGACGCCCCGACGGACGTGATGCGCAACCTAGTCCACGACCGGACGGTCCGCGTCGCCGAGTCCGAGGAGGAAGAGACGGACCCGAACGCGGACGCCGAGGAGCAGGACCCGGGCCTGCTGGGCTTCGTCAGCTTCGATGCGCGCGAGAACTGCGTCCACGTGACGCAGGTCGATGGGACCGCGGACGCCTGCGAGCAGTTGCTCGGCGAACCGGTCCGCTTCGCCGAGCGCGAGGGGATGCCGGTCGAACTGATCGCGCCGGACTCCGTTCCCCACGTCGCCGACGCGGCCGAGAGCGTCGGCTTCGCCGAGGCCGGTCCCGGACCGCGGTTCGACGGCACGCCGACCGTGAAGTACCGGATGGAGCCGTAGCTCGGGGTTGACCCTCCAGGCGTGGTCGTGACAGCATCGACACAGCCTTCCGGCCGCGCTGGCGTGCGCGAGACCGCGTCGAGCGCCGCCAGCGGACGGGGAAGGGCAGGCACTCGAAGCGTGCGCCAGCGACCGCTGGCGCTCGCGCAAACTGGCGGGCCTTAGCGAGAATCGCGCAGCGATTCTGGCGGCGGACATTGAAAGGGCGCAGCGAGGCCTGCCAAGGCCGAGCAAGGGCTTTCTTAGTGGAACTTACGGATCGTCGGCTCCAGCGTGTCGAGGTCGACGACCGGCGCGAACCCGGCGTCGGGGTCGATGTTGACCGACTGCTGGAAGGCGGTCTGTTCCTGCCAGCAGCCCGAATTGATCGAGAGGACGTTGTGGTACTTGCCGACGCCGAGTTTGTGGACGTGGCCGGTGTGGAAGATGTCCGGCACCTCGTCGATGGTGAGGTAATCCTTCTCCTCGGGCGCGAGGCGGAGGTGGCCGCCGTACTGCGGGGCGACGTGGCGCTTCTTCAGGAGGTGGTGCATCGCTTTCTGGGGGTCGTCGTAGCTGGCCTTCTCCTCCGGAAGTTCGGCGATCACCTCGTCCAGCGAGACGCCGTGGTACATGAGGATCGAGACGCCCTCCAGCGTGACGGTCGAGGGGTTGCCCGTGATCCGGGCGTCGTGCGCCGACATGATGTTCCGCAGTTCCTCGTCGAACGCCGGCTGGGGTTCGGCGAGGCGGACGGCGTCGTGGTTCCCGGGGATCATCACGATCTCGATGTCGCCGGGCACCTCCTTCAGGTGTTCCGAGAACTGCCGGTACTGGTCGTAGATGTCGACGATGTCGAGTTCCTCGTCCTGGTCCGGGTAGACGCCGACGCCCTCGACCATGTCCCCCGCGATGAGCAGGTACTCGATGGCCTCGGCCTCGGGCGTGTGGAGCCAGTCGGCGAAGCGCGACCACGCGTCGGCCATGAACTCCTGACTGCCGACGTGGATGTCGCTGATGAGCGCGGCCTGGACGTGGCGGTCGGCCGTGTTCGGCGAGTACGTCCGCGGCACGTCCGGGAAGTGCATCGCATCGACGAAGAGGATCCCGCCGTCGTCCGCCAGCGATCCCTCGACGGCGATGATCTCGTCGTGGAGCAGCTCCTCGACCAGCGCCGCGATGTCGCGGTCCTTCATTACGAGGCAGGGGAACGTCCCCGTCGGGTCCTCCAGTTCGACGAGCCAGTGGCCGCTGGCCGTCGACCGGATGTCGCTGACCATCCCGACCATCGACGCCTCGCTCCCGCCGGGCATCGACTGGATCGCCTCCGCCGGGCGGTGGTTTACCCTGGATCTGAGTTTGTCGCCCAGGCGCTCGTAGCGGTCCCGGAACACGGCGACGAAGTCCTCGTACGCGCCCGTCCCCGTGCTCCGACCGGTGATGTCGTTCGCGATGTCGACCGAGCGGAGCGACTGGTCGGTGCTCCGGTCGGCCGATACCGTTGTTTCAGATGGAGAGTTTTTCGACGATCGATCGGTCGAAGCGTCCGGGTCTGCAGTCGAAGTAGAGGGGTCTTGGCTGTCCGCGGTGGCCGAACGCGCTCCACCTGTGTCCGCCGTGGTCGCGGCATCCGGGGTGGCCGCGTGGTCAGGCGCGTCGCCCCCAGCGTCGGTAGCGGTGGCAGCATCGGCAGCGTCGCTACCGGCGTCGGCCGGTGCATCGACCGCACCCGCTCGGGTGGAGGCGGACTCGCTCATCGTCGCGGGGTCGCCGGCCGCGTCGTCGGCGTCAAGCACCGCGCGGACGTGGTCGACCGAGAGTCGGAGCGCACCCTCCGGTGCGGCCTCGACGACGCGCTCCAGCGCGCGGGCCGGATCATCCGCGGAAGCGATGAGCGTCACCGCCTCGCGGTCGGCGTTGTACCCCCGGCTCGTGAGTTCGCTGACGATCCGGGCGGGGGCCTCCAGTGGCACACCGCCGACAAAAGTCGGCGGCGTGCAAAAGCGTAGCGGAACGTCGGGCGACGACGCGCGGCGACTCGGCGGCAGGGGTCGTTCAACGGGCTCCCACGAACAGAAGGTTGATTTTGCGGAGGCCAGTAGGCGGTGACGATGACCGACGCCGGTACCGGCGACGACCGCGAGCGCGACCCCCCGGACGAGGCCGACGAACCCCCGGAAGGGGGCGCGGACGGTCCTCGGGGAACGGACGCGGACGACGCTCCCGACGGCCGGACGAACGCCGCGCCGGAAGACGGGTCCGACGCCGGTCCCAAGAGCGACGTGGACGCCGACCGCGACGACAGCGCTACCGCCGCGTCGCCGAACGTGGATCCGGGATCGAGTACGGGCGGGAGGTCCGACTCGGCCGCCGAGCCATCGGTTACGGTCGGCCCGTCCGAGTCACCCGACGACGTCGGTCCGACGGCCAAGGACGGGTCGGCGGACGGCGGTCCCAGCGTGCGCGAGGAGCCGGTGGCCTGGTTTCTCACCGCCGACAGCGAGGGCGTGGCCGCGGTCCGTGACCTGCTGAGCACGGTCGCGCTGGTCGCGCTGGTCGGCCTGTTCCTCTTTGCGGTCAGCGGCATCTGGCCGCCGCTGGTCGCCGTCGAGAGCGGGAGCATGGAGCCCCACATGGAGAAAAACGACCTCGTGTTCATCGTCGACGAGAACCGGTTCGCCGGGGAGGACGCCGTCGCCGGAGTCGTGACCTTCGAGCAGGGCCAGGAGAACGGCGTCCGGTCGTTCGGCAGCTACGGCGACGTGATCGTGTTCCAGCCGAACGGGGACAACGGGGTGCCGATCATACATCGGGCGCATATCTACGTCGAGGAGGACGAGGAGTGGGTCGCCAGAGCCGACGAGGACCACCTCCGGGGCGACACCTGCGAGGAGGTCCGGAACTGTCCGGCCCCCCACGACGGGTTCATCACGAAGGGGGACGACACGCCGTACTACGACCAGGTCGCCGGCCGGAGCACCGTCGTCAAGTCCGAGTGGATCAAGGGGCGCGCCGAAGTTCGGATCCCGTTGCTCGGGTGGGTTCGACTCCAGTTCGCAAAGCTGTGACCGGCCGGTACGGTGGTTCTTGGCGGTGGTTAGCCCCGATCTCCACGAGAAACGAAGGGGTCGTGGGAAACCGTTTCACGGAGCCGGCAGCGGGTCCGGTTCCCGGGTGATGGGTTGACGTGGCCGGGTCAGTTGTCGAACCGCGCCTGGACGAACGGCTGGACGTCCTCGATGTCGCCCAGCCGGGAGTCGCTGAGGAGGACGGCCTCGGTCTCGTCGATGGGGACCGAGAGGCTGATCTCCTTCGTCCGGCCGTAGCGGCCCTTCGAGACGACGACGGCGTTGACGATGCCCAGCATGTCGAGTTCGCTGATGAGGTCGGTCACCCGGCGCTGGGTGAGCACGTCGGCGTCTATCTCCTCGCAGAGGCGCTTGTAGATGTTGTACACCTCGCCGGTGTTGATGTTGTGGACGCCGTTTTTCTCCAGCAGGATGATCGAGAAGAGGACGATCTTCGACTGCGTCGGGAGGGTGCGAACGACCTCGACGACGCGGTCGAGTTCGATCTTGTCCTGTGCCTTCCGGACGTGGTCCTCGTCGACGACCTCCGACTGGTCGCGCTCCGCGAGTTCGCCGGCGGTCCGGAGCAGGTCGAGCGCGCGGCGGGCGTCGCCGTGCTCCTGCGCGGCGAAGGCCGCACACAGCGGGATCACGTCGCCGGTCAGCGCGTCGGCCTTGAACGCCACGTCCGAGCGGTGCTGGAGGATGTCCCGGAGCTGGTTGGCGTCGTACGGGGGGAAGACGATCTCCTCCTCGCCGAGGCTGGACTTGACGCGGGGGTCGAGGAAATCGGTGAACTTCAGGTCGTTCGAGATCCCCATGATCGACACGCGCGAGTTGTCCAGTTCCGAGTTCATCCGGGAGAGGTTGTACAGCGTGTCGTCGCCGGACTTCTCGACGAGCTTGTCGATCTCGTCCAGCATGATGACGACCACGCGCTCGTGATAGTCGACCGCCTCGAAGAACACGCTGTACACGCGGTCCGTCGGCCACCCCGTCATCGGGACGGTCTCGAACTCCTCGCGGTCGGCCTCCAGTTCGGCGATGCGCTCGTCGATCGCCTCGACGGAGTCGAACTCGGTGCCCGCGATCGGCTCGGCCTCGGCCAGCACGGTCGGAGCTTCGGCCGCGTCGTCGGACGCCGCCTCCCGAAGGTCCCGGAGGTCGTCGAGCCACTCGTCGATGAGCCGCTCGTTCTCCTCGATGAACTTGTTCGCCAGCTGTGCGAGCACGCGGTACTGCGTGTCCGTCACCTCGCAGTTGATGTACTCGACCTCGCAGGGCACCTGGTACTTCTGGGACGTGCTCTCCAGTTCCTGGCTGACGAACTTCGCACTCGCCGTCTTGCCGGTCCCCGTCTTCCCGTAGATGAGGATGTTCGACGGCGTCTCGCCCCGTAGCGCGGCGACGAGGATCGTCGCCATCTTGTTGATCTGCTCCTTGCGGTGCGGGAGCTCGTGTGGCGTGTACGACGGGCGCAGCACCTCCTTGTTCTCGAAGATCGGTTCGCCGCTCAGCAGGTCATCGAACAGGCCCTGATTCGCCTCCTCCTCGTCCTCGAGGACGACGTCGTCCAGCTCCACGTCGAAGTCCCGCGATGAGTCTACCTCCACGCCCTCCGCTTGCTCGGGTCCCGTGTCCTCGTCCGACATTCGTTGGTTGATTCACCCCTTCGTTTCATCTGGAAACCGCCCGCCGAAACGGAGCGAACCCGTCGTAATGGCCTCAGATACCGGATTCGCAGTCAATACGTGTTCGCGGTTCGTCCAGTTGATGCAAACGAAGTGGAGGTACACCAGGGTCTTAAAATCTTCCCTCTCGGTGGAGGGATCCGGTATTGCCGGAAAACCGAGGCGAAACGGCTCAGAAGCGGAGTTTCGGGCCGAAGTCCGACCACAGGATGCCGGTTCGTGTTCGCCACCGGCGTCGTCGGACCGGAACGACAGCGTGGTCCGAATCGGGAGAACCGGGAAGCTGGTCGGTTCCGGTTCGAGGCTGCTCCGGGTCACGATTCGGGTTGCGTCGGGTCAGGACCACCGTGGAGCCAGGGCCGGATCGAACTCCGATGGAGTTCCGAGAGAGCCGGGAACTGGATCGGGCAGGTCGAGAGCCGATCGCTCCCGGGTCGATCCAGAGTGTCGGAGTCCATCAGGTCGGGCCCCAGCAGGTTCGTCGACACCCCGGAAACGACGGGCCGTGGACAGGTGTTCGAAGGGCGGAGAACATCGCGGTCGGAACACCCCCACCCCTTCGTTTCAACTGGAGACGGAACCAAGCCGGGGGCGGGGGAGCCGAACATCGGGGGCGAAGTGTTGCCGGTCCAACCTACTAGCGAGTCTCTAGTGGATCCTAATCGATCCTTTCGAAGAATTCAAACAACAAAAATAGTTGTTCTTGTACTACGGGTCTGGTTACAGGTCATTATACATAAAACCATGCGACACTAGAGAACGGGCTTCCCCCCACCCCACCCGTCCGTCGTTCCACCCGAAACGAAGGGGTGGGGGGGTCAAGGGTGGGGGACCCTCATCACGTGACCATCAACGCAGTCCTCTCGTTCCACTGTGCTGTCCGTTTGTTCCCGGGTGATTCAGTCCGGTCGGTTTCCCGACTACATCGATCACCGTTCGACCACCGTTGAACGATCCTCACCCGGGCGTTTCGACTCCAAGCGAACTAGGGGTGTTTCTTCGAATACAAACGTATAGCGACTACCTCAACTGAAAATGACACCCCTCCATTTCAACTGGAGAACGTCGTTCCACCGATCCACAGATCCTGACTGGCCGACTACGAGGCGTCGCCTGCTAGCCCCACTGCTGCGATGCGTTCGGAGACGAACAGGATCGACCGAACACGGTCGACAGGTAAACGGTCGGACCCGGAACACGATCGCCCGGATCCCGCCCCGGACCAGGGGACGCGGGCGGGATCCGGCATCGAATACACCGCTCCGACCGCGGATACGTGTCTGACGTAGGCTTAAGTGAATCCGGTGTCGTTACGTGGACAAGCACCTACGGGTGCGTGAGGACAGGATGGGACTGATAAACGGACTCAGACAGAGCATCTCACGGGCGACGGAGCGACTCTTCTCCGAGGAGGAGCCCAAACGGATCGGGATCTACGGACCGCCGAACGCGGGGAAGACGACGCTCGCGAACCGGATCGCGCGGGACTGGACCGGGGACGCGGTCGGGCCGGAGAGCCACATCCCCCACGAAACCCGGCGGGCGCGCCGGAAGGAGGACGTGGAGATAGAGCGCAACGGGAAGTCGGTGACCATCGACATCGTCGACACGCCGGGCGTGACGACGAAGGTCGACTACGAGGAGTTCACCGAGTATGACATGGAGAAAGACGACGCCGTGCGTCGCTCCCGCGAGGCCACCGAGGGCGTCGCGGAGGCGATGCACTGGCTCCGGGAGGACGTCGACGGCGTCATCTACGTGCTCGACTCGGCGGAGGACCCGTTCACGCAGGTGAACACGATGCTGATCGGCATCATCGAGAGCCGTGACCTCCCCGTGCTCATCTTCGCCAACAAGATCGACCTGGACGAGGCCAGCGAGCAGCGCATTCGCAACGCCTTCCCCCAGCACGAGACGGTGCCCCTCTCCGCGCTGGAGGGGGACAACATGGACGAAGTGTACGACAAGATCGCGGAGTACTTCGCGTGAACCATGCCTGAAACCAAGGAGTCGGACGACGGCGTCCAGATCGACCTCATCAGCGGCGAACGGATGGCCGGGATGACGAGCATGGAGAAGATCCGGATGATCCTGGACGGCGTCCACGAGGGCAACATCGTCATTCTGGAGGAGGGACTCACCCCCGACGAGGAGAGCCGGCTGATCGAGGTGACCATGACCGAGATCAGCCCCGACGGCTTCAACGGGATCGAGATAGAGACGTACCCGCGCGCCCAGACCGACGACGCCAGCTTCCTCGACCGGCTCATGGGGCGGGAGTCGACGAACAAGCTGACCGTCATCGGGCCGGCGAACCAGATCCAGACGCTGCACAAGGACGAGACGCTGATCAGCGCGCTCGTCTCGCGCCGATAATGCCACACCAGTGTACGAACTGCGGCCGGATGTTCGCCGACGGCTCCAAGGAGATGCTGTCGGGCTGTCCGGACTGCGGCGGCAACAAGTTCCAGTTCGACCCCAGCGGCTCCGACGGCGACGCGGGGGGCGACGGGGGCACCGCCGAGAGCCCGGCCGCCGGCGACGCGGCCGACGACGGACCGACTCCCGCCGCCGGCGGTGGCGCGGGCGCGAAGGCTTCGGGGTCCGATGCCGGCGTCACCGGGCGGGTCGACCGTGCACGCGAAACGGTCCGGGACTGGGTCGGGTCTGACGACGGGTCGGCCGGACAGTCGGCAGGCGACGCGGCTGCCGACCCGGCGACCGACAGCGGTCGTCCGGACCCTGCCGGGACCGACACTCCCGACCCGGACGCCGGGGGGTCGACCCCGTCCGCCGCCGGCGCGGCCGGCGTCCCGTCCGACGAGGACGACGCGCAGGCCGACGCCCGGAGCGACGTGGTGTCCAGCGACGAACTGCCAGAGGAGCCGCCCGGCCCGGCGGTGGACGAACGACCGGCGGCCGAGGACGGGGTCGTCGCGGACACGCCGGACGAGGAGCGTCCGGACCTGTCCCAGCTCCGCGAGGAGCTAAACGAACAGTTCGAGAGCATCAGGATCGTCCAGCCCGGCCGGTACGAACTCAACCTGATGGAGCTGTACGACCGCGACGAGTACATCATCTCGCTGCAGGAGGACGGCCGCTACGTCATCGAGGTTCCGGAGACCTGGCGGTCCGACGAGGCGTAGCCGGACCGTCACGTCCCGTCCGCGCACCCCTTCGTTTCCCATCCACAGCCGCTTCGACCGTTCGACAGACCCGGGTACCGTTCGATCCATCTCTACGCGAAACCGGGGTGTGAAACCGACGCCGCTCCGCGACGGTCCGGGTTTCCGCGTTGGCAAGACGTAACCCGGACGGCTCCGAACGTCAGCGAGCATGCTGGAGGACACGCGACGGCGCGTCCGGGACCTCCTCTTTCTGTTCCCCGCGGCGCTGGCCCGCCTCGGTCTGGTCGACCGGAAGAAGGGGTCGGAGGCGTTCGACCTCGCGGTGCCGGTGATGGTCACCGGGGCGATGCGGACGCTCCTGCGGACCGCGGACTTCTTCATGGTGAGCCTCGCGGTCGGCGACACCGCCGTCGCGGCGCTCGAACTCGGCTTCCAGTACTACTTCATCCCATTCGGGCTCTCGCTCGCCCTGACGAGCGGCACCATCAGCGTCGTCTCCCGGTTCAAAGGGGCCGACGACCACGTGCGGGCCGACCTCGCCGTCAAACAGTCGCTGTGGCTCGCGCTGGCCATCTCGGTCCCCATCACCGTCGTCGGCTGGGTGTACGCCGAACCGCTCATCGACCTGCTGAACGACGACCCCGAGACGGTCCGGCTCGGCGCGGTCTACCTCAAGATCGTGATGCTGTCAGTCGCGTTTCGATTCTGGAGCCTCGTCGCCGCCCGGGCGCTCGCCGGTGCGGGCGACACGCGGACGCCGATGTACGTTCGCCTCGTCACCCTGCCGACGAACATCGGGCTGAACGCGGTGCTCATCTTCGGGCTCGGGCCGTTCCCCGAACTGGGCGTCGCCGGCGCGGCGTGGGGGACGGCGGTCGCGAACACCGCGGCGGCGCTCATCTTCCTCGCCTTGCTCCTCTCCGACCGGTTCCCGGTGCGCCTCCGCCTCGGCGGTCGGCAGTGGGACGGCGAGATCGTCCGCGAGATCGTCCGCGTCGGCGCGCCGCTTGCGGGCACCCGGCTCGCGCGGACGTTCGGGCGGTTCCCGTTCCTGTTCATCCTCGGCGCGCTCGGGACGCCGGTGCTTGCCGCGTACGCCATCGGCCGCCGGGTCATGCTGCTCGCGCTGATGCCCGCGTGGGGCTACGCCACCGCCTCCAGCACGCTCGTCGGGCAGAGCCTCGGCGCGGGCGAGGAGGAGGAAGCGGACGCCTACGGCTGGCAGACCCTCCGGATCGCGCTGGCGACCCAGCTGCTCATCGCGGCGGTCATCTTCGCGCTGGCCCGCCCCATCGCCGTCGCCTTCGGAACGGACCACGTCGACCTGACGGTCGATTTCATCCGGATGTTCGGCGTCGGCGTCGGCGCGTTCAGCGTCTCGCGGACGATGCGGGGCGGCCTGCGCGGCGCGGGCGACACGCGCTGGCCGCTGTACGGCACGGTCGCGGGGACGTATCTGGTCAAACTCCCCGTCGCGCTCACGGCGTTGCCGGCCGGCGTCGTGGCGGTGTCGGTCGCCGGGGTGACGGTCGACCCCGGGTTCGGGCTCGGTCTCACCGCCGTGTTCGGGGCCATCCTCGCCGACATGTACCTCCGGGCGACGGTCAACACGGTCCGGTTCTGGTCCGGCGCGTGGCGGCGGGTCGCCCGGGAGGCCGAGGCCGGCGCGACCGGTGCGGACTGATCCCCCGTCGACGGCGATTGCCCTGGTTTTAAGCGCGCGCGGCGTCTCCCGTCGAGCATGAGCGAAGCCACGAAGATCGTACTCGGCACCATCGGCGTCTCCGGACTCCTGGCCCTCGTGCTCGTCGTCCAGTCCCTGCTCGCCTGATGTTCAGCGAGCGCGACCTGCCCGACGACGTCGCTGCCGTCCGTGACGCCCACGCGCCGGACGCGCTGGTGCTCTCGGCCGCGAGCGATTTCGAGACGCTCCCGCCGGAGCAGGCCGAGGATCTGGGCCTGCTCGTCGACGCGCTCGACCCGGCGACCCACCCTGCGGCGTGGCTCCCCGAGGACGCGCCGCAGTTGCTCGCCCGGTACGCCGGGAACGAGTTCACGATCGGTCTCCCGGGCGACGGGAGCGTCGTCTGGACCCGACAGACCGACCCGCCGACCGTCATCGTCAAACCCCGGGTAGAGGGGTCACCCGAATCCTTCATCGATTTCCTCGTCGCTGAGGCGCTCGTGGAGGTCGGGCTCGACGTTCCCGAGAGCTTCCTGGGCTTTTTCGGGGAGCGCTACCGCGACCTCGACGACGCGCTCCCGCTGTCGCCCAACGCCACCTATCAGGTCGCGGCGGCGCTGTACGACGGCTGGATCGGCTGTCACACCCGCGAGCCGTTTTCGGACTGGCCCGACGAACACCCCCGTCTGGGCGACGCCTGGGTCGACGCCGGCGAGCGGATCGAGGGCCGCGTCGCCGACCTGCCGGGCGCGGTCGCCCGCGAGGAGACGGACTTCGCCGACGCGACGGAGCTGGCCTGTGCCGCGATCAAACACGACCTCGACCTGCCCGCACCGTTCGCGGCGCTCGCCACGGTCGCCTACCGGAGCCACGGGCCGGAGTACGCCGTCACGTGGGCGGAAAAGACGTTCGAGAAGCTGTAGCGGGACTCCCCGCGTCCCTTCGGTCAGAAGTCGACGCTGACCGAGTCGTCCTCGTCCAGGTCGATCACGCCGTCGAACAGGTCGCGGTACGCCGCGACGACTTCGTCGTCGTGGACCTCGGTCGCGAGGTGAAAGAGGCCGACGGCGTCGTGCTCGTCGAGCAGCGCGAGGATCGCCCGGATCGCGTCCTGCGTGGCCTCCTCGCCGGCGTAGTAGGCGAGTTCGGTGATCGAGTCGAGGCTCACCCGGCGCTTGCCCTCGGTGTTCGCCAGGAACTCCTCGGTCTGCTCGACGATGCCGTCCAGGTCGTCGGGCGCGCCGACGTAGTGGACGTTCTCGCTGCTGCGCCGGGAGTAGCCGCGTTCGACCGAAAGCGTGTCGAGGATCACAGCCCGGTCCTCGTCAACGTCGTAGTAGTCGAGCTTCTGCATGACCTCCCGCGCAGTGGTTCGTGTGGAGATCACGAGGAATCGGTCGGTGTCCTGCTTCAGAAAGTCAGTGTCGATCCGGTCCGTCTCACCGGTGCTCGGGTGCAGCAGGAGAACGCCAGTCCCGCCCGGTATCTCCTCGGGACTGCCGTCGATCGCAAGCGCGTAATCCATACCACGGAACGCGTGTCCGACGGACTTAAGATTGCTGGGTCGGGGGAACTGCGGTCGTGAGGTTGGAACGCGTCCGTCGGGTCAGAACACGCTGTCGGCGGTCGCCGCGCCGACGACGCTGAATATCGCCCCGACGCTGACTGCCTTGAGCGTGGCCATCGCGACGGTCCGCTGCGTGGGGTCGCGGAGGATCCCCTCCTGGACGAGAAACGTCTCCGGTGCGGTCAGCGCCAGCGCGAGCACGGCGACGGAGCCGTACGACACGACCATCAGCGAGACGAACCGGACCGGGATCCCCGCGACCTCCGCCTCGGTGTCGGGGTCCCGCCCCGCGTCGGCCTTGTACAGCGCGCCGTAGCCGATGCCCGCGACGATGCCGACGGTCACCAGCGCGTGCCAGACGGTCATGTTAGCCGCCAGCACCCACACCTCCTCGGTGACGACGAACGGTCCGGCCAGCAGGAACCCGCCGACGACCTGCTGGGCGGAGTCGGCGATCCGGTAGCGCTTGCGACGGGCGACCATACCTCTCCCTCTCGGGGGCCGATGAAAAGCCCCGCGGCTTCCGCCGCGCTCCGCGTCAGGACCGGGGTCGACGCACACTCCGAACCCGTTTAGTCGCCGGCCCGTCTCGTCCCGACCATGAGCGTCAGCGCGGAGTTTGACGAGTGGGCCGCGGACGGCCGCGACCGCGGCATGGAGGACCGACACTGGCACACCGCCAAGCACGCCCTCGCCCGGATGCCCGTCGAACCGGGCGACGTGGTGCTCGACCTCGGCTGTGGCAGCGGCTACGCCGGGCGCGCGCTCCGGGAAACCAAGGACGCCGCCCGCGCGTACGGCATCGACGCCGCGCCCGAGATGGCCCGCAACGCCCGCGAGTACACCGACGACCCCGACGTGGGGTACGTCGTCGGCGACTTCGGGTCGCTCCCGTTCGCCGACGACTCGGTCGACCACGTCTGGTCGATGGAGGCGTTCTACTACGCCGCCGACCCCCGCGAGACGTTGCGGGAAATCCGGCGCGTCCTCCGGCCCGGCGGGACGTTCTACTGCGCCGTCAACTACTACGAGGAGAACCACCACTCCCACGAGTGGCAGGAGTTCATCGACGTGGAGATGACCCGCTGGAGCAGGCCGGAGTACCGCGAGGCGTTCCGCGACGCCGGCCTCCACGTCGCCGAGCAGGACACCATCCCGGACGAGGAAACCGAGATCCCGCCCGCCGACGAGTTCCCGACGGAGGACTGGGAGACCCGCGAGGACATGGTCGAGCGCTACCGCGAGTACGGGACGCTGCTGACCGTCGGCGTCGCGCCCTAGGGCGCTTTCTCGCCGGCCTCGACCGCAACGTCCAGCCAGTTCTCCTCGGGCGGGAGCGGGCAGGCGAACGTCTCGCTGTACGCGCAGAACGGCGAGTACGCGAGATTGAAGTCGAGCACCATTTCGTCGCCGTCGTCCAGTTCCTCGTCGCTGGCGAACTCCATGTAGCGCCCGCCCTCGTAGCTCTCCTGCCCGGTCGTCTTGTCGCGGATCGGGACGAAGTACTGCTCGTCGCCCTCCTGGCGGTACGCCGCGAGCTCCTGCTCGACGCCGTCGATATCGAAGGACAGCGTCAGTTCGCGCCGGTAGCGCACCTCGGTCCCCGCGGTCGTGTCCATCGTCACCGCCTCGGGGTCGTCGTGGACCGTCACCGTCGCCGTCACGCGGTAGTCGGGGTCCGGGTCGAAGTAGTCCAGGCCGTCGAAGTCGTCGCGTTCCTCCGGCGGGATCGGCGACTGCCGGTGCTCGTCGAAGAAGCGGTCCTTCTCCTCGCGCTGTGTCTCCAGTTCCCGCCGCCACGTGTCCGCGTCGAACGAGTCGGTCATGGCCGGACGTTGGCCGTGGCGGCGGGTAACGGTTGCGTCTGCGGAGGGTGTCCCGGATGCGCCACGGACGGAGATACACTGCCCAGCTGGATGGAAAATAGCTTTTGTACCGGGGGGATACAGGCGAACAATGGCATACGCGGACGAACGCCGCAAGGACCTCGTGACGATGACGTTTGCCATCCAACTGACTGTGGTCGGACTTCTCCCGAACGCCCCGACGTTCGTTCTCCTGTTTTTCCTCGGCGTCGTCCTCACCGCCGTCGTCGGGATCAGGGAAGCGGGACGGCGCTACGCCGAGTACGCCGCCGACTATTCAACCAGATAGCCACTGCACTCTCGTTCAACGCGCTCACTCTGCTACCGGTGCTGTGCGGGGACCGCCGTTGCTCGTCGCTACGGTCGGTTCGGACGGCGACAACCAGTACCTATTTTTAGGATGGCCTAAAAACGGCCCGTATCCGTGCTCGACAGAACGAACGGAGCCGGTAGGGACGAGGGCTGGACGGCCGGAATCGACGCCCATCACCGGGCACGGTCGCGCGTCGGGACTGAATGTGGGCACGTTCCCGCCGACCGGCGGGCGAGCGGTCGACTCCCATGCGAGGCGCAGTCCGTCCCCACGACCGCGCCACGATGAGCGGGGCTGACCAGTACCTGCTGGCGGTGTACATCGCCGGACAGCGCGACGGGTCACCGGTTTCGTCCGGTCACGTCGCCGACCTGCTGGACCGGTCGGCCGCGTCGGCGACGGAGATGTTGCAGCAACTCGAAACGCGCGGCCTGGTGACGTACGAACCGTACGAGGGGGCGACGCTCACCGCCGAGGGGCGCGAGCGCGCGGAGCGCCTCCACGAGTCCTACGTGACGCTCTCGTGGTTCTTCCGGAGCGTCCTCGACCTCGACTCCCACGAGGCGGAGGCGATGGAGATGGCCGGGGTGATCGACCCGTCGGTCGTCGACCGGCTCGCGGCGACGCTCCCGTCGGAGGGGACGTAGCGAACGCTCCGGCGGAATCGACGTGTTCCCCGTCTGCCGCGCCCGGCCCCCCGGAAAACCCACGACGCCCGGACAGTTTATTTCCCCCGCGACTGTGGACGGGGTATGGACGATTTCGAGGCGAAGGAACTGTTCTCGCAGCTGCCGTTCGTCGAACGGCTCGGCATCGAGATGGAGTCGGCGGGCGACGGCCGCGCCGTCGGCACGCTCGACCTGGAGGAGGGCCACTCCTCGGTCCCGTGGAAGACCGTCGCCCACGGCGGCGTCACCTACTCGCTGGCCGACACCGTCGGCGGCGCGGCGGTGTACTCGCTCCACCCGAAGCCGACGCCGACGATCGATATGCGCATCGACTACCTCTCGCCGGGTACCGACCGCCTCCGCGCCGCGGCCGAGGTGGTGCGGGACGGCGGCAGCGTCGCCGTCGTCTCCGTCGACGTGACCGACGGCGAGGGCGAGGCGGTGGCCGACGCCCGCGGCGTGTACAAGACCGGGGGCGGCGACGGCGAGACGACGTGGACCGACGTCGAGGGGGAGTGATCGGTGTCGGCGAAGCCCCAAGCGCCGTCCTGCCGAGGGTTTATCTGCGAAGCCGCGGCCACTGCTTCGACAGCCCTATGCCCGACGCGGCGGTGAGAGACCACACGACGATGGCAGGCTCCTGGCGCGACGTGTTCGGCCACGACGAGCCGTACGACGACCAGGTCGACGGCATCGAGACGGCGGTCGAGACGGCCCGCGACGGCGGCTTTCTCGCCCTCGAGGGAGCCTGCGGTACCGGGAAGACGATGCTCGCGCTGACGGCGGGGATCCACCTCGTGCGCGACCCCGACAGCGACTTCGAGCGCGTGCTGGTACTGACGAGCGTCAAGCAGCAGCTCCGCCAGTTCGAGGCGGACCTGCGGACGATAAACGCGAACCTGCCCGACGACCACCGCCCCGTGTCGGGGCTCACGCTCGTCGGCAAGGCCGATGTCTGCCCGTACAACCGCGAGAAGACGGGTGGGATCGACGACGACAACGTGTACGACCGCTGCGAGGACCTGCGCGACCGCACCCGCGGCCTGACCGGCGAGGGGCCGACGACGGCCGACGCGCTGGCCGCCGACGCCCGGAGCCAGCAGGTCGGGCTGGTCGACTCCGGGGCCGGCGGAGCGACGTACCTCGAAACCGCCGACGAGCCGTCGCCGTACCCCGAGGGGATGCCCGAGTTCGAGGACACGGAGTACTGCCCGTTCTACGCGCAGTACCTCGCTGACCTGCCGGAGGACGGCGACCCCGCCGAGGCCGTCCCGTTCGACTTCACCGCCGAAGGCCTCCTGACGCCGGACGACCTCGTGGCGCGCTCCGTCGAACACGGCACCTGCCCGCACTCGATGATGGGGGCGATGCTGGGGCACGCGGAGGTCGTGGTCGGCAACTACTACCACGCGTTCGACCCGACGACGACCGGCTCCTTCACCGGCGCGCTGCTGGACGATTCGACGTTCGTCGTCTGCGACGAGGCGCACATGCTCGAACCGCGCGTCCGGGATCTGGTGAGCGACGGCGTCGCCGACGCTACCCTGCGCGACGCCGAATCGGAGCTGTCACGGGTCATCCAGCCGCTCCAGTTCGACGAGACGGACGGCCGCGAGACGGCCCGGGAGGACGCGGACCTGATCCGCACCGAACTCTCCGACAGCGACGTGACGCTCTCCGAACTGCAGGACACCCGCGAGTTCATCCGGGACCTGCGGGACGAACTCGACCGCCGCGTCACCGCCCACCTCGAACGCGAGCACCGGGGCTGGAAGGCGAACCTCTCGGACCTGCCGGACGAGGAGATCCCGCTACGGGACCCCGAGACGCCCGAACCCGACGCCATCACCGAGTGGGCCGAGCGCGAAGGGTACGACGGCGGGGTCTGGGCCCGCGCTGAGGCGGTCGGCGCGGTCGTCAAGCGAATTTTAGACGAGGCCGAGGACGAGGGGAAGACCCGTGCGGCTCCCGCCGCCGGGCGCGTGCTCGGCGAGTGGTACCGCAACGGCCACGAGAACTACTTCCGCGAGATCGATCTGGAGCGGACGTGGGACCGGTCCGAGCCGGAGGGGTCGTGGCGGCGGGCGTACAACGCCAGCCTCTCCCTGCACAACTGCGTGCCCAGCGACGCCATCGGCGAGCGCCTCGCCGACTTCGGCGGGGGCGTCCTGATGAGCGCGACGCTCGCGCCCCTCGACGTGTTCGCCGAGGTGACGGGGCTGCGCCACCTCGAACGCGACGAGGACCGGCCGGTCGTCGAGCGGACGTACGGGCTCGACTTCCCGGAAGCGAACCGCGAGAGCTTCGCCGTCGCCGCGCCGAAGTTCACCTACGAGAACCGCGGGCCGACGCCGGACGGCGGAGACGCCGACGAGAATCCCACCCGCCGGACGTACGCCGACGCGGTCGCGGAGGTGGCGGGGTCGCCGGGCAACGTCCTCGTCGGGATGCCCAACTACGCCGAGGCGGAGTGGATGGCGGGGGCGCTTCGCGGCCGCGCCGACAAGCCCGTCCTCATCGACGAGTCCAGCGGCGACGACGCGACCGAGACGCTGAAGGACGACTTCTTCGCCGGCGAGTCGAAGGTGCTCGTCACCAGCCTCCGCGGGACGCTCACCGAGGGCGTCGACTATCAGGGGGACAAACTGCGGGCCGCCGTCGTCTGCGGCGTCCCGATCATCAACACCGCCAGCCCGCGAACGCGGGCCGTCCGTACCGCCTACGACCGCGAGTTCGGCGGGGGCGGCTCCGGGTCGCGCGGCGGGTTCGAGTACGCGCTGACCATCCCGGCCGTCCGCAAGGCGCGGCAGGCCATCGGCCGCGTCATCCGCGGCCCCGAGGAGGTCGGCGTCCGCGTGCTCGTCGACGAGCGCTACGCCCGGGACTCCTGGGACAGCGTGCGCGAGTACTTCCCCGAGAACGACGAGTTCCAGGCCGTTAGCCCGGATATGCTCTCGCTGGGGCTGGAGCGGTTCTGGTCGAGCGTGGATTAGGGGACCCGCACCGTCGTTGCCTCCGGGGGGTCGTCGGCGAACTCGACGAACCGCGCGGCCACCGCCTCGGCGGCGACGCGGTCGTCGGTGACGTAGCCGCCGGGCGGCGCGACCGTCGCGCCGATGGCGACGTACGTCGCGTCGGCCGGGCCGTCGTCCAGCGACGCCGCAAGCCCACGCGTCGCGAAGGCGGCGCTGCTCCAGTCGGGCATCCGTCCCGTCGGCTCCACGGCGTACGAGGTGCCCGAAAAGAGGACCGTCGGGTCGCCGCCGTCCGCGAGCGCCTCGCGGGCACAGAGATAGCCGCCGTACGTCCGGACGCGCCAGGGGCGCTCGAACGCCGCGGGGTCGCAGTCGTCGACGGGACCGCCGGCCGGCGCGCTGGCGTTGTGGACCAGCACGTCGACCTGCCCGAACGCCGCCCGGACGGCATCGAACGCATCGGCGACGGCATCCGGGTCGGTCACGTCAGCCGTCACAGCGACGGCGTCGGCCCCGTCGCGCCGGAGGTCGGCGGCCAGCGACTCGACGTGGTCCGGGGACCGTGCGAGCAGCGCGACGGCGTCGCCCGCGTCGGCGAACGCGCGGGCCAGCGCCGTCCCGAGCGTCTCCCCGACGCCGGCGATCAGGACGGTGCGGTTCGTGCCGTGTCCCGCGTCGCTCATCCGAACCGCACCTCGTCGCCGCGGGCGCGGACGTCGAGTTCGTGCGTCCAGGCGTCCCCGGACTGGTCGACGAGATGCCAGCAGGTGTCGGCGACGGCGTCCGGGTCGGTCCACGGCTCGTGGTCCGGGAACCGCTCGCGGAGGTCGGGGCGGTCGATCCACCCGTCGATCACGAGGTGGGCGACGTGGATCCCGTCGTCCGAGAGCCCGTCGGCCAGCGACCCGACCAGCCCGCGGAGGGCAAAGCGGGCGCTGGCGCGGGCCGGACTCACCCCGTTCGGGCGCTTCGACTGCATCGAGTTGGTGACGACGACGGTCCCGCCGTCGCGCAGGTCGGGTTCGGCTGCGCGAATGAACCGGAGGGCGATCGGCACCTGTTGGGCCCACGCGCGCCGGAGGTTGCTTGGATCGACGGCCGTCGCGTCGCCGCCGGCGTCGGCCGGACCGGGGAGGTTCAGGACGAGCGCGTCGACCGGGCCGTGGCTCTCACGGACGCGGGACAGCGCCCGGTCCGGCGCGTCCGCGTCGGTCGCGTCGAGGTGGAGGGCCGTCGCGTCGTCGAGGTCGGTCGCGAGGTCGTCGAGGAAGTCCGCCGAGCGGGCGAGCAGGCCGACGCCGACACCCTCTGCGTCGAAGCGGCGTGCGACGGATTCGCCGACTCCGGGACCGACACCGACCACGAGTGCGGTTTCGGTGGGTGGCATCGTGCGATCGTGGGACGCGACCGACTAAACGGTTCGCTGAAACGCGGATCTGTAACGGACGCGACACACACGGCAGCCAGTGTTCACCGCGCTTCGTCGGGCAACACGTGTACGTCCGCGGGGTCGAACCCGACCGTCACCGCGTCGCCGTCGGGCGCGTCCGGGAGGCGGACGACCAGCTCCCGGCCGTTCCAGTCGGCGTGGACCCGCACCGCCTCGCCGAGGAACTCCGCGGTCCGCACCGTCGCGGTGAGCTGGTTGGTCACCTTCTCCGTCGACAGCGCCGCCGGGCGGACGCAGAACGTCATCGTGTCCCCCGCGCTCGCCTCGACCGGCGGGAGCCGGAGCGAGCGCCCGTTCACGTCGACGGTGGTGCCGGCGGCGTCGCTGCCGGTGACCCGGCCCGCGAACACGTTGTTCTCGCCGACGAACTCCGCGACGAAGCGGCGCTGGGGGCGGCGGTACACGTCCTCCGGCGTGCCGACCTGCTCGACGCGGCCGTCGTGCAGCACGGCGACGCGGTCGGATATCGCCAGCGCCTCCGCCTGGTCGTGGGTGACGTAGACGGTCGTGATCCCCAGTTCCGACTGGATCGCCTTCACCTGCCGGCGGAGACGCTCGCGGAGGCGGGCGTCCAGCGCGCTCATCGGCTCGTCGAGCAGCAGCACCTCCGGGCCGGGGGCGAGCGCGCGGGCCAGCGCGACGCGCTGCTGCTGGCCGCCCGACAGCTCCTCGGGGTCGCGGTCGCCCATCCCGGGGAGGTCGACGAGGTCGAGCAGTTCGGCGACGCGCTCGTCGGTCGTCGCGTCGCCGGGCGGGTCGCGGAAGCGCAGGCCGTAGGCGACGTTCTCCGCGACGGTCATGTGCGGAAAGAGCGCGTACGACTGGAACACGACCCCCACGTCGCGGTCCTCCGGCGGCACCCCAGTCATCTCGCGGTCGCCGAAGCGAACGACCCCCTCGGTCGGGGACTCGAAGCCGGCGATCGTTCGCAGCGTCGTCGTCTTCCCGCAGCCCGAGGGGCCGACGAGCGTGAAGAACTCGCCGTCGTTCACCTCCAGGTCGACGCCGTCGAGCGCCGTCGTCCCGCCGTAGCGCTTCGAGACGGCGTCGACGTGCAGGTCAACCACGCTCGAACCGCCCCCCGAGGCGGTCGATGACGACGAAGCTGGCGCTCGTGACGGCGAGCAGGACGGTGCCCATCGCGGTCGCCGGCCCGAGCCGGCGGCCGCGGTAGCGCTCGACTGCGACAGGCATCGTGTAGCTGTCCGCGCCCTCCGCAAGTATGACCGTCGAATCGAACTCGCCGACGCTGATGGCGAAGGCAAAGGCCGCGCCCGCGACGACGCCGGCGGCGATAAGCGGCAGTTCCACGTCCAGCAGCGCCCGGGCGCGGCTGGCTCCGAGCGCCCGCGCCGATTCGACCATCGCCGGGTCCAGCCGTCGGAGGGGCGGCGCGACCGAGCGCGTGACGAAGGGGTACGCGGCGACGGCGTGGGCCGCGACGACCGCGACCGCGCCGGTCACCTGCAGGCGGTAGCCGCCGCCGAGGGGGATCCCGAACACGGGCCCGAGCAGGAGGCCGACGCCCGTGACGATGCCGGAGACGGCGATCGGTCCCATCGCTATCGCGCCGAGCACGGTCCGGCCGCGGAACTCGCGGGTCGTCACCAGCGCGACGGCGACGCCCATCGGGAGCGCGACGGCGAGCGTGCCGAGCGCGAAGGTCAGCGAGTTGCGGACCGCCGGCCACGGCTTCGTCTGGACGGCGGTGCCCTCGACCTGCCGCTGCACGAGGAACTCGTAGTACGCGAGCGTCGGGCCGTCCGGCCCGGCGACGCTCGTCCACACCATGCTGACGATGGGGCCGAGAAACACCAGCGCGGCGACGGCGGCGTACGCGAGGACGGCGAGCCGGCTCGGCGACAGCAGCGCGCGGGGCGACGGGACGAGCGGGACGCGGTCGGGCGGGGTCGCGCCCCGGCTCCCCGACGCCTGTGCCGCCTCGTACCGGAGGTAGGCGTACGTCAGCGCCAGCGACACGGCGGTTTCGAGGACGGCCAGCGCGGCCGCCTCCTCGTAGTTCAGGTTCCGCAGGAGCGCGTACACCCACACTTCGACGGTGGCGAGATCCAGCCCGCCCAGCGCCAGCACGATGGGGAACGTCATGAACGTGAACACGAACGTCAGCAGCGCCCCGGTCAGCACCGCCGGGAGCAGTTGCGGGACGACCACATCGACGAACGCGCGGCGGCGGCTCGCCCCGAGGCTCCGGGCCGTCTCGACGGCGCGGGCGTCGACCGTCTCCCACGCCGCCACGGTGACCCGGGTGACCAGCGGCGCGTTGTAAAAGGCGTGGGCGACGACCACGACGGTCAGGCTGCCGATGAGGTCGACGGGCGGGAGGCCGACGGCCGCGAGCGAGTTGTTCAGGAGGCCCTCCCGCCCGAACGTGGCGACGAAGCCGATCGCGACCATCACCGACGGGAGGATGAAGGGGAGGATCGTCAGCGAGCGGAGCGTCCGCCGGCCGGGGAACTCGAACCGGGCGAGGACGTACGCCCCCGGCAGCCCGAGCGCGACGCTCGCGACGGTCGAGACGAGCGCCTGATACGCGGTGAACCCGAACAGCCCGAACTCGGGGAGGCCGGTCTCGCCGGCGAGGAACGCGTCCGCCCAGTCGAGGACGTTCCCGGCGTGTCGCCCCACGGCGAGCGGGTCGGCCGCGACGCCGGCCAGCGCGCCGACGTAGAACTCGTCGGTCAGCACGTCGATCAGCGGCGCGACCGAGACGCCGGGCGGAACCCCCGGCACGACCGTCACCGCCTCGGAGAGCACGATCCCCACCGGCAGGTAGAAGACGAGCGCGACGGTGACGGCCGCCGCGACGGCGACCGTGCCGACGGCGTGGTGTTCGAGCGCCGCGACGGCCCGACCTGTGCGACTCACGCTGGATGCTGGAACGCCTGCGGGTTAGTTCCCGGCGATCTCGCGGGCCCACTCGCTGACCCAGCCGTCGAGGTTGCCGGCCAGTTCGTCGTAGTCGAACACCACGGCCTCGTCGGGTTCGAGGGCGTACTGGTCGAACTCGTCGGTCAGGTCGGCGTGGTCCGTCGCGGGCAACTGGACGTTGCGGACGGCGATCTCGCCCTGTGCCGCCGGCGAGAGGACGAAGTCGAGGAACTCGAAGCCGAGCGCCGGGCTGTCGCTGGCCTCGAACACGGCCATCCCCTCGGGGTTGGCGTACGCCTGCCCGTTCGGGAACGCGACCTGATGGCGGCTCATGTCCTGGTCGTTCCGGTTCGCGTACACCTGGTCCGTCGAGTAGGAGACGACCATCGGGCGCTGGCCCTGGCTGTAGGCATCGTACGCGTCGCCCCACGAGCCGAAGATACGCACGTCGTTGTCGACCAGGTCCCGCCAGTAGTCGAGGTAGCCGTCGGCCGAGTACTGGTTCACCGTCCACAGCATGAACGCCCGGCCCGGGTCGCTGGACTGGGCGTTCTGGGCCAGCAGCGTCCCCTGGTAGGGGTCGGTCGTCAGGGCGTCGAGCGAGGTCGGCTCGTCGACCTCGTTCTCGTCGTACACGAGCGTGATGTAGCCGGTGTCGTAGGGGACCGCGCGGGACTGCGGGTCGAAGCGGAGGTCGTCCCGCACTGCGTCGCCGTTGTCCAGCGCGTAGGCGTCGCTGCTCATGAACAGCGAGTCGTCGAGTTCGCGGTCCGCGACGACGAGGTCGTCGACGTTCAGCCCGAGGTACACGTCGGCGTCGATGCTCGCGTCCCGCGACGCGCGCTGGACGAACTCGGTGACGCCGTTCTCCGCGACCTCCCAGTTCAGGGTCACGTCCGGGTACTCCTCCTCGAACGCCTCCTTCACCCACCCGCCGGGGCTGGTGCTCGGCGAGTCGACGAACGCCCCGTAGGTGGCGACGGTGAGTTCGCCCTCGAAGCTCTCGGGCGTCGTCAGCGTGCCGTCGCCGCTCCCGCTGTCGTCGCCGTCGTCGGACTGCGTGATACACCCTGCGACCGTCGTGGCGGCGACGCCCGCGGTCGCCGTCAGGAACCTGCGCCGTCTCATTACCCGGTGGTTGCACTCGGTAGTCTTAACCTCCGTGATCCGGGACGGCGAGCGGCCGTCCCCCGGCGGAAACGTTTTGCCGTCCGGCCGTGAGGGGCGAACGTGTCACGCAGTCGTAGATACGTTCTCTCGGGCGTCGTCGTCGCCCTCGCCCTCGTCGCAGCGGCGATCCTGTGGGACGTGCTCGCAACGGTGTTTTTCGCGGTCACGGTCGCGGCCGTCTTCGCGCCGGTGTACCGCTGGCTCGTCGCCCGCGGCGTCCCCGAGTGGTGGGCGAGCGCGCTCACGTCGACGCTCGCATTCCTTGCCGCGTTGACCGTGTTCACGCCGCTGGTCGCCGTGCTGTACCGCCGCCGGGACCAGCTGCTGGACCTGTTCCGGAGCCTCCCGTCGGCGGTCGAGGTCGAGTTCCTCGGCTACAGCCGGGTGATCCCGGCCGGCGAGGTACAGACGGTCCTCGCGTCGTACCTCGGCGACATCGCCGTCGACGTGGCGGCCGCGACGCCGGTGCTGGCGATCAAGTTCGCGCTGTTTGGCTTCGTCGTGTTCGGCTTCCTGCTCGGTTCGGACCGGGCGTACCGCGCCGTCGTCGGGACGGTGCCCGTCGAGTACCGCGACGTGGTCGCGGCGCTCCACGAGCGCGCCCGGTCGACGCTGTTCGCCATCTACGTGCTCCAGGCGGCGACCGCCCTGGGCACGTTCGTCGTCGCGCTCGTGCTCTTTCTCGCGCTCGGCTACTCCGGCGCGGTGACGCTCGCCGTCGTCGCCGGCGTCCTCCAGTTCCTCCCCATCGTCGGCCCGAGCGTGCTGCTCGGCGTGCTGGTCGCGTACGAACTGCTCGCCGGCGAGGTCGCCGCCGCGGCGATCGTCGGCATCGCCGGGGCCGTCTTCGTCGGCTACCTGCCGGACGTGGTGATCCGGTCGCGCCTCGCCCGGCGGAGCGCCGACATGCCGAGCACGCTGTACTTCATCGGCTTCACCGGCGGCCTGCTCAGCCTCGGCCCGGTCGGGATCATCGCCGGCCCGCTCGCGGTCGCCTTGCTCTCCGAGGGGGTCGACCTGCTGTCGGCGGAGACGGGCGGCTACCGGCAGTCGACGCTGGCCGAGGACGGCGGCGCGGACACGGACGGTGGAACGGACCCGGACGGCGGCACCGGGGACGGGAGTTCTACGGGTGATACGACGACCGAATCCGAAGGGGACGTCGGGGCCGAGCCGGACCGGTCCGACGACTCGCCCGGCTCCTCGGCGTCCGTGCGCGAGAGCGACACGCCGGGCGGCGCGGAGTGACTCTCGCGCTCGCCGCAGTCAGTCGTCCGCGGGCGCGGCGTCCGGCCGGAACTCCCGGCTGATCGACTTCCACTTCCCGGTGGCGAAGCGGCGGTAGTTGATCGCCGCCGGGACGGCCGTCTCGGCGACAAAGGCGAGGTAGAGGCCGGCGATCCCCAGCGCCGTCGTCGCGCCGAGGTAGGCGAGCGGGAGCGCGACCAGGAACATCCCGATCGCCTGGCTGTAGAACGGCCAGCGCGTGTCGCCGCTGGCGTCCAGCGGGCCGGCGGCCGCCCCTTTGACCGCCTGCGGGATCGAGGCGACGCAGGCGACGTACACGAACGCGACCGCGACCGGCACGGACGGGTCACCGGCGTCGCCGACGAACGAGACGACGATGGGCCGGGCGAACAGGCCGATGGCGACCGCCGCGACGGCGTACGTCGCCACGGCAAACCGGATCACGTCGCGGGCGTACGCCTCCGCGGCGACCTCGTCCGCGCCGCCGAGTTCCTGCCCGACGAGGCTGGACGCTGCGAGCCCGAAGCCCCAGCCCGGCGTGTTCATGATCCCCCAGATCCGGCGGGCGATGACGTAGCCCGCGACCACCGTCGGCCCGAACAGGCCGACGATGGCCAGCATCGGGAACTTCGCGACCGTCCACACGAGGTTCCGGCCGACGACGGGGAGGCCGATGTCGAAGAGGTCCCGCAGGACGCCCCGGTCGACGTAGCGCCCGAGGACGCGCACCCGGACGCCCAGGTCGCCGGTCAGCGGGAGCCGCCCCGCCGCGAGGCCCGCGGCGAACGTCGCGGTGACGAGGACGTTCGCGACGACCGTGCCCAGCGCCGCGCCGACGACGCCCATCCCCAGCCCGAAGATCAGGACGGCGTTGACGGCGACGTTGGCGACCGCGCCGCCGGCCCGGACGAGCATGGGCGTGTACGCGTCGTCCATGCCGATGTAGATCCGGCTGCCGACGAGGTTGAGCCCGGCGAAGGGGACGCCGAGCGCGAGCACCCGGAGGTAGTCCGCGCCGAGTTCGATCGTCCGGGGATCGTCGGTCATCACGCCGACGAGCTCGGCCGGGAACAGGGAGAAGGCGGCGGCGACCGGCACGGTCACCGCGAGGACGAGCGCGGCGCTCGTGCGGATCGCCTGCCCGAGTTCGCCGTGGGCGTCGGCCCCGTAGCGCTGGGAGACCAGCGCGATGGTGCCGCCGGCGAAGCCGCCGCCCAGCGAGAAGGCGACGCCCCAGTACGGCGACGCGAAGCCGACGCCGGCGATGGCGAGCGGCCCGACAGCCACCCCCACCATCGCCACGTCGACGGCGTTCTTCGACATCCGGGCGATCCCGGTGAGGATCCGCGGCCACGCCAGGTCCGTCGTCCGGCGGACCCGGTCGGCGGAGATCAGGCCCGCACGGGCCAGCGCGAGGCCGATCCAGAGGACGACAAGTCGGACGGGGTTCGGAACGCGTCGCACTGCCGGTACTATTTCGATTCGAAATAAATGCGTTGTGAAACGGTCCGTTGTGCGTCGGCTCCGGGGCCCGCCGACTCGTCCGGCAAATGACGGAAAAGGGGGACAACCGACTGCATGATCAGGGGTCGCGTCGCCGCCACCCGCGAGGAAGCTATCCCGGGAACGCCGGACTTCGCGCCGCATCCGCCCGGAGCACCGACGGCGACGCCGCCGCGGACTCGTTGCCGCCGTCGCCCGTCTGCTCGACGACGTAGCGCTGGCCGGCCATCGGTTCGAGCAGGCTGTCGACCGGCGCGCGGTCGTCGCGCAGGACCGGGACGCCGTCGGTGTCGGTCGTGCGCTGGAAGTTGTCTATCTCGTCGCTCAGGTTTAGCCCCACGTCGCGCTGCCGGTTGCGCTCCCGGAGGAACGCCTCGGTGACCTGCTCGTCGCCTTTCGTCGCCATCAGCTCGATGTTCTGGACCGAAGCCGCCCCCGCGGTCGGGAAGGCGTACACCTGCGGGAACGCCTCGTTCATCGTCTTGTACTGCGCGCGGTAGAACTTGGAGGCCGGGCCGCTTCGCGCCGAGATGACGTTTGCCAGCAGGACGCCGTCCTCGTCGAGGCGGTCGTTGGCGAGTTGCATGAACTCGACGGTGGTGAGCTGGAACGGCACCTTGTCGCGCTTGTACGCGTCGAGGACGATGAGGTCGTACGTCTTCTCGGTGTCCTGCAGGTACTGGCGGCCGCCGGCGTTGTAGATGTTCAGCCCGTCGCCCTCCTCGACGCGGAAGTACTCCTTGGCCACGTCGATCACCTCGGGGTCTATCTCGACCACGTCGACGGTCGCGTTGTACTCCGCGGCGAACCGCTTCGGGCCGGAGAAGCCCCCGCCGCCGATAAAGAGCACCCGGTCCACGTCGTCGGCGACGAGCATGGGGACGTGGAAGTACCGCGTGTACTCGAACACGTGCCGGGTCGGGTCGTCCTTGTCCATCGCGCTGTGGCGCTGGCCGTCGAGGTACAGCGTCCGCGTGTCGCCGCTGTCGATCACTTCCAGCTCCTGATACGGCGTCTGGGTCTGGTAGACGACCTCGCCGCGCACGGAGTAGCCGACCGCGGGGGCGAGCACGGCGGCGACCAGCAGCAGCGTCACGACGGCGACGGTGGCCGCGGGGCGGCGGGACGGTGACGGGAGGAGGAGCCACGCCGCCGTCACGACGAGGCTGGCCCCGAAGACGAGGGCGATCAGGTCGACCGACAGCGACGGGATCAGGAAGTACGTCGTCCCGAACGCGCCGACGATGCTCCCGACGGTGCCGACGGCGTACACGTGGCCGGAGGCCGCGCCGATCCCCTCCTTCTTCGTGAGTTCGGCCCCGTACGGGCTGATGAACCCGAGCAGGTACGTCGGCGGGCCGAAGAGGAGGACGATAGCCGGCACGGAGGCGTACCGCGGCGGAAGCGGGAACGCGGCGGCCCCGGCGAGCAGGAGTTCGCCCGCGAAGATCAGCACGGCGACGTAGCCGGCGGTCGCGGCCAGCAGGACGGCCATCTGCTCGTGGGTCGCCTCGACGGCGGCGCGCTTTCCGCCCACGTAGTAGCCGAGGCTCAGCGCGGCGAGGAACACGCCGATGATGCTCCCCCAGGTGTAGATGCTGCTCCCGAACTGCGGGGCGACGACGCGCCCGGCGAGTATCTCCAGTCCCATGCTGGCGACGCCGGAGACGAACACCGCCGTCCCCGGCTTCGACGGGGTCGCAGGGACGCGGTCGGAGATGCTTCCCATCGACCGTTCGGTAGGGCGGGGCGGCACTAAGCGTTGGGGAAGCGGGGAACGGCCCGTGTCGCCCGTGCGACACGCCACCGCCGACTTTTCACCGACGAGGTGTTCGGTCCCACATGGCCACGATAGCGGAGTTCACGGTACCCGCCGACGCCTTCCCGCTGGGTCGCCTGTTCGAGGACCTCCCGGCGGCGGCGATCGAACTCGACCGCATCGTCCCGACCGGCGACGCGATCGTCCCGTACGTCTGGGTCCGGGATGCGGCGGCGGAGGACGTGGAGGCCGCCATCCGCTCGCACCCGGACCTGGCCGGGATGGAACTGGTCGACACGACGCCGGCGGTGTCGCTGTACCGGATCGAGTGGGGGGCCGACGCCAAGGGGATCATCTCCTGTATCACCGACAGCGACGCGTCGCTCCTGCGCGCGAGCGGCACGGCGACGGAGTGGTCGTTCGAACTCCGCGGCGACGACGCCACCGCGATCGCGGGGTTTCGGCGCCGCTGCAGGGAGTGTGGGATCGACGTGGAACTCACGCACCTCCACGCGCTCTCGGAGGACGAGATGGGGGGCCGCTACGACCTGACGCCGGAGCAGCGGGAGACGCTCCTGCTCGCCTTCGAGGAGGGGTACTACGACGAGCCGAGCGGGACGACGCTACAGGAACTGGCCGACCAGCTCGGCATCTCGCGGCCCTCGGTGTCGGCGCGGCTGAAGCGCGGCTACCGGAACCTCGTCGGGACTACGCTGGTTCACGGGACGGACATCGACGAGTAAGGGTGAGTACGGTTGCGATGACGAGTAGCCGGGCGTACCTCCCGGTGGTCCGAATCGGACTTGAACACCCTCCATAGTTAACCTCACCGCTGAACTGGGGGGACGACGTAGACGAACCATCGAATGTCCTCACGCAACACACTCGGGACCGACGCGTCCCCGTTCGACTACGAGATGGAGCCGACCGAGCGGTTCAGCGAAGCCGTCATCGAGGCCGTGACAACGGTGTCCGACTACGAACCGGTCGGGGTCGCAGGCGAGGATAGCCGCGCCCTCTCGCCCCTGTACGACTTCGTCGACCCCGACGCGCTCAATGCGCTGCTCGGCCAGACGCCGGACGCGAGTAAGGGTGCGGACCGCCTCCGGTTCGACTACGGGGAGTTCGCGGTGACCGTCGAGTCGACCGGGTCGGTCCGCGTCCGGCCGCGCTGAACCGCGCCTGCGTCGGTGCCCGTCGCGCCGCTCCCGGCAGAACGAAAACGGGTTTAAGCAGGCTCGCGGATCCCCGACCATGATACTCAGCGGCTCCGCGTCCCAGTCCCTGGCGGCCGAGCTGGCCGCCGAACTCGACGAGCCGCTCGCCCCCGTCGAGTTCGAACGGTTTCCCGACGGCGAACTGATCGCCCGGATCGGCGACGCCACGCCGGACCGGGCCGTCGTGGTCGCGTCGACGCCGACCAGCGACGCCCACGTCGAACTGCTCCAGCTACAGGACGCCGCCCGCGAGGCGGGCGCGAGCGAAGTCGTCACCGTCCTGCCGTACATGGGGTACGCGCGGCAGGACGCGGCGTTCGCCCCGGGCGAGCCGGTGTCGGCTCGCGCCGTCGCTCGGGCGATCAGCGCCGGGACGGACCGGACGCTCGTCGTGAACCCACACGAGGACGCGGTCCGTGACTTCTTCGACCCGACCGCGACGGTCGTCGACGCGTCGCCCCGGCTCGCCGAGCCGCTCCCGGCCGACCTCGTCGACCCCGTCTTCCTCTCGCCGGACGAGGGCGCGCTCGACATCGCGGCGGCCGTCCGCGACGCGTACGGCGCGGGCGAGACGGACTTCTTCGAGAAGACCCGCCGTTCGGGCTCGGAGGTGGATATCTCGCCACGCGACGCGGCGGTCGAGGGGCGGGACGTGGTCGTCACCGACGACATCATCGCGACCGGGTCGACGATGAGCGAGGCGGTCGGCATCCTCGCCGACCGGGGCGCGGCGCGCGTGTTCGTCGCCTGCGTCCATCCGCTGCTGGCCCGGAACGCGCCGACGAAGCTCTCCCGTGCGGGCGTCGAGACCGTCTACGGGACGGACACGCTGGAACGCGCGGCCAGCGAGGTGACGGTCGCGCCGGCGGTCGCGGCCCACCTGTAGGATTTCGAACCCCTCACCGGAGTCGGGAGATTTAAGCATCGTTCGAATGACCGTATCGATCGTGAATGTACGGCGTGTGTGGGGGATCCACTGACACATGCACGGGATAATCCACAAGTCGCTGAAGGAGTACGTCGAAGCGCGGTTGAACGACGGTTCCTGGGAGGACCTGCTCGACGAGGCTGGGATCGAGCCGAAGCTCTATCTACCGGTTTCACACTACCCGGACGAGGAGGTGACCGGGATCGTAACCGTGATCGCCGACAACACTGGGCGCTCCGAGCGGGCGGTCCAGCGCGACTTCGGGGCGTATCTCGCCCCGGAACTGCTCGACACGTTCAAGGCCCACGTCCGGGACGAGTGGGACACGCTCGACACCATCGCCCAGCTTGAGACGGTGTACGAGGGGATCGAGGGCAGCAACGACGACACGACGCCCCCGGACGTGGAGACGCGCCGCGACGGCGACGCCGTGACGGTCGCGTACCACTCCGACCGGGAACTCTGCGCGCTGGCCGAGGGTATCATCCAGGGAATCGCCGAGGTCAACGGCGAGGAAGTGGCGATAGACCACCCCGTCTGCGTCCACGAGGGCGACGGCCACTGCGAACTGACCGTCACCCGGGCGTAGCGCCGCCGGCTACGTCCGTCGCCGGGCGAGCGCCATCGCTACCGCGACCGCCACGACCGCGCCGACGACGCCGAATCCGGGCATCCCCCGGGCGTCGCTTCCGCCGTCGCTCCCGCCGCCGTCACGTTTTCCGGCGACGCCGACTGTTTGCTCCACGCCGCCAGCACTAACCGACACGCTCCCCGCCGGAAGCGTCGCGTTCGCCGCGACGGTCGTCCGCCCGCCGGCGTCGACCGTCGCCCGCCGACTCCCGACCGGCTCCCCCGCGACGGCGAACTCGACCGCGCCGTCCGCCGGCACGTCCGCGTCGTTTTCGACCGTGGCGACCAGCCGAACCGGCTCACCGGCGGTCGGCGACGACGGCTCGACCCGGAGGGCCGTCACCGTCGGCGCGGCCGGCTCGCGGACCGTCACCGTCTGCGCGTCGCCGGCGACTGCGACCGCGTACTCACCCGGCTCGTCGAACGTCGCGGTCAGGTCGACGGTTCTCCGCGCCCCGGGCGTGACGGTGACGCTCCGGGCGGCGACGCGCTCCCCGTCGACGGTCAGTGCGACGACGAACTCCCCGGTCCGGCCGCCGTCGTTCCCCACGGCCACCGTCGCGGTGAGTCGCTCGCCCGCGGCCAGCGGCGGCGGGGCGGCGACGCTCCGGTTCCGGTACTGCCCCTCGACGCGGAACCCCTCGACCGCCACCGTGCGGACGGCCGGCGCGGCGTCGAACGCGGTCGCGTGCTCGCTTGCGCCCCACACCGTCGGGACGCGGTCCGTCGTCGCGTACCGGCGGGCGACCTCCCGGGCTCTCGGCCCGCCGGAGTCGTTGACGGCGGCGTAGAACGTCGCCCCGTCGACCTGCCCGTGCTCGTTGAGGCGGCGCAGTGCCGTCGCGTAACTCCGCCGCCGGTCGCTCTCGACGCGGGCGGTGTAGTCCACCGCGCCGACGACGAGCGCCCCCTTCACGTAGTTCGCGCCGTTCCCCCGCCACGTGGACGGGTCGGCGAGCACGGCCCCCGCGAAGGGCGAGCGCTGGCCGTTCCGCAGGTGGTCGCGGAACCGGTCGAACCCGATCTCGCCCTGCTCGAACGCGAACAGCGCCGAGTAGTACTCGGCCGAGGCCTCGATGGTCCAGTCGGTCTCGGCCGTCGTCGCGTAGTCCTGCTGGGTGTGGACGTACTCGTGGATCCAGACGTTGTTCGGGGACGCCAGCCGCGAGTCGGCGCGTACCCACGCGTCGTCGGGCCCGTACTGCAGCCCGAGCGGTCCCCAGTCCGCGTCGGTCGGCACGGCGACGAAGAACGTCTCCGCGTCGTTCGCGCCGACGCGCAGCCGGTCGCTCGTGGCCGCGACCGAGTCGAGCACGGCGTCCGGCGACTCGGCCATCGACGCCGCCTCGGGGACGACTAGCCGGATCCGGCCGCGGTCGGTCTCGCGGACGTGGTCCTCGTACGGACCGAGGTACGCCATCTCGCCGCCCGTCGCGCCCTCGCCGGCGATTTCGGTGCGGCGGTCGAGGGTCACCTCGGGCTCGTTGCTCGGCCGTTGCCACCCCGTCGCCAGCTGTGGCACCTGCACCACCGCCCAGTCGCCGGCGTCGACGAACACGTACCCCGGCGCGGCGTCGTCGAGATGCCCCCGGGGAGCGGCGCGCTCGTCGGGGACGTACTCGGCCCAGCGGTCCCCCTCGTCCGTGTCGTCCGCGGTGCTCTCGGCGACGCCGTTCCCGTTCGTCACGTTCACCGACCGCCGCGCGTCGCCGGTGACGTTTGCCGGCTGGTCGAACGTCACCGACGGGCGGGCGGTCGACCCGTCCCACCGGTACTCACGGTCCTCCTCGCGGTCGAATCCGCGCGTCGCCGTCACGGTGGCGTCCGACGGCACGGTGACCCGGACGCCGGTGACGCGGTCCGGCACGTCGAACCGCACCGTCGCCTCGATGCTGCCGGGGTCGTCGGGCGTCAGCCCCAGCGTCACCGTCCGGACGAGCGCGTCCGCGCTGGCGTTCGGGGCCGACGCGTTCGGCCACGCCGCGTGGTCGACCGTCGCGACGCGGTCGCCCTGGCCGACGCCGGCGGTCGACGCGCCGACCACCCCGGCGACCGCCGGGATGGCCCCGATCACGAGCGCGACGAGCAACGCGTTCCGTAGCACTACTCTGTCTGGGTCCTGATATATAATGGGCGTTTCGCCGCCGACCACCCAGTTATATAAATTTGTCAACAACAATCACACCGGCCAGTTACCTCCTGTGACAGCCGTTAACGTCCGTATTCCCGGGGACATCGTGTCGGATGTCTACCATTGGATACAAGTAGATGCAATATATTCCTCTTGTTCATGGCAGGTAAGGGGCCACAATACGACAGACGCCGGATCTTGACCGGGGCCGGGAGCGCCGGCCTCGCGTCCCTCGCCGGTTGTGCGGCTGCGCGGGAGGCGCTTCTCGGAAGCAGCGACGACGGCGACGCGGAGGCGGCCGACGACGAAAACGACGGCAACGAGTTCGACGACAACGTCCGCGCCGACGCGAACGCGTACATCGGCATGGTGTACTCGACCGGCGGTCTGGACGACAAATCGTTCAACGACCTGGCCCACCGTGGCGTGCAACGCATGAAGCTCGAACGGGGCATCTCCTTCGCCTACCGGGAGCCGTCGAGCCCCGAGGAGATGCCGGGGTACCAGCAGGAGTTCGCCGAGTCGACCTCGCCGAACTACGACCTCGTCTGCTGTATCGGGTTCGACCACGTGAGCGGCCTACAGGAGAACGCCGACGAGTTCCCCGACCAGAAGTTCGCAATCGTCGACTCCGTCGTCGACAAGGACAACGTCGCGAGCTACGCGTTCAAGGAGCATCAGGGCTCGTTCCTCGGCGGCTACCTCGCCGCGGGGCTGACGAGCCGCGACGTCGCGGCCGGGAGTGGCGAGACGCGACCCGACGCGTCGACCGTCGGCTTCGTCGGCGGCATCGAAACCGAGGTGATACGGCGGTTCGAGGCCGGCTTCCTCGCCGGCGTCGACCACCACGAGGCCGACGTGGACGTGCTCACCGAGTACGTCGGCGGGTTCGGCGACATCGAGGGCGGGAAGGCCGCCGCCGAGCGCATGTACGACGAGGGCGCGGACATCGTCTACCACGCCGCCGGCGGGACCGGACTCGGCGTGTTCCAGGCCGCACAGGAGCGCGGCCGCTTCGCGCTCGGGGTCGACTCCGACCAGTCGCGGTCGAACCCGCGCTACTCCGACGTGATCGTCGCCAGCATGACCAAGCAGGTCCACACGGCCGTCTCACGGGCGATCGCGAGCGTCCTCGACGACGAGTTCCAGGGCGGCTCCGTGGTCGAACTCGGTCTCGAGGCGGACGGCGTCTCGCTCGTCTACGGCAGCCAACTCGGGAGCGCGGTCCCGAACGAACTGCAAACCGAGATCGAGGACATCCAGGCATCGATCGTCTCGGGCGACATCGAAGTCCCTCGACAGCCTTAGACCAATGACTGACACCAATCCAGACACCGATACCGACGACAGCGCAGACCGAACGGTGCCGCTCTCGACGCGGGTTACCAACCTGCTCGTGCCGTCGTTCATCCAGCGACGGTACGCCCTGAAGTTCTTCGTCTCCATCCTGATCGTCGTTTTCGTCATCTCGATGGTCGGCAGTTACGGCTTCCTGCAGGCACAGGGCGCAGTCGAGGCCAGCACCGAGACCGACCTGAAGGGGACGAGCGAACTCCAGGCCGACTCGCTCAACGAGTGGGTCGACAAGATGCAGCTTCAGACCCGGACCGTCTCGGCCGGCGAACCCCTCCAGCAGGGTGACCAGCCGGCACAGTACCTCATCACGAGACGCGACCGCATGTCCGACGACGTGCTCGCGGTCCACCTCGTCGACTCCGAGGCGGGCGTCGTCGCGGCGAGCACCGAGTTCCCGATCGAAGGGTTCGAGACCGAGACGCTCGCCGCCCGGAACGTGCCGTGGGCCGACGCCGACGTGCCCTCCGGGCCGGGCGAGAACGACCGCGTCTGGATGAGCGACCGCTCGTACCGCTCGCCCGTGCTCAACGACCGGCCGGTGATGGCGTTCGCCAGCTCCGTCCCGGGACAGGAGGACCAGTACGTCGTCGTCCTCGCCCGCGTGCAGGACCACCTGGACCAGATCCAGACCGACGACCCCGCCTACGACACGAAGATCATCAACGGCAACGGCGAGACGGTGCTCCAGATAGACGAGTCCGTCAACACGAGCCTCCACGGCGACGCCGTCGCCGAGACGCGCTCGTCCGGGGAGACCGGCTTCCAGCAGTCCGCCGACGAGGTCCACGCCTACGCCGAGGTCAACGCGACCAACTGGGTCGCCATCCGAACCGTCGACAAGGACACGGCATTCGCCGTCCAGCAGCAGGTCAGCCAGAACGTCCTGCTCATCATCGCCTCGGCGCTGCTGACGCTCGGTCTCGTCGGCGTCGTGCTCGGCCGGCAGACGATCAGCCCGCTCACCGCGCTCCGGGAGCGGTCCGAACGCATGGAGCAGGGCGACTTAGACGTGGACCTGCACACCCACCGGAAAGACGAGATCGGCCGGCTCTACCAGTCGTTCGACAGCATGCGCGACGCGCTCCGCGAGCAGATCCGCGAGTCCGAACGCGCCCGACAGGAGGCCGAGGAGGCCCGCGAACGGACGGCGCAGATGAACCGGCACCTCGAAGCGAAGGCAGACGAGTACGCGACCGTGATGCAGCAGTGCGCCGCGGGCGACCTGACCGCGCGGATGAGCCCCGAGAGCCAGAACGACGCGATGGCCGACATCGCCGCCGAGTTCAACGCGATGATAGACACCATCGAGGGGACGCTCGACGAGGTCAAGCGGTTCGCGAGCGTCGTCGCCGCCTCCAGCGAGGAGGTGACCGTCAGCTCCGAGGAGGTCCGCGCGGCCAGCGAGCAGGTCAGCGAGTCCATCCAGGAGATCTCCGACGGCGCCGAGGAGCAGAACGAACAGCTCCAGACGGTGTCGGCGGAGATGGACGAACTCTCGACGACCATCGAGGAGATCGCCGCCTCCTCGAACGAGGTCGCCGACATCGCCGAGCGCACCGCCCGGACCGGCAAGGAGGGCCGCGAGGCCGCCACCGAGGCGATCGAGGGGCTCGACACGATCGAGGCCGAGTCCGAGGAGGCCGTCGACGAGATCGAGGCCCTCGAGGAGGAGATGGACCAGATCGGTGAGGTCATCGAGTTCATCACCGAACTGGCCAAGGAGACGAACATGCTCGCGCTGAACGCCAACATCGAGGCGTCGCGCTCGTCGGCCGGCGACGAGAGCGAGGGCTTCTCCGTGGTCGCCGGCGAGGTCAAGGACCTGGCCGAGGAGACCCAGGACGCGGCCCAGGAGATCGAGGAGCGCCTGAACAGCATCCGCGAGCAGACCGAACGCACCGCCGAGGAGGTCCAGCGGACCAGCGACCACATCGGCGACCACCGCGGCTCGGTCGAGCGCGCCATCGAGGCCCTGGAGGAGATCGCCGAGTTCGCCGAGGAGACCAACACCGGCGTGCAGGAGATCTCCGACGCCTCCCGGCAGCAGGCCCAGTCGACCCAGCAGGTCGTCGCCATGGTCGACGACGCCGCCACCATCTCCGAGGAGACGACCGCCGAGGCCGAGAACGTGGCGGCCGCCGCCGAGGAGCAGACCTCCGCGCTGACCGAGGTGTCCCAGTCCGCCAGCGACCTGGCCGGCCAGGCGTCGCGGCTCTCCGAGGTGCTCGACCAGTTCGACACCGACACGGAGTCGGTGTCGTCGGACGACGGGCTAAGCAGCATGGACGGAAGCGACGGCGACGACGGCAACGAGTGGGGCGACGAGTGGACCTCCACGGCCGACGACGCCGGCGACGTGGGGTCCCCGGCCGAGGACTGACGACGAACTTTTTCCCGGTCGGGTGTCCTCGCGGGCCTTCGGCCCGCTGCGGGCACCCTCCCGGCAAAAACTTCGATGAAAAAGGCCGCGAGCGCCGACGGCGCTCGCGGTGTCTCCGCGAACGACGTGAGCGGAGGCTCGTCAGAGCTTCGCTCTGACGGCGAAACGGCGGCTTCGCCGCCGTATGCGTGATCGCTTCGACCCGCACAACGACCACAGCCGACGGCCTGCCCTCCCCCGGGCGCTCGGCCGCTCGCCGGGGGCGGCGAGCGCCCTCGCGCTGGCCGTGCAGAACCGTCGGTCTGTTTTTTGTGGTGACGAAATAAACGGCCGACCATGGGTCACTGCACGGACTGCGGCGAGGAACTCGTCGAGGTCGTCGAGAGCGACACGGACGCGAAGTTCAGCGACGCGACCGTCTGGGAGTGTCGAAACTGCGGGGCGATACTCGGCGTGACCGAGTACGGTGTCTGACCCGGTGCGTCAGTCCGACGCTTCGGGTGCAGCCAGCGGTTCGATTGCGATCTCCATTCCCACGCCTTCAACGTCCCGACACGACCTTTTTCCGTTCGGGTGCGCGTCGCGCACCACTCACGCAAAAAGCTCGATCAAAAAGCGTCTCCGCGGGGCGTCGCCCCGCTCCGGCGCCCCGACTCCGTCCCGCTACTCCGACGCTTCGGGTGCAGCGGGGGCTCGCGGCTCCCGTCAGTCGCCGCTCGCCTGTTCCGAGGCCTCCCGCTGGTCGGCCTCGAACGGCTCGATGGCGATCTCCATCGCCACGCCTTCAACGTCCCACTCCTTGCGATGGCCGTCCTCGACGGCCGCGAACTCGTCGGCGCGGACCTCCTCGCGCACGAGGTCGCGGTGGCGGTCGACGAGGTCGGCGACGCGGTCGTCGGCGACCGACAGGTCCAGCCGGATGCGCTCCTCGATGTCGAGATCGAGGTCCTTGCGCATCTCCTGCACGCGGCGGATCACCTCGCGGGCATACCCCTCGGACTCGATGTCCTCGGTGAGCGTCGTGTCGACGTAGACGACGCCGCGCTCCTCGCCGCCGCGTTCGACCGCGGTACCGGTGACGCCCTCGGGCGTTTCGGTGACGAACTCGACCATCTCGTCGGTCAGCGACTCGCCGTCGAGCGCGTCGGCGACGGCCGCCTCCAGCGCGTCCAGCGACGGCTCGTCGACGCGGGCGTCGTTCAGGGCGTTCATCACCGCACCGGCGCGGTCGCCGAACGCGGGGCCGAGTTCGCTCATGTCGGCGCGGGCGCTGTACTGCAGCTCCGACCACTCCTCGTCGGCCCCGACGAGTTCGACGTCGCGGGCGTTGAGCCGGTCGCCGAGCAGGTCGCGGTGGCGCGCGACGGCGTCGGTCAGGCGCTCGTCCTCGGCCGCGACGACGACGCGCTGGACGGGCCAGCGCAGCTTGCGCTCGGCCTGCTGGCGGGCGTTCGAGCCGGCCTCCTCGACGGCGCGGAGGAACGCAACGTCCGTCTCCAGTTGCTCGTCGCGCCACGCGTCGTCCGGCGTCGGCCAGTCGCACATATGGACGGTGTCGTACTCGGCGTCGCCGGTGAGTGTCCCGTATATCTCCTCGGTGATGAACGGCGTGAAGGGCGCGAGCAGGGCGACGACCTCGCGGAGCACGCGGTACAGCGTCGCGTAGGCGGCCGTCTTGGAGGGGCTGTCGGCCTCCTCCCACATCCGTTCGCGGACCTGCTGGACGTAGTACCGGGAGACGTCCTCGACGACGAAGTCGAGTATCGCGTCGACGGCCTCGTCCTGCCGGTAGTCCTCCATCGCCTCGGTGGCCTCGGCCTCGACGGTCTGGAGCCGCGAGAGCACCCACTCGTCGGCGAGTTCGAGGTCGGCGTCGGCCAGGTCGACGGCCTCCGGGTCGAACCCGTCCATCCGCATGTACGGCAGCGGGAAGCGGAACACGTTCCAGAGGATGTTGAGGCGGCGCTGCATCTCCCCCGTCTCGTCGTAGGAGAACTGCATGTCGTCCCCGCGGGCGGTCAGCGACAGCAGGAACGCCCGCATCGGGTCCGCGCCGTACTCGTCGACGACCTCGCCGGGGTCGACCCGAATGTCCTTGGACTTGGACATCGCCCGGCCGTCGGGCATCAGCGCGTGGCCGTGCATCAGCACTCGCTCGTAGGGGCTCTCGCCGACGGCGGCTGTCCCCATGCCGAGCTGGGACCAGAACCAGCCCCGCGTCTGGTCGTGGGCCTCCATGATGAGGTCGGCGGGCCACAGCTCGTCGAACGCGTCGGTCTCCTCGGGGTAGTCCAGCGTGCCCCACGTCGCCACCGAGGAGTCCAGCCACACGTCGAACACGTCCGGGACGCGCTCGTAGGTGACGCCGTCCTCGGTGATCGTCAGGTCGTCGACGGTGCCCTTGTGCAGGTCGACCGCGTCGGGGTCGACCTCCTGGTCGACGCGCTCGGCCAGTTCCTCGCGGTCGCTGACGACGATGGCGTCGGCCATGTCGCCGCTCCACTCGACCGGCTCGCCGCGCTCGTCCTCGCTGGGGAGCCAGATCGGCACGGGGGTCCCCCAGTAGCGCTGGCGCGAGACGTTCCAGTCGGGGGCCTCCTCGACGAAGTTCCGGAAGCGGTTCTCCCGGGCCTCCTCGGGGAACCACTCCGCGTCGCCGATGTTGTCCAGCAGATCGTCTTTGATCTCGGTGATGTTGATGAACCACTGGTCGGTGACGATCTGGACGATGCCGGTGTCACAGCGCCAGCAGTGGCCGTAGCTGTGGGTGGTCGTCCCGGCCGAGAGCATCAGCCCCGAGTCCTGCAGGTCAGCGATGATGTCGTCGTTCGCGTCTTTGACGTACTGGTCGGCGTACTCGCCGGCGCGCTGGTCGTACACGCCATCGCTGCCGACCGGACAGACGATGTCAAGCCCCAGTTCCCGCCCGCGCTCGAAGTCCTCCTCGCCGTGGCCCGGCGCGGAGTGGACCAGCCCGGTGCGGTCGGCCTCGACGTAGTCGGCGGTGTACACCTCCAGCGCGCCCTCGCCGTCGGGATGCTCGGGCACCTCGTCGGCGAGCGGGTGGTCGTACGCCCAGCCGACCATCTCATCGCCGGACAGCGTCTCGACGACCTCGTAGTCGTCGTAGCGCCCCTCCCGGAGCACGTCCTCGACGCACTCCTCGGCGACGTAGAGCCGTTCGGTCTCGCCGTCTTTCTCCGCGTCCACGCCGACGTACTCCAGGTCGCCGTCGACCGCGACGAACGTGTTCGCGGGGATCGTCCACGGCGTCGTCGTCCAGATGACGAGGTGGCCCTCGCGGTCGGCCAGGTCGAACTTCACGTAGATCGACGGGTCCTCCACGTCCTCGTACTCGACCTCGTTGTTGGCGATGGCCGTCTCACACCGCGGACACTGGGTGATCGAGCGCTGGCCCTGCTCGACGAGGCCGCGCTCGTGGGCCTGCGAGAACCCCCACCAGGCCGCCTCCATGTACTCCGGGGTGACCGTCTTGTACGGGTCGTCCCAGTCCATCCAGACGCCGAAGGATTTGAAGTCGTTCTGGAGGCCTTCGAGGCTCCCCTCGGCGAACTCGCGGCAGTCGTCGATGAACCGGTCGACGCCGTACGCCTCGATGTCCTTCTTGTTCTCGAACCCCTTCTCCTCCTCCACCTTCGTCTCGATGGGGAGGCCGTGCATGTCGTAGCCGGGGCGGTCGGTCACGTCGTAGCCGCACATCCGCTTGTAGCGGATGTACACGTCCTTCAGGCTCTTGTTCCACGCGTGGCCCATGTGGGCCGACCCGGAGGTGTACGGCGGGCCGTCGACGAAGAAGAACGGCTCCTCGCCCTCACGGTGTGCTTTCGCCTGCTCGTATGCGTCGACCTCGTCCCAGTAGTCGAACACTCGCTCCTCGACGGCGTCGGGGTCGTACTGGTCGTCGACCGCCGCGAACCTGCTCATGGGTGGTCTGTGTCCCTCCACTATTAAAGGGGGATCGGTCCCACAGAAAGCCCTTGCGCGCCGTTGGCACGGCGCGCTGCGCCCTTTCTATGTCCACCGGAGGACGCAAAGCGTCCTCCGAGCCTTCGCTCACTCCGTTCGCGAAGACGCCGCGAGAATCGCTGTGCGATTCTCGCTAAGGCCCGCCAGTCTGCGCGAGCGCTGACGGTCGTCAGCGCACGCTTCGAGTGCCTGCCCTCCCCCGAACGCTCGGCCGCTCGCCGGGGGCGGCGAGCGCCCTCGCGCTGGCCGACCGCTGATCGTTAGGGCGGTTGCGTACGGTGGTTCGTTGACCGGATCGGTGACCACATTGGTTCAGACCAAATCGGTTCGACTCCGGTCGGTTCGCGGAGGCAGTGCCCGGCAGCGCAAAAAAACGTATGCGGGACGATCAGTGCTTGTCGTTGCCGTCGTCGCTGTCGTCGGTAGTCGTGTCGTCGCCGTTGTCGTCGTTCCCGTTCCCGGTGCCGTCGTCCATGTCGTCGCCGTCGTCGTCCATGTCATCGCCGTCGTCGTCCGTGTCGTCGGCCGATTCGGGCAACTGCTCGAACGGGTCCTCCGCGACGACCAGGTCGAACTCCTCGTCGCCCGCGGCGTCCTCCGGCGCGAGGTAGCCCGTCGCGTACGCGCTGTACACCGTCCCGCGCTCCAGTTCCACGTCGAACGTGGCGACCGGGTCGGCCTCGTCGTCGCCCGCCGGCCGGACGGCCAGCGTGTACGATCCGGGTGCGACCGTCGCGTAGTCGGTCACCTGCCCGAAGCTCACGTCTTCGAACGGTACGAACTCCGTGTCCTCGACGCCCACGTCGACGGCGGGCGCGTCGGGCGAGGCGTGGTACAGCCGCACCAGCGCGGCGTTGCCGTCCTCCAGTATCGCCGGCTCGAAGGTGTCCTCGGCGAGTTCGCCGACTGCCGCGACGGTAAAGTAGCCGGGCTCGACCGTGATATCGCCCTCGAACGCCACCGTGTCGCGGTCGCCCGCGGCGGTGATGGTCACCGTGTACGTCCCCGTGGGGAGCGTCGCGTACTCCGTCACGCTGCCGTAGGCGACGCCGGTGAACGCCGGCTCGCCGTCGACGAGCACGTCCACGTCGGGCGCGTCGGGCGACGCGTGGGCGACCCTGACGGCCGCCTCGTCCGCCCCGAGGTCCACCTCGTCGTCATCGTCGTTTCCTTCCTGGGCCGTCGCGGCTCCCGCCCCGACCACCGACAGTACACCTGCGGCACCGAGCGCCTTCAGCGCGTCTCGCCGTGTTGCTGACATTGCCTCCGTATGCAAGGAAAACAGCGGATTAACCGTTGTTACGGGCTCTACGGGGTTCTATGTCGGAGAACGTTCGAACGGTTCCCGCGTTGTTGCCGGTTCGTGTTGGTGGCGGAACCCGTTACTCCCGGTTAGGCGTCGATTGCCCGCCGGACCACCTGCTCGTAGCCGAGCAGGTAGACGCCCGCGTACAGCAGGACGACGCCGAACCCGGTGAACCACAGCCCGAGCACGGGGTCGCCGCCAGTGAGCTGCTGGAGGCCACTGTACTCGGTCGCCAGGCCGAGCAGCGTCAGCGCGCCCGCCCCGAGCGCGTACACGAACAGTTCGATGAGTATCTGCATGGCCGACGGGAGACGGCAGGTGATTATGGGTTTTTCGTTCGGCGGGCGACGCCGGAAAACCGACGGGTACACGAACACGGCGGTCGTTGTCCGCCCGATGCCCCGATTCCCCGACTCGCGTAACGTTATCGAACCCGGCTGCGAGCGCTGTCCGGCGCTCGTCGACTGCCGGGAACGGATCTCGTGGGGCACCGGCTCGCTCGACGCGACGCTGGCCGTCGTCGGGGAGGCACCCGGCGCAGGTGATCCGGAGGCCGACCGCTGGCGCGGCGGCAACTGGACCGGGCGGGCGTACACCACCCGCCACTCCGGCCGCCGCGTCCGCGGACTCGTCGCCGACCTCGGCTACGCCGACGACTGCTACTTCACGAACGCGGTCAAGTGCTTCCCCGCGGACGGCGACGGATCCAACCGCGAGCCGACCGCCGCGGAGCGGGCGAACTGCCGCGACCACCTCCGGACGGAACTCGACCAGGTCGCCCCCGCGGCCGTCCTCGCGACGGGCAAGCACGCGACGCGGTCGCTGCTCGCCGCCGACGGCCGGACGCTCGACGGCTTCATCGACTCGGTGTTGGACCCCGTCCGCGTGGAGGCGCTCGACGTCGACGTGCTCCCCCTCCTGCACCCCTCCTATCAGGACGTGTGGCTCGGCCGCCTCGGCTACGACCGCGAGGGGTACGTCGACGCCATCCGCGAGGAACTGGCCGCGCTGGTCGAGTGACGGTCGCGGCTGCCGGCCGCTGGCCGCGCTCGTCGGGTAACCTTCTTTACCGGAGCGGCCGACGCCACGCACATGGCCGAGGACTGCATCTTCTGTGGGATCGTTGCCGGCGACATCCCGAGCCGAACCGTCTACGAGAACGACGACGTGCTCGCCTTCCTCGACGCGAATCCGCTCGCGCCGGGGCACACGCTCGTCATCCCGAAAGCACACCACGAGACGCTCGGCGACCTGCCCGAGGACGCGGGCGCGGCCGTCTTTGCCGCGCTCCACGACCTCGCCCCGGTCGTCGAGGACGCCGTCGACGCCGACGCCTCGAACGTCGCGTTCAACAACGGCGAGGCCGCGGGCCAGGAGGTCCCGCACGTCCACGGGCACGTCATCCCGCGGTTCGAGGGCGACGGCGGCCGCCCGATCCACGCGATCGCCGGCTCCCGCCCCGACCTCTCGGACGACGAACTCGACGACATCGCCGACCGGATCGCCGACGGCGCGTAGTCGTTTCTGCTCGAACCAAACGCGGATATTTTTATGCCAGTAAGTTAGAAACGACTGGCATGACGATCCGAACTGTAACCCTCGTCGGCGCGACCGGCGGCGCGGGGACGACGCGCCTCTCGGTCGAGGTCGCGGCGACGCTCGCCCGCGACGGGCGCGAGGTAGCGGTGATCGACGCGAACTACGCCACGCAGGGCCTCGCGGACTACGTCGACGGGCGGATCGACCCCGACGTGACGACGCTCGTCACCGACGACGAAACGGCGGTCACGGACGCACTGGTCGACCTCGACGTCGACGCTCCCGGCTCCGTTGCCGCCTGCCCCGCCCGCGCGGCGTTCGAGGCGCTGGCCCGGGCCAAGACGGCCGGCGCGGCCGAACGGCTCGGGGAGACCATCGACACGGCGGCCGAACGAGTCGACCACGTGGTCGTCGACGCGCCGCCGGTCGCGGACAACCCCGCCGTCGCCGCGGTGACGCGGGCGGACCGCGTCGGCGTCGTGCTCCCCGCGTCCAACCGCGGGGTCGACGCGCTCCAGCGGCTCCGCGGCCGACTGGCGGACGTGGGCACAGCCGCCGACCTCGTCGTCTCGAACCGCGGGGAGGACCCGGTCGAGGAGGCCGACCTGACGGTGCCCGAAAGCGCGGTCGTCCGCCCGGGGAACGCCCCGGCGGTCACCGACCCCGACGACGCCTACGCGCCGGCCGTCGCCGCCGTCGCGGAGACGCTGTTCGACGCGTCGCTCGACGTCGAGTTCCCGGAGGACGGATTGCTGTCGGACGTGTTACAGTAGCTCGTCGACGGAGCTCATCGCGTCGTCGAGCGGATCCTCCCCTGGTCCGGCGTCGGCCAGCGCGCGCTCGGCGGCCTCGGCCGCGCCCGGGACCGGGTCGTGCGTCTCGACGTACGCCGCGAGCGCGAACTCCGCCTCGGACTCGCCACACAGCGCCAGCGCCTCCGACCGCGGGAGGTCGGCGGCCAGCCAGTCACGGACGATTTCGCGCTGGCGCGGCGAGAGCGGTGAGAGCCCCTGCACGCCCAGCCGATGGAGCGCCTTCGCCGCGGTCATCGGCGCGACGCCGGCAGCGCTGCCCGCCACACCGACACTCGCCCCATCGGCGTACGTCTCCACGACCGTCGCAGCGTCGTCGGCGGTGCAGGGCAGGTCGTCCGCGTACTCCGCGAGTCGGTCGGCGAGTTCCGTTTCGGTGTCGTCGACCGTCGCCACGCCGCGGTCCCGCTGCTCGGCAGTGACTTCCACACCCGCGGCGATCTCCGACAGCGTCATGGCCGGACGTATTGAACCAACCGATTAAAAATTACTGGTACTAGTGTAGAAATATTCCTGCGCTCGACCTGGAACGTACCGGTTACCGGTACGTTCGAACCGGCGGTTCTACCGGTTTTCTCCGCCGACCACCTATATTTAAATAACCCATCCGGACGAAGCTCCGACTGTGATGAGTGCGACACGCTCCACCGACGCATGCCCGGAATGTGACGGCCACCTGAACGACAGCCGCGACGAGACAGTCTGTGCGGACTGCGGGCTCGTCGTCGCCGAGGACCGCATCGACCGCGGTCCGGAGTGGCGGTCGTTCGCGGACGACGACCGGAACCGCGAGCGGACCGGCGCGCCGCTGACCCGGTCCAGACACGACCGCGGGCTCTCGACCGAGATCGGCTTCGGCGACGGATCGAACACACGCCTGACCGGACGCAAGCGCCGGCAGGTCGCCCGGATGCGGCGGGAACACAACCGTGCGCGGATCCCCTCGAAGTCCGACCGCAATCAGGTGTACGGCTTCACCGAGATCCGGCGGCTGGTGAGCTCGCTGTCGCTGTCCGAGCACGTCCGCGACCAGGCGTGTACGCTGTTCGAGTCGGCCCAGTCCGAGGACCTGCTCCGCGGTCGCTCGCTGGAGGGCTTCGCGGCCGCCGCGGTGTACGCGACATGCCGGATCGAGTCAGTGTCGCGGACGCTCGCGGAGGTCGTCGACGACGCCCGCGCCGACGAGGACGAACTGAAGGCCGCCTACGACGCGCTGAACCGCGACCTGGGCCTGCCGACCGGTCCCGTCGACCCGGCGGAGTTCCTGCCGCGGTTCGCCAGCGAACTCGACTGCGACCGCGCGGTCGAGCGCCGCGCCCGGGAGTTCGCCGAGCGCGCCGGAGAGCAGGGCGTCGTCTCGGGCCGGAACCCGGCGGGCGTCGCCGCCACCTGCCTCTACGCCGCCGACTGCGAGCGCGAGGGCGACCTCACACAGACCGCGGCCGCCGACGTGGCGGGCGTCTCGCCGGTGACGCTCCGCTCGGCGTACTACGCGTTGACGGAGGGCGAGTGACGCCGGCAACTGTCACATCCGAGCTCAGTGGAGGAAAAAATCGGCAGGGGTGGGGAACCACCAATCCAGGGTGGCTATCGACGACATCGGGTGGGTTCGGGGGAACTCAGTGACGACGTGCGGGTGGATTGGTGGCAGCCGAACTGTTCGTTTCTGAACACAAGTAGCTTTCGATCCTGTTCGAAACCTGATCTGTCCGGCATCGAACCGTCGATTCAGTCCCGGTTTTCACTCGTCGGCGAGCGGTTCGCCGCCCTCCGTCGGCGGGGCGACGTGGTCGATGAACGCCTCGGCGGTCGGCTGGGTGACGGTCACGCGGACTTCCATGTCGCCGAGTTCGTCGGGGTTGCCGACTGCGAAGTTGACGACGCCCTGGAACGCCGCCTGTTTCTTCAGGCCGAAGGAGAAGGTGTCGCCCCGGAGGGTGTCGAAGAACTCCCGGCGGGCGGTGTCGAGGATCTCCTGGCGGTGGAGCAGTTCCGAGAAGTGCTCCATCGAGTGCGCCGTCGCGACGACTTCGCCCGGCCGGGAGTCCGTTTCGGCCTCGGGGAACAGGTTCGTCACCGCGTCGGCGACGCGGTCGGTCACCTCGGTGTCCTTGACCGGCGCGACGATCCGCACGTCGACGCTGTACACCGTGCTCATGCGTCCCCCCGGAGTGCGTCGGGCCCCTCGCGAACCAGCGCCCGGACCTGCCGCCGGAACGCCTCCAGGGTCCCCGTGTTCTCGATGGTCACGTCCGCCCGGTCCATCGCCTCGTCCATGCCGAACCCGCGCTCGCGCTCGTCGCGCTCGGCGAGGGTCTCGCCGTCCGCGCCGGTCGCGTCCCGGCCGCGCTCGTCCACGCGCTCGGCGCGGAGTTCGAAGGGTGCCTCGATGCTCACCAGCGCGAACTCGTCGCCGAACGCCTCCTCGAACCGTTCGACCTCGACGCCGGACCGGATCCCGTCGACGAGGACGGTGTCGTCAGTCTCCAGTTCGTCCTCGATCACCGGCAGCGACCGCTGGGCGATGGCGTCCGGGCCGTTCTCCTCGCGCAGCGCCTGTGCGATCTCGCCGTGGTGCGTGGCGGGGTCTACCCCGCGGTCCCGGCACTCCTGCCGGATCACGTCGCCCATCGTCACGACGGGTACGCCGAGTTCCTCGGCGACGGCCGCGGCCTCGCCTTTCCCGCTGCCGGGCAGGCCGACGGTCCCGATGACTCTCATTGCGATGTGGTACTTCCGTGGCGCGCTTAAGCGCTTTGAAGCGTCACACGGTCGGGATCCCAAGGTATTTTGAGCGGACCGACGGACGAACACGCGAGGGCACGTAGCTCAGTCCGGATAGAGCGTCGGACTTCTAATCCGACGGTCGTGGGTTCGAATCCCATCGTGCCCGCTTCTGCGAGGAACGGACGTGACGAGCGAAGCGGCCCAGGGATTCGAACTACGGCAGCCCGAACGAAGTGAGGGCTGGCATCGAGTGAGAATCCCATCGTGCCCGTTCTCCGCGACCGGCTGTGAAGAAGCGACGGCTCCGGCGGATACGGCGGTCGAGAGGTCAGGTTGTCCCGGAGTAAGCCGGGAGAAAGCCGTCCGCAATCGAACCAGTTCCGGTGAACGGCCGCCGACCGGGACGGAGCGACGAAAAACGTCCCGAGTCGGCCCCTCGGCTGGCCCCGAAGAGCGCCGGCGGTCGAATGGACGGAACGCCACACTTGAACGCGGGCGGTCGTCGACCGTTCTGTCCTACGCCGCCGTTAGAACCCCGGCCGATCGGGGTTACGCTCGGGTTTGGATCGAAACGACGTTCTGCCTTTTCCTCGCCGGAGAACCGAAGCCCGGTGCAGCATGAGCGACGAACACCTTCTCGAACGGATGACCGGCGACACGCGGCGCTCGTTCATGAAGAAAGGCGCGGTCGCAGCGGCCGGCACGGGACTGGCCATGTCTGGCACTGCGGCCGCACAGGAAGGCAGCGGCGGGCTGGACGACGAGTGGAAGGCGCTGATCCAGGAGAGCAACTTCCATCCGAACGCGAGGTTCGCCATCGTGTCAGACGTCGTCGACTGGACGCCGAACTACGGCGACATCCAGGACAGTTTCTTCTCGGACTACAACACCCGCATGATCCGGTGGCAGAACACCGGCGAGGTGGTGCCGTTCTGGCCCGCCAACGAGGCGAACCTCGGGGCGTTCGACGGGGAGCAGGGGTACGTCGGCGACGGCGACGACAGCGACGACGACCACCCCCAGCTGTTCGAGCTGAACCGCGAGTGGACGCCGTTCGGTGACAACCCCGACCTCATCACCGTCAGCGCCAGTCCGGTCAACGAGGACGAGGAGGACGAACTCCTCGACATCGACGACTGGTGGAACGACGAGGACAGCTAAGGACGAACGGTCGAGACGGAGTCACGCGGCCGGCCACCGGGCTCCCTACACCAGGTTTTCGCCGATATCCTCGAAATCGGCGCGGCAGAACGGGCAGCGGTAGTTCGTGTTGAACCCCGACGTTTGGGCGACGGTCCGGGCTTCGAGTTCGTGAACGGCGATGTTCCGGTCACAGTCCGGACAGGCGACCTTCGGCATACCTCACGAACGTTCATCGGGGTACTTAACCGATTCGATACGTGCCGACGCGTGTCACGGCAGGCGTCGAACACCCGAAACTGGACCACCGAATCGGCCGATGGGGCTCCGAAAGCCCTCGGCGCGCTCGACTCCCGCGACTCGCTGCGCGCTTCGGCCGCACGGCGGCCTGCAGTGCTTGCGTCGTCGGGGTTCGTCGAGCGCGCCTCGCCCTTTCAGTCCGCCAGGAGATGGATCGGTAGGCAGTGACAGGCCCGAACGGTGTCGAGTTAGCCCTCGAACCCGTCCTCGAACTTGAACGTGCCGTCGCGCTGGACGACTTCGCCGTCGACCTCGATGTAGGAGTCCTCGCTCATGTCGACGATCATGTCGACGTGGACGGCGCTCTGGTTCTGCTCGTTGCCCTCGCCGACGTTGGCGTCGTAGGCGCGGCCGACGGCCATGTGGACGGTGTCGCCCATCTTCTCGTCGAACAGCATGTTGTAGGTGAACTGGTCGATGTCGCGGTTCATCCCGATGCCGAGTTCGCCGAGGCGGCGCGCGCCGTCGTCGGTGTTCAGTACCTCGGTCAGCACGTCCTCGTTCTTGCCGGCGCTGTGGTCGACGATCTCGCCGTCCTTGAACTTCACGTAGGCGTCGAGCACCTCGCGGCCCTGGTGGTACAGCGGTTTGTCGAAGAGGACTTCGCCCTCGACGGAGTCGGGCTGGGGTGCGGTGAACACCTCGCCGCCGGGGACGTTGTTCGTGCAGGTGTCGTTGATCGTGTGGTTGCCGGCGACGCTCATGGTCACGTCGGTCGTGTCGCCGGAGACGATCCGGACCTCCTCGGCGGGGTCGAGTATCTCGACCATCTGCTGCTGGAACTCGTGCTGTTCGTCCCAGTCCTTGTTGACGGCGTCCCAGACGAAGTTCTCGTACCCCTCCGTGCTCATCTCCGCCAGCTGCGCGTTGGCGGGGGCTGGGTACTGCGTGAGCGTCCAGTTGTCGGTCAGTCGCTCGTTGAGGATGGGGCGCTGGGCCTGCTCCCAGGCGGAGCTTTGCTCGGGGTCCACGTCGCTCTTCTCGGTGACGTTCTCGTGACCGCGGATGTGAACGTGGGCGTCGGCGGCCTCGACCAGCGCCATCTCGTGGTCGGGCGTGTCGAACTCGTCGTCGTGCGCGCGGAGGTACGCCCGGATGGCGCGGCCGCCGCGGTTCGTGTACTGGGCGACGGGGTTTGCTCCCACGTCGCCGATGACCTCGTGGAGCGTGACGACGAGGTCCTCCGCGACGGGCGGAGCCTTGATCACGACGTCGTCGCCCTCTTCGAGTTCGAGCGCCTCGTGAACGAGCAGGGACGCGTGTTCGCGGACACGTGGATCCATACTCCGGCCGTCGGGCCGCCCCGTGCTAAACGGTTTGGTTTCAGCCTCCGCCGAGCGCTCGGGAACGGCCCGGCGGCAGCCCTGGCGGTCAGCCGAACAGGCGCTCCCGGAGCGACCGCGAGTGGGGGCGCTCGGCGAGCAGCACCGACGCGTCGATGTTCTCCAGCACCGACAGCGTCAGCGAGCCGCGCACCACGCGGGAGAGCAGCCCCTCCTCCGTGGCCCCGATAACCACCAGCGACTGGTCGGCGGCGGCGTCCCGGATAGCGGTCTCCACGTCGCCCGACTCGACCAGTAGCTCGGCGTCGGCCAGCCCGTGGTCGGCGGCCCACTCGCCGAGGAACTCCCGGCCGGCCGCCTCGCTCTCGTCCTCGCCGGCGACGTAGAGAACCGACACCTCGGCGTCGACGGCGTCGCGGAGCGCGCGGGCCAGCTCCGCGGAGAGGTCCGAGGAGTAGCCGCCCGCGGTCGGCAGCAGGACCCGGCCGGGGTCGAACTCCCGCTCGTTCAACACGAGCACGTCACAGGGGAGGTCGTGCGTGAGCTCGTCGAGGGTGCCCTCCACCCGCCCGCCGGCCAGTTGCGCGCCGCCGTAGCCCAGCACGAGCGTGTCGGCGTCGTGTTCCCGCGCGGCGTCGAACACCTCGGCGACGCCCTGGTGGGAGAGGATCGTGCGCGTCTCGACGTCGACCTCGAAGCGCTCCGCGTCGCCGCGCGCGTCCGCCAGTAGTTCCTCGGACTCCTGCAGGAGTTCGGACCGCTGTTCGGCGGCCGCCGCCAGCGTGGTCTGGTCCGGCACCTGCACGATGTGGGTGGCGAGCACCGAACCGCCCTTCGCCTTCGCCAGCCCGCCGGCGATCGTCATGAGCGCCCGCTCGGTTCGGGGGTTCGAGAGGGCGACCATGACGGTCGGGGTCCCGGTAGCGTCGCCGGTGCCGTCCGGCGCGACGGTCTCGGCCGCGCCGACCACGGAGTCGGGCAGCGACGCCTGCCGGTCACGGACGTACTGTCCGAGCAACCCCCGCTTTGGCGTGTGCTTCCGGGCGTAGGCGAAGTACCACACGACCGCGCCGACGACGAACACCGCCGACAGCGCGAGTTCGCGGCCGCCGACGAAGGCGAGCAGCCCCAGCGACAGCGCCATCCCCGCGATCGGCGTCAGCGGGTAGAGCGGGACGGTGAAGTCCGGGTCGTACTCGGGCGCGTCGGTCTCCCGGAAGACGATGAGCGCGGCGTTCATCAGCGCGTACACGACGAGGTGGAGGACGCTCGCCGCCTTCGACAGCACCTCGATGTCCTGGCCGAGCGCGGCGATGAAGACGACGATCATCGCCCCCGTGACGAGGATCGAGCGGTACGGCGTTGCGTAGTTCGGGTGGATCTCGTTCAGCCAGTTCGTGACGATCTTGTCCCGGCCCATCGCGAAGTTGATCCGGGCTGAGGCGAGGATCGAGGCGTTCGCGCTGGAGGCGGTCGCAAGCAGCGCGCCGCCGGTCACGACCGTGACGGCGATCCCGGCGTAGCCGCCCGGGAACGCCGCTTCGGTCGCCTGCGTGAGCGGCGCGTCCTGACTCAGCTCCGGCCACGGCACGACGCCCAGCATAATGCTCACGAGGATCGCGTAGAGGACGGTGACGATGGCGACGCTCCCGATGACGGCCAGCGGGAGGTTGCGCCCGGGGTTTTTCAGCTCCTCGGCGACCGTCGCGATCTTCGCGTACCCGAGGAAGGAGACGAACACGAGCGCCGTGCCGGGGAGGATCGCCCCGGCACCCATCGGCGCGAGGCCGCCGTCGCCGGAAAGCGTCGCGTAGTCGAACGACAGCCACCCCTGGACCGCGAACACGCCGAGGATCGCCAGAAGTAACGTCACGATGACCGTCTGTACGCCGCCGGTCTCCTTCGCGCCGACGTAGTTCACGAGGACGAAGGCGGTGCCGGCGATCAGCGCGCCGACCTGGATGTCGGTGAGAAACAGAAACCCGGGGATCGGTGCCAGCGTGGCGAGATACTGGCCGAATCCGATACTGTAGAACGCCGAGGCGAACGCCAGCCCCATCCAGTCCCCCATCCCGGCGATCGAGCCGAACAATGGTCCGAGCGCCCGGTTGACGTAGTAGTAGCCGCCGCCGGCCTTCGGCATCGCGGTGCCGAGTTCGGAGACGGAGAAGGCGTTGACCATCGCGATGACGCCGCCGACGACGAAGGAGACGACGACGATCGGGCCGGCCGCCTGCGCCGCGACGCCGGGCAGGACGAAGATGCCAGCACCGATCATCGTCCCGATCCCGATCGTCATCGCCGAGACGAGCCCGAGGTCCTTGGCGAGTTCCTCGTCGCTCACGCGGGACCACCTCTTGTGGTGGTGCCGTGAGTGACGACGAGCGATGCATCGCTCATCTCAGTCGTCCTCCGCCGGATCGGGCAGCGCGATGACCGGTATCTCGGGGTCGGTGACCAGCCCCGTCGCGGTGTCGCCGCTCAGGAGCCGGACGATGCGACTGCCGCCGCGGGGACGGAACGCGACCGCGGTCGCGCCGGCGTCCGTCGCCGCCGCGAATATCGCGTCGACCACGTCCGTGTCGAAGGCGGTTCTGGTGTCGACCGCGACACTCCCGCCGATCTCCGACTCGACGACCGCCAGGAACTCCGCGGCGTCCTCGCGGCGCTTCTCCAGCGGGGCCTTGTCGACGGCACCGCCGGCCTTTTCGATGACGTGGACGGCGGTCACGCGTTCGACCGCGCCCAGATGCGGCCGGAGCGCGTCGCAGGTCGCCTTGGCGTCGGCCTCGCTCGCAACCGGGACGACGAGGTGGTCGAGCAGCGTCATCGTCCCGGTCCCCCGGCAGTCCCGCCGTTCGCCGCCGGGTTCAGCCAGTGCCCGCGTCCCGGAGCGAGGGCCGTCAAGCGTCGTCCGTGCGTGTCTCCGTTCATGCCAGTTGGCACGGATCGCAGATATATAAACACACCGTGTTTTTTGCTCATAGCACAATTTAACGGGTGATAAATTACTGATAGCGTAATGACCTAGCGACTACGTGAGCGCAAACTGACCACCGCAAACGGTGGCCTGAAGTAGGCCGTGGTGGTACGGGCGGTATGGACTACCGGCTGGACGAGATCGACCGTCGCATCATCTACGAGCTGATGTGCGACGCCCGGACCACCTCCGCGCCGACCATCGCCGACCAGGTGAACGTCTCGCCGGGGACGATCCGGAACCGGATCGACCAGTTAGAGGACCACGGGATCATCCGCGGCTACACGGCCGGGATCGACTTCGAGCGTGCGGACGGGCACCTGACGAACCTCTACGTCTGCAACGCGCCGGTCTCCGAGCGGAAGGCGCTCGCGCGGGAGGCCAGCGCGATCCCCGGGGTAATCAACGTCCGCGAGCTGATGACCGGCCGGCGGAACCTGCACGTCATGGCCGTCGGCGAGGACACCGAGGCGCTCCGTCGCGTCTCCCGCGCCCTGTCGAAGCTGGGGCTGGAAATCGAGGACGAGACGCTGGTGGAGGCCGAAACCGACAGCCCGTACGGCTCCTTCGGTCCGGACGACGAGGTCCCGTCGGGCGAGGCGACGGACTTCATCAGCCTCACCGGCGACGCCAACGTCGTGGACGTGACCGTCCAGCGCGACGCGCCGATCGTCGACCGGACGCTGGAGGACGCCGTCCGCGACGGCGTTCTCGACGACGACTCGCTGGTGATCGCCATCGAGCGCGATGACCGCGTGCTGACGCCCCACGGCACGACGGAGATCCGGTCGGACGACATCGTCACGGTGCTGTCCCGGAGCGGCGACACGGACCGCGTCATCGCGGCGTTCGCCGGGGACGAAGCGGTCGAGACCGCCGACTGAAACCCGCGGGGGACCGACGGTCCGCGATGCCGCCGTTTTATTGACCCGAGCGCGTACGGGATGCCATGATAGACCTGCGGAGCGACACGGTGACGACGCCCGGCGAGGCGATGCGCGAGGCCGCGGCGACGGCCGACGTGGGCGACGACGTGTACGGCGAGGACCCGACGGTGAACGAACTGGAGCGCCGCGCGGCCGAGATGGTCGGCACGGAGGCGGCGCTGTACGTGCCGACGGGGACGATGGGCAACCAGGTCGCCGCCCGAACCCACACCGACCGGGGCCAGGAGGCGCTCGTCGAGCGCGAGAGCCACGTGTACAAGTGGGAACTGGGCGGGTTCGCGCAGCTGTCGGGCCTGCAGGTCCGGACGCTCGACGGCGGCGAGCGCGGCGTACCGACGCCCGAACAGGTCCGCGAGGGGTACGTCGAGGAGGACCTCCACCGCCCCGGCACGGGCCTGCTCTCCCTTGAGAACACGCACAACAGCAAGGGTGGGGTGGCGATCGACCCGGCGAAGATCGACGCGGCGGCCGACGCAGCCCACGACCTCGGCGTGCCGGTCCACCTGGACGGCGCGCGGCTGTTCAACGCGGCGACGGCGCTCGACGTGCCGGCCTCGCGGATCGTCGAGCCGGTCGACTCGGTCATGTTCTGTCTCTCGAAGGGGCTCGGCGCGCCGGTCGGCTCGATGCTGGCGGGGAGCGAGGACTTCATCGAGCGCGCCCGCCGCACCCGGAAGCTGTTCGGCGGCGGGATGCGTCAGGCCGGCGTGATCGCCGGGCCGGGGCTCGAAGCGCTCGACAACGTCGACCGCCTCGCCGAGGACCACGAGCACGCCCGCCTGCTGGCCGAGGCACTCGACGCCGTCGACGGCTTGTCGGTCCAGCCCCCCGAGACGAACATCGTGCTGGTCGACGTGGCCGGCGCGGGGCTGGACGCCGAGGCGTTCCTCGACGCCTGCGAGGCGGAGGGTGTGCTCGGCTCCGCCTTCGGCGAGACGACGGTTCGCTTCTGCACGCACTTGGACGTGGACCGCGGGGACATCGAGACGGCGGTCGAGCGCGTCCGGACGGCGCTGGCCTGACGGCGCAGCTACGGCGGTCGTCGTCCGTGCCTACTGTCGGCCGTCGTCGACGCCCTCCTGAAACCCCTTGAGGGTGCGGCGGACCATCAGGTACAGAAAGAAGATCAGTGCGAGCAAGCAGCCGACGATGAGGACGATAACGGGGTCGACCGAAGCCATGTGCCGCCGGCTACTCGCGGCGGGCGCAAATACGTTTCGACGGCGGTTCGGGCGCTCGAAAGGGAGAAAGTTCATGCCGTCTCGTGGGAATAACGGACACATGGCCGACCTCCTGCCCTCCACCTCGGACGCGTCCGCGGCCGAGAACGCGGACCCCAGGGTCGTCGGCGTCGACAGCGACGACGCCGACGACGTGCTGGCCGCCCTCTCCTCCGCGACCGCCCGCCAGTTGCTCGCCGCCCTCCACGACGACCCCGCGACGCCGTCGAAGCTCGCCGACGCCGTCGACACGTCGCTCCAGAACACCCAGTACCACCTCGAAAAGCTCGAAGACGCCGAGGTCGTCGAGGTCGTCGACACCGTCTACTCGGAGAAGGGCCGCGAGATGAACGTGTACGCCCCCGCCGACCAGCCGCTCGTCCTCTTCGCCGGCCAGGAGGAGGAGACCTCCTCCCTGAAGACCGCGCTCTCGCGGCTGCTCGGGGGCATCGGCATCGTCGGGGCCGCCAGTATCGCGCTCCAGCAGATCGTCGGGAACACGCCGATCGCGCCGCCCGGTACCGGTGCTGGCGGCGGCGGCAGCGGGGGCGGAACCGGCGGCGCTGTCGGTGCGGCGGACGACGACGGTGCCGACGTGAGCTACACGAACAACGAGACCGACGTGACCCTGACGGACGCGGGGACGACCAGCGAGGACGACGTCGGGATCCTGCAGGAGCCGACCGAAGCGCCCGAGTCGACGGAGACCGTGACCGAGTACACGCGCACGACCGCCGACGCGGCGGAGGAGACGGCGGTCGCGACCGACGGCGGCGCGGACGCGACGACGACGGCGGTCAACGAGACGGTCCGGGGCGCGAACGAGACGGTCGCGGCAAACGACAGCGCGGCCTCCGCGCTCGACCTGGGGCTGAACGGCGGGATCCCGCCCGGCCTCCTGCTGTTCGTCGTCGGCGTCATCGCCGTGTCCGTCTGGGTGTTCTTCCGGCACGTCGACCGCCAGCCCGGTAGCTAAAACCGCCGTTTGAGCTTACGGTACGCTCTTTATATACCCGGTATAACGTAGGGATGCGGCCTCACGGCCCACCAGCCACCGACCGGCCCGCACCGACGCGCTTCGGCCCTCCGTTGGTCCCCGACCGCCACGTCGTGACCATCCGCCCTCCACACCGGGCACCCCGTCCCGGACCCCTGCGCTCGGCCGGCTCCCCCACCCGCCGGCCGGACGCCCTCCACCGCGCGTTCGGTTCGGTGCGGGCCGACGGCTCCCGATCCCTTCCTACCCGACGACGAACGTCTCGACGACCGTCCCGTCCGGCTCAAGCAACCGTCCGTGGAGTTCGTCGTCCGCCTGCTCTAGCTCCGCGTAGCCGGGCCTGTTGCCCCGCGGGTCGGCGTAGCTCCCCGGGTTCAACAGCGTCACGTCGTCGGCGTCCGACACCGACGGCCGGTGCGTGTGGCCGGAGACGACGAGGTCGGCGTCCCGGGACCGGCCGAACATCGCCAGCCCCGTCGCGCCGCCGTCCCGCCGGTGGGTGAGCGCGACGGTGCGGTCGCCGACGTCGAACGTCCGCGCCGGCGGGAGGCGGTCGCGCACGGCGGCCCCGTCGGCGTTGCCGTGGACCGCGAACAGCCGGTCGCTCTCGGCCTGGACGGCGTTGAGCGCCGCCGCCGACGTGAAATCGCCCGCGTGGACGACCAGATCGGCCGACTGGACGGCCTCGGTCATGTGGTCGGTCAGTTCGTGGCCCGTCCGGCTGTGCGTGTCCGAGCAGACGACTAGCATGCGTCGGGGTTCTCGCTCCCCCGATACGGCTCTTTCGTCCGAGGACAACACCCTTGAGTCCCCCCTGCGTACTGCGACGCATGAGCGAGCAGTCGTCGGGTCGTGCCGCGAACTCGGGGGTCGGGACCGACGACGCCCACGTCGCGGACGGCGGTTCCGATGCGGACGAGGGCAACGACGTGGACGATGCCGACATCGTCCCGGCCGTCCGCGACGCGTTCGTCGACGCCGCCCCGCGGACGGTCGCGGAGGTCGCCGTCGCCGCTGCTGCGCCCCGGGACGCGGTCGCGGACGCCCTCGAAACGCTGGTCGCCGAGGGCACGCTCCGGCGGCGCGAGGTGACGACGACCGACGCAGAGGGGACGGAGCGCCGCGCCGTCGTCTGGCACCTGCCGGCGGCCACCCTCCGCGAGCGGAGCGCCGAGGGGGCCGTCGAGGCGGGCGACGCCGTCGGCCTTGCGATCGCCCGGATGGCGTTTCCCGGTGCGAGTCGGATGATGCGCGACTGGCGGCGCGACGCCGTGCGCGCGGTCGTGGAACACCTCCGCGAGGACGGCCCGGCGACGGCCGAGGGGATCGTCGACGCGGTGTACGGTCCCCACTCGGCGGGCTACGACGACCCGGACGCGTGGTGGGACTGCGTCCGGCCGCGCCTGCGCTCGGTGCCGGGGGTCGTCCACGACGACGGCGAGTGGCGGTTCGAGTCCTAACTACTTTGTCACGGGCGGCCGCGGGTAGACGTGATGGCAAGCAGCAAATCGGTCGTCTTCGCCGCCCTGGTCGCCAACGGGGCCATCGCAGTGATGAAATTCGTCGGCTACCTGCTGACTGGCAGCCCCGCGATGCTGTCGGAGACGTACCACTCGATCTCCGACACCGGCAACCAGGTGTTCCTCCTGATCGGCATCCGCTTCGGCGCGCAGGACGCGACGCGTTCGCACCCCTTCGGCTACGGCAAGGCCCAGTTCTTCTACAGCTTCCTCGTCAGCGTTCTGCTCTTTGGCATCGCCGGCTGGGAGAGCGCGACGCACGGCTACGAGGCGCTCATGCACGGCGGCGTCCACCGCGCGAGCGAGGATATCACCCTGTTCGGCACCACGTTCGACCCGGTCCTCGTGAACTACACCGTCCTGACCGGCGCGATCGTCTTCGAGACGTGGGCGCTGAAGAAGGCCTACGACGCGATGTCGACGCAGATGGCCGAGCAGGGCTGGTCGACGCTCCGCGAGGCGTTCCGCAAGACCAGCGACGTGACGACGCTGACCGCCCTGACCGAGGACGCCATCGCGCTCGCCGGTGCGGGGATCGCGCTGGCCGGCGTCTACCTGACCAGAGTCACCGAGAACCCCGTGTACGACGCCGCGAGCGCGCTGATCATCGGGCTACTGCTGATGGGCTTTGCCCTCGCGCTGGCCTGGGAGAACAAGCGCCTCCTGATCGGCGAGAGCGTCCCGAAGGAGAAGGAGCGGGAACTCCGCGAGATCGTCGCGGGTGGCGAGGGCGTCGTCGAGATCGTCGACTTCCGGACCGTCTACTTCGGCCCGAACCGCATCCTCGTCGCCGCCGACGTGTCGTTCGACCCCGCGATCGACGCCGACGAGCTGGACGACCGGATCACCCGGCTTGAGGACGCCGTGATGGCGGCCAACTCGGGCGTGAAGACGGTGTACATCGAGCCGGAGACGGCGTAGGCGGGGCGAGACTTTTTGTCCGGGCGGGAGAAAGCTCTCGCCGTGCCAGAGACGAACGGGTACATGCGCTTCTTCCCGTACGAGGACCCCTACGACGACCAGCGGGCGGCGATGGACCGCATCTACAACGCGCTCTCCCGCCAACAGGACGTGCTGTTCGAGGGGGCCTGCGGCACCGGGAAGACGCTGTCGGCGCTCGTGCCCGCGCTTGAGTACGCCCGCGAGGCGGACAAGACGGTCGTCATCACGACCAACGTCCACCAGCAGATGCGCCAGTTCGTCACCGAGGCCCGCCAGATCACCCGGCAGGAACCCATCAGGTCCGTCGTGTTCAAGGGGAAGGCGTCGATGTGCCACATCGACGTGGGGTTCGAGGAGTGCCAGGTGCTCCGGGACAACACCTACGAGCTGGTCGACGCCGAGCGCGACCGCGACCAGCTAGAGCGCCGGCAGGAGGAGCTACTGGACGAGAGCCAGGAGGGCGACGAGCGCGCCGCGGAGGCCCGGAGCGCGGTGATGGACGAACTCGAAAGCGTCGAGGCGGAGGTCGAGGAGCTAGAGGAGCAAAACACCTGCGAGCACTACTACAACAACCTCGCCGCGGACACCGACGAGTTCTACGACTGGCTGTTCGAGGACGTGCGCACGCCCGAGGACGTGTACGAGTACGCCGGCGAGCGGACGCTCTGTGGCTACGAACTGCTGAAGGACGGGATGGAGGGGGTCGACCTCGTCGTCTGCAACTACCACCACCTGCTCGACCCGGGGATCCGCGAGCAGTTCTTCCGGTGGCTGGACCGCGACCCCGAGGACGTGATCACCGTCTTCGACGAGGCCCACAACGTCGAGGGGGCGGCCCGCGACCACGCGACGCGCACGCTCACGGAGAACACGCTGGAGTCGGCGCTCGACGAACTCGACGAGAGCGACGACCCGCGGGCGGCCGCCGCGCAAAACGTCATCGGCGCGTTCCGGACGGCGCTGGTCGAGACGTACGACGACGCGCTGGGCTTCGGCGAGCGCGAGCGGGTCGGCGAGAACTGGGAGGACCTCTCCATCGCCAACGACGAGGGCCGGGACGACCTCACCCGCGCGTTCCTCCAGGGGTACACCGGTCCCGGCGTCGACGAGGACCTGGCGGCGGCGGCGGAACTGGGCCGGGAACTCGACGAGGAGTACGAGGAGGCGTACAGGCGCGGCGACGCGACGACCCGGACGGAGTGTCAGACGCTCCAGGCGGCGACCTTCATCTCCTCGTGGGTCGACGAGGGCGCGGCGCTGGGTCAGTACCCGGTCGTCTCCGTCCGGCGGGACGCGGGCACCGAGGAGGTGTACGGACGGGCCGAACTGTACACCTGCATCCCGCAGGAGGTGACGGGACAGCTGTTCGAGGAGGTGTACGCGAGCGTGCTGATGAGCGCGACGCTCCGGCCGTTCGACGTGATGGGCGACGTGCTCGGCCTCGAAGCGCCCGTCACGATGGCGTACGGCCTGAGCTTCCCCGAGGAGCGCCGCCGGACGTTCGCCGCCGGGACGCCGGCGCTGTTTTCGAGCGAGCGCGACGACCCGGACACGCAGGCGGCGGTCGCCGGCGCGCTCTCGGACGCCGTCCGCTTCACGCCGGGCAACACGCTCGTCTTCTTCCCCAGCTACGCCGAGGCCGAGCGCTACCACGACCTGCTGGACGTGGACGCGACGGTGTTCCGCGACGAACCCGGCGACGCCGTCGAGGACCTGCGCCGCGAGTTCACCGACAGCGACGACGCGGTCATGCTCACGTCGCTGTGGGGGACGCTCGCGGAGGGCGTGAGCTTCGACGGCGACGACGCCCGCACCGTCGTCGTGGTCGGCGTCCCGTACCCGCATCTGGACGACCGCGCGAAGGCGGTGCAGGACGCCTACGGCGCGGCCTTTTCGGACCGCGGCGACGACCCCGGCTGGGAGTACGCGGTCGAGATCCCGACGATCCGCAAGACGCGACAGGCGCTCGGGCGAGTGATCCGGTCGCCGGACGACTTCGGGGTGCGCGTCCTGCTCGACGAGCGCTACACCGAAACCGCGAGCGAGGAGATGGGGAAGTACGGCGTCCACGACTCGTTCCCGCCGGAGGAGCGCGAGGAGATGGTCGACGTGGACCCGACGAAGCTGAAGTTCGCGATGCTGAACTTCTACCAGGGGATCGGTGCCTACGACGGCGAGCCGCCGACGCCGTAGCCGGCACGGGCGGAGCGCCGATTCCCGGGAGGCGGCGGCGCGTTGCCCGAGTTCAGGCCGGTAGCGAGACGGTGCTGACCGTCTCGCCGTAGCGCGCGTCCCGGAACCGGAGTTCGGTGACCGTCCAGGTCACCGGCTCGACGTCGCGCTCTGTCAGTCGCTCTGCGGCCGCCTCGTCGCCGCCGCGGGCGAGCGTGACGTGTGGCGTGTACGCCCCGTCCTCCAGCCCGTCGACCGCGCCGAACTCGTCGACGAGCCGGCCGTGCACCTCGCGGAGCCCCGGGCTCTCGACGCTCAGATACACGACCGGGGCGGCCCCCATCGGCGGGTTCGGAAAGTAGTCGATCCCGGTGACGCCGACCTCGAACGTCGGCGCGCCGGCAAGCGCCCGCCGCACCTCGTGCTGGACCGGCGGGAGGTGGTCGGGGTCCCCGAGCCGCTTGACCAGCAGCGAGTGGTGCTCCCGGATCTCGTCGAACGCCACCAGTTCGGGGTGGAGGTCGGCGGCGAGCCGCGCCACGCGGCCCGGGATCGGAGCGTTGAGGCTGAGCACGGCCGAGATAGCGGGCGGGGTGGCAAGAGCTTGCCGGTCACAGGGGTTGCGCTCGCCAACTCGCCGGTACCAGTGCGGGCGAGCACCGGGACCCAGCGAGAGGGAACACTATCAGAGCCGGTCGAGCAGCCAGAGGACGATGAGCACCAGCACGACCAGTGTCAGCAGCGGGCGAAGCGGCCCGAGGATCGCGAGCAGTCCCTCGACGAAGAAGCCGACGATCTCCAGAACGAGCAACAGAGCGAGCAGCCCCAGCACGACCTTCAGCAGGGTCTCGACCTCGATGTCGCCGCGGTCGTTCATCATGACCGGGGGTTTGCAGTAAACACCTAAGTACTCTGTGGCTACCGGGACAGCAAGACATTTCCCCGACCCTCGGCGACAGAGTGACGATGGACGCACGGACGACCGCCGCGACGGCGCTCTGTCTCGCGCTGGTCCTGTCGGCCGCGGGCGTCGCGTCGCCCGCGCTCGCCGCCGGGACGGACGGCGACCCCGACCCGCGGGACGCGGGCGGGCAGAGCGTCGACACCGACGAGATCCGGATCCTCGTGACGGTTGCGGAGAACGGGACTGCACGCTGGGAACTGCAGTACTGGACCCGGCTGGACGACGAGAACACCACGCAGGCGTTCGAGGAACTCCGGCGCGACATCGAAGCGAACCCGGGGAACTACACGGCCGACTTCCGGGACCGCATCGGCAACACCGTCGGCGCGGCCGAGAACGACACCGGCCGCGAGATGGCCGTCCGGAACGTGCGCGTCAGCGCCGACCGGCGCTCGATCCCCGACGAGTACGGCGTCGTGACGTACTCGTTCACCTGGGAGGCGTTCGCGGTCGTCGACGGCGACGGGATCCGCGTCGGCGACGCGATCCGCGGCTTCTTCCTCAGCAGCGAGACGCGGCTGACGGTCGAGTGGCCCGAGGGCTACGACGCCGACGTGTCGCCGCCGGGCGACGACGGGGGCGACGGCTCGGTCACCTGGCGTGGGACGGACACCGATTTCGCCTCCGGCGAGCCGTCTATCGTCCTCACGCCGGCCGATGGCGAGGGCGGCGGGAACGGAACGGACGACGGCGATACGAGCACTGGGGGCGACGACGGTGCGGGGGCCGACGGTGGTGGCGACGGCGGATCGGGGCTGTTGCTCGGCGCGCTGGCGCTCGTCGGCCTCGCCGCCGCGGGCGGCGTCGCGTACTGGTTCCGCGAGGGGGCCGACGCGACGGGCGACGAGACGACCGGCGGCGGCGAAGCGACCGACAGCCCCTCGGCCGGCGGCGGTGCGGCCGCGGCGACCACCGCTCAGGGCGACGATGCCGACGGGGACGACGGCCCGCCCCCCGAACTGCTCAGCAACGAGGAGCGCGTGTTGCGCCTCCTCGACCAGCGCGGCGGGCGGATGAAACAGCAGGAAGTGGTCGAGGCGCTGGACTGGACCGAGGCCAAGACGAGCCAGGTAGTCGGCGACCTGCGCGACGAGGGGCAACTGGAGAGCTTCCGCCTCGGGCGCGAGAACGTGCTGTCGCTCCCCGGGGAGGGGCCGGACGAGGCGGAACCGTAGTCGCTCGGCGGATCGCAAGCAAGCTCGACGTTTTGCGTGAATTAACCCGGCTTAACGGACGTTGATCCGGGGCGAGGGTCTGGAGTTTATATGTTGGTGGGGGCGTAACGACGAACCGAGATGAACGAACGGAGCTTCCTCGTCACCCTGGCCGTCCTGGCGGCGGTTGCGACGGTCCCCGCCGTCGCCGCTGCAGGGGTCGACGGCGGCGCGGGGGTCGCGGGAGTCGCCGACAACGAGACGAACGACACGGTCGCACCGGGCGAACAGCTCGCCGGCGTCGTCGGCGCGCAGGGTGCGGCAGTCGACGGCGAGATCAGCGAGCGTGCCTTCCGCGTCGGCGCGAACCGCTCCCCGGCCGGGCCGGCAGCGGTCGTCGACGAGCGATTGCCGGAACTGGAACAGCGGCTTGCGGAACTCGAACAGCGCCGCGCGGCGCTGACGGCCGCCCACGAGAACGGCACCATCGGGGAGGGCGAGTACCGCGCCCGGATGGCGACGCTCGCCGCCGAGACCCGCAACGTCCGCCACATGGCGAACGTCAGCGCCGACCTCGCCGCGTCCGGACCTGGCGCGCTGAGCCAGGAGCGGTCGGAGCGGATCCGGACGCTCCGGACCCGAGCCGGCAACCTTACCGGCCCCGAAACCGCTGAACTCGCCCGTTCGATCGTCGGTGAGAACCCCGGTGTCGGGCTCGGACCCGACCGCGGCGGCCCGCCCGAGGATCGCGGTCCGGAGAACGGGAGCGATCCGGCCGACGACCGCGGTCCGGAAACCGGGAACGACGCGGCCGATGACCGTGGCCCGTCGAACGGGAGCGACGCGGGCAACGGGTCGGCCGACGGCCGCAGCGGCGCGGGAGACGACCGTGGTGGCGAGGCGGGGGAGCGTCGCGATAGCGTCCGGACCGTTGCCGCCGACGCGTTCGCCGCTCCCGCGGTCACGGTCGCCGAGCCGTAACATTTGCCCCGCCGGAAGGGTTTAATAGCCTGCTGTTGCTACTGATCAGTACGATGAGTCGCTTCCGTCGCCCGTCCGGGACGCCGCTCCGGGACAGCGATGGGTCCGCCGCCGTTTCTCCGCGACCGCGACGACCGGGCCTCCCGTAGGCCCACATCTATCACTCCCTCGACACTGGTGCTCCAACGAACAGATGAGAAGTCTGTAAATCGTCTATAGGCATCTCTGTGATTTTCTTACAAAACTAGGATAGAAGAATTTAATATCTTCAAGTTCGTCCGTTCGGTCACAGATGGAACGCGTGGCACTCGCCTTCTCGGGCGGACTCGACACGACGGTGTGCGTCGGACTGCTCGAAGAGGAGTACGGATACGACGAGGTTATCGGCGTCACGGTCGACGTCGGCCAGCCCGCCGAGGAGTTCGACGAAGCCGAAGAGACCGCCGAAGCGCTAGACGTGGACCAGTACGTCGTCGACGCCCGAGAGGAGTTCGCCACGATGTGTCTCGACTCGCTGAAAGCGAACGCGACCTACCAGGGCTACCCGCTCGGCACCGCGCTGGCGCGCCCGGTGATCGCGAACGCGATCCTCGAGACGGCGAAGGAACACGACTGCGACGCCGTCGCCCACGGCTGTACCGGCAAGGGGAACGACCAGCTCCGCTTCGAGGCGGTCTGGCGCGACTCCGATCTGGATGTCATCGCGCCCGTCCGCGAGCTCGAACTCACACGCGAGTGGGAGATGGAGTACGCCGAGGAGCGCGGCCTCCCGGTCGAGAGCGGCAACGAGGGCGACTGGTCGATCGACACGAACCTCTGGAGCCGCTCGGTCGAGGGCGCGAAGCTGGAGGACCCGGGCTACGTGCCGCCGGAGGACATCTACGAGTGGACCGACGCGCCCGGCACCGCCGGCGATACGGATCTCGTGGAGATCGAGTTCGAGGACGGCGAACCCGTCGCCGTCGACGGCGAGGAGTACGGTCCGGTCGAGCTGATCGAGCACCTGAACGAGCGCGCCGGCGCGTACGGCGTCGGCCGCACGGACATGATGGAGGACCGCATGCTCGGGCTGAAGGTGCGCGAGAACTACGAGCACCCCGCCGCGACCGTCCTGCTGAACGCCCACGAGGCGCTTGAGGGGCTCGTCCTCACCCAGGAGGAGCGCGACTTCAAGGAGCAGGTCGACCAGCAGTGGGCGAACAAGGCGTACCAGGGCCTCGTCGACGCGCCGCTGGTCCGCGCGCTGGAGGCGTTCATCGACGAGACACAGTCCCGCGTCACCGGCACGGCGACGGTCAAGCTGGAGGGCGGGAGCGCCCGCCCGGTCGCCCGCGAGAGCGAGTACGCGGCCTACTCCGAGGACGCCGCGTCGTTCAACACCGAGACGGTCGAGGGGCAGAACATCACCCAGAAGGACGCCACCGGCGTCGCCAAGTACCACGGCTTCCAGGGCCGCCTGGCAAACGCCGTCACCGACGCCGCGAACGGGAAGAAGCTGACGCCCGACGGCGGCGAGAGCGAGGGCGAGTGAGATGACCGAGGGGAACTCCGGCGACGTGGTGCGCCGCGACCGCTTCAGCGGCGGCCCCGCCCGCGAGTTCCTCTCCTCGCTCGACGCGGACCGGCACATCTTCGCGGCCGACCTCGCGGTCGACCGCGCGCACGTCGTGATGCTCGCCGAGCAGGACATCGTCGACGACGAGGTCGCGGGCGACATCCTCGCCGCGCTGGACGACATCGAGGCGGCGGGCCACGGCGCGCTCCCCGACGGCGAGGACGTCCACGCCGCCATCGAGACGGCGGTGATCGAGCGCGTCGGCGACGAGGGCGGGAAGATGCACACTGCCCGCTCGCGCAACGACGAGGTGGCGACCTGCATCCGCTACCGGCTGCGCGAGGACCTGCTCGACGCCGCCGAGGCGACGCTGGCGCTGCGCGAGGCGCTGACGGAGGCGGCCGCGGCCCACGACGCGACGGTGATGCCCGGCTACACGCACCTCCAGCCCGCCCAGCCCACGACGGTGGCCCACTGGCTGCTGTCCTACGAGTCGGCGGTCGCCCGCGACACCGAGCGCCTGCTCGACGCGTACGACCGGACGAACCGCTCGCCGCTGGGCGCGGCGGCGTTCGCGGGGACGCCCTTCGACGTGGACCGCGAGCGGACCGCCGACCTGCTCGGCTTCGAGACGGTCCTCGGCAACTCGATGGACGCGAGTTCGGCGCGTGACTTCCTGCTTGAAGCGACGAGCGCACTGGCGAACCACGCGACGACGCTGTCGGGGCTGGCCGAGGACCTGGTCGTCTTCGCCAACAAGGGGTTCGTCGATCTGGCCGACGACTACGCGTCCACGTCGTCGATCATGCCCCAGAAGAAGAATCCCGACACGCTGGAACTGGTCCGCGCGACCGCGGGCGACGCCGCGAGCGGGGTCAACGGCCTGTTGACGACGCTGAAGGGCCTGCCCCGCGCGTACAACCGCGACCTCCAGCGCGCGACGCCCCACGCCTGGGACACGGTCGACGCGGTCGTCGACGCGGCCGACGTGGCCGCCGGGGCGGTCGCCACCGCCGACTGGAACGCCGACGCGCTCGCCGCCGCGGCGGGCGAGGGGTTCTCGACGGCGACCGGCGTCGCGGACCTGCTGGCGATGCACGGCCTCCCGTTCCGCTCGGCCCACGAGATGGTGGCCGCGGCGGCCGAGCGTATGGAGGCTGCGGACGGGTCGGCTGACGCCGGCGCGGACTACGACGCGCTGGACGCCGCGGCCCGCGAGGTGCTCGGCGACCCGCTCTCGACGTACGTCGACCGCGAGGCCGTCGAGGCCGCGCTCGACCCCGCCGAGAGCGTGGCGAGCCGCGACTCGCTGGGCGGCCCCGCGGCCGACGCCGTGGCGGCACAGGTGAGCGAGGCCGAGACGGCGCTGGCGGTCCACGCCGAGGCCGTCGAAACCGAGCGCGACGCGGTCGCGGACGCCGACGAACTGCTCCACGCGGAGGTGGCGTCGTATGCGTGAGCCGGTCCACACGCCCCCGGCGACCGGGCCGCCGCTGCCGCCGTCCCCGCGAGGGGACACATAACATATTCCGAATCTGATATCGGAACTCGAAATTCGGTTTTGAACGCTCCTAACTCCATTAGAGGTGGCTGTAGATAACTTAATTTTTCTGGTAAGTTCGAAGGGTTTAAGGTCTCTCCACGACGAGTGAGGAGTACAATGGCGGAATGCGTTGAGTGCGGGGCCGACGTCGCCCTGCACGACGACCTCGAAGTGGGAGAGATACTCGACTGCACCACCTGCGGCGCGGAGCTGGAAGTCACCGACACCAACCCGCCGGTCCTCGAGAAGGCCCCCGAGCTGGAAGAGGACTGGGGGGAGTAAGGTGACGACGGCACGAACACTCGCTCGACGAGCGACCGAGACGACCCAGCGACCTACCACGAACACACGACAATGAACGTCGGCATGCTGTACTCCCGGATCCGCAAGGACGAGAAGCTCCTGCTGTCGGAGCTTCGCGACCGGGGCCACGAGGTGACCAAGATAGACGTGCGGAAACAGCGGTTCAACATCGAGCAGGCACCGCCGGCGTTCGACGACCTCGATCTGGTGATCGACCGCTGTCTGGCGACGAGCCGGAGCCTCTACGTCACGCAGTTCTGCGAGGCGTACGACGTGCCCGTCGTCAACAGCCCGGACACCGCCGAGGTGTGTGCGGACAAGGTGAAAAACAGCCTCGCGCTCACCCGCGCGGGCATCCCCACGCCCAACACGGACGTGGCGTTCACCAAGGACGCCGCGATGGAGATCATCGAGGACTTCGGCTACCCCTGCGTCCTCAAGCCGGTGATCGGCTCCTGGGGTCGCCTGATGGCGAAGATAGACTCGAAAAGCGCCGCCGAGGCCATCCTCGAACACAAGGCGACGCTCGGCCACTACGAGCACAAGGTGTTCTACGTCCAGGAGTTCGTCGAGAAGCCCGGCCGCGACATCCGCGTGCTGGCGACCGACGGCGAGCCCGTCGCCGCGATGGTCCGCTCGTCGGACCACTGGCTCACCAACGCCGCACAGGGTGCCGAGACGGCCGAGTTCGAACTCGACGACGAGGCCCGTGACCTTGTCGAGCAAGCGAGCGACGCCGTCGGCGGCGGCCTGCTCGGCGTCGACCTCATGGAGACGGGCGACAGCTACACCGTCCACGAGGTGAACCACACCGTCGAGTTCAAGGCGCTGAACGACACGACCGACGTGGACGTGCCCGCCGCCGTCGTCGACTGGCTGGAGGCGACGGCCGCGGAGCGGCAGGAGGTGACCGCACAGTGACGCCCTCGGCGACGGTCGTCGGCGGGAGCGGCTTCACCGGCGGCGAACTGCTGCGGCTGCTCGCCGGCCACCCCGAGTTCGAGGTGGCCCAGGCGACGAGCCGGAGCTACGACGGCAAATCGGTCGGCTCGGTCCACCCGAACCTGCGGGGGACCGACCTGCGCTTCTCCGACCCCGCGGACCTGGAGAGCGTCGACGTCCTGTTCGCCGCGACGCCCCACGGCGTCTCGATGGAGCGGATCGACGCGTTCCGGGACGCCGCCGACACCGTCGTCGACCTCTCGGCGGACTTCCGGCTCGACTCCGAAGAGCAGTACGACGAGTGGTACGACGGCCACAGCCGGCCCGAACTGTTAGACGAGGCCGAGTACGCGCTCCCGGAGATCAACCGCGAGAACCTCGCGGGCGCGGACCTGATCGCTTCGGGCGGCTGTAACGCCACCGCGACGATCCTCGGGCTGTACCCGCTGTTCGCCGACGGCGTGCTCTCCGGTGACGAGCAGATAGTCGTCGACGTGAAGGTCGGCTCCTCGGAAGGCGGCGCGGGCGGCGGCGAGGCGTCGTCCCATCCCGAGCGCTCGGGCGTCGTCCGCCCGTACGCGCCGACCGGCCACCGCCACGAGGCCGAGATCGAGCAGTTCCTCGGCACGTCCGTCTCGTTCACCTGCCACGCCGTGGACATGATCCGCGGCGCGTCCGCGACCTGTCACGTGTTCCCGGACGACCCCGTCTCGAAGGGCGACCTCTGGGGCGCGTACCGCGGGGCCTACGAGGACGAACCGTTCGTCCGGCTGGCGGCGGGCGGCTCCGGCGTCTACCGCTACCCCGAGCCGAAGGCCGTCGCCGGGACGAACCACGCCGAGGTCGGCTTCGAGCTGGACCCCGGCAACGAGCGCCTCGTGGTCTTCTCGGCCATCGACAACATGATGAAGGGCTCGGCGGGGCAGGCGGTCCACGCCGCCAACGTCGCGCTGGGCTTCGAGGAGACGGCGGGCCTGGAGTTCCAGGGGCTCCACCCCGTCGGCGCACCCTGAGCTTTCAATGACGCAGACAGACACCGATTTTTCAGTACCATGACAGTAGTAGTCAAGATCGGCGGCGCGCGCGCCGTCGACCCGGAAGGCGCACTGGCGGACGTGGCCCACCTGACGGCCAACGGCGAGGACGTGGTCGTCGTCCACGGCGGGTCGACCGCGGTGGACGAGACCCTCGAAGCGCTGGGCGAGGAGCCCGAATACGTCGAGACGCCGGGCGGCGTCGTCGGCCGATTCACCGACGAGCGGACGATGGAGGTGTTCGAGATGGTGCTGCCCGGCAAGCTGAACACCGACCTCGTCGCCGGCCTCCAGTCGGAGGGGGTCGACGCCGTCGGCCTCTCCGGCGTCGACGGCAAGCTCCTCACCGGTCCGCGGAAGTCCGCGGTCCGGGTCGTCGAGGACGGCAAGAAGAAGATCCGGCGCGGCGACCACTCGGGCAAGATCGAGGACGTGAACGCGGACCTGCTGGAGACGCTCCTCTCGGACGGGTACACGCCGGTCGTCACCGTGCCGATGCTCGCGGCCGAGGACGGGACCACGACGGGCACGCCGGTCAACGCCGACGCGGACCGCGCGGCGGCCGCCGTCGCGGGCGCGCTCGGCGCGGACCTGGTCGTCCTCACGGACGTGGCGGGCGTGTACGAGGACCCCGACGACGAGTCGACGCTGATCGACGCGGCGACGACGCCCGCCGAGTTCGAGCGCGTCGAGGCCGCCGCGGAGGGGTTCATGACGAAGAAGGTGATGGCGGCGACCGAGGCGCTGGAGGGCGGCGCGGCGTCGGTCACCGTCGCCGACGCGAACCGGAACGATCCCATCGTCGAGGCGCTCGACGGCGCTGGCACGACGATCACGCCCGGCGCGCTCGGCGCGGACGCCGAGGGCGAGCAGGTCGACGGGATCGACGCCGACGAAATCGGAGGTGACGAGGCATGAGCGGCTTCGTCTTCTCCGAGAAGCCGATCCCGATCGAGCGCGGCGAGGGCGCGTACCTCTACGACGAGGACGGCAACGAGTACCTCGACATGGGCGCGTCGTACGCCTGCGTGCCGCTCGGCCACGGCCACCCCGCCATCACCGAGGCCGTCACCGAGCAGTTCGAGCGGCTCACCTACGTGCAGGCGTCCTACCCCAACGCCGCCCGGACGGCGCTGTACGAGCGCCTCGCGGAGACCGCACCGGACCCAATCGACAAGGTGTGGCTCTGCAACTCCGGGACGGAGGCCAACGAGGCCGCGCTGAAGTTCGCCCGCGCCGCGACGGGCGAGTCGAAGCTCGTCGCCACGATGCAGGGGTTCCACGGGCGGACGATGGGGTCGCTCGCCACCACCTGGAAGAGCAAGTACAAGGAGCCGTACGAGCCGCTGATCGGCGACGTGGAGTTCGTGCCGTACGACGACGCCGACGCCCTCGCCGAGGCCGTCGACGACGACACCGCGGGCGTCATCGTCGAACCGGTCCAGGGCGAGGGCGGGATCAACCCCGCCTCGACCGAGTACCTGCGGGCCGCCCGCGAGGTCACCGAGGACGCCGGCGCGGCGCTGATCTTCGACGAGGTCCAGACCGGCATGGGCCGGACGGGCGCGCTCTGGAACTGCCAGCGGGCGGGCATCACCCCCGACATCATCACGAGCGCGAAGGGGCTGGCGAACGGGCTCCCGATGGGCGCGACGCTGTGTCGCGACTGGATCGCCGAGAACTACGGCTCCCACGCCTCGACGTTCTCCGGCGGCCCGGTCGTCTCCGCGGCAGCCGGTGCGACCGTCCAGACGGTCATTGAGGACGGCGTCGCGGACAATGCCGCCGCGATGGGGGAGTACCTGCAGTCCGAACTCGAAGCGGCGCTCGGCGACGAGGTCCGCGAGGTCCGCGGCGAGGGCCTGCTAGTCGGCGTCGAGGTCGGCCGCGGCGCGAACCGCGCGCTGAAGGAACTCGCGATGAACCACGGCGTGCTCGCGCTGCCGGCTGGCCGGACCGTCGTGCGCCTGCTCCCGCCGCTGACGGTCGACGAGGCCCACGTCGACGAGGTCGTCGACGCCATGGAGGCCGTCGTCACATGAGCGCAACCGCCGCCGTCCCCGACGACGAGGCCCGCGACCTGCTCGTCGACCTCGTCTCGATCCCCTCGCCGACGGGCGAGGAGGCCGAGGCGGCCGAGCACCTCGCCGACTTCTTCGAGGCCCACGGCCGCGACGTGTGGATCGACGAGGTCGGCAACGTCCGCGCGCCCGCCGACGACGCCGTCCTGCTGACCTCGCATATCGACACCGTGCCCGGCGAGATCCCCGTCGAGGTGGACGATGACGGGAACCTCTGGGGGCGCGGCTCCGTCGACGCCACCGGCCCGCTCGCGGCGATGGCCGCTGCGGCGGTGCGGACGGGCGTCTCCTTCGTCGGCGTCGTGGGCGAGGAGACGAACTCGCGGGGGGCGCGCCACCTCGTCGCCGACCGCGACGCGCCCGACGCCGTGATCAACGGCGAGCCGAGCGGCTGGGACGGCATCACGCTCGGCTATCGGGGCTTCCTCGCGGGCACGTACGTCGCTACCAGCGAGTCCGGCCACACGTCCCGTCCCGAGGCAAACGCCATCCAGGACGGCATCCGCTGGTGGTCCCGGGTCGAGGACGCGTTCGAACCGGACGAGTGGGTGCCCGTCTTCGAGCAGGTGACCACGAAACCGGTCTCCTTCGACGGCGGGTTCACCGCCGACGGCCTCTCCGTCGAGGCGACGATGGACGTGCAGCTCCGGATCCCGCCCGAGCAGACCGCCGAGGCCGTCCGCGAGGTTGCGGACGGCGAACTGGAGTCGGGCACCGTCACCTGGGAGGAGCCGATCCCGCCGGTGATGGAGAACCCCCGGAACGACGTGGCGCGGGCGTTCCGCGCCGCGATCCGCGACGCGGACGGCGACCCCCGACTGCTCCGCAAGACCGGCACGAGCGACATGAACCTCTACGCACGGGCCTGGGACTGCCCGATGGCGACGTACGGCCCGGGCGATTCCGACCTCGACCACGCGCCGAACGAACATCTGTCGCTGTCCGAGTTCGACCGCGCCGTCGCGGTGCTCGAACGCGTCGCTGACCGCTTGCAGTCGTGACCGCCAACACATGACCGACAACTACCTCGACGTCGACGACCTGACCCCGGACGAACTGACGGCCGTCCTCGACAGGGGGGCGGCGTACAAGGAGCAACTCGCCGCGGGCGAACCGCACCGCGACCTGCCGGAGCGGACCCTCGGCATGCTGTTCCAGAAGCCCTCGACGCGAACCCGGGTCTCCTTCGAGACGGGGATGACGCAACTGGGTGGCCACGCCGTGTTCCTCGGCGAGAACGACATCCAGCTCGGCCGCGGCGAGCCGCTGAAGGACACCGCCCGAGCGCTGTCGGGCTACGTCGACGCGCTGATGGCCCGCGTGTTCAAGCACCACAACGTCGAGGTGCTGGCCGAGTACGCCGACGTGCCCGTGGTCAACGGGCTGACCGACGACGCCCACCCGTGCCAGACGCTCGCGGACCTGCTGACGATCCGCGAGACGGAGGGCGGCTTCGACGGCGTCTCGGCGGCGTGGGTCGGCGACGGGAACAACGTCGCCCAGTCGTTCGCGCTCGGCTGTGCGCTGACCGATATCGACCTCACCGTCGCCACGCCCGAGGGGTACGGGATCGACGACGACGTGGTCGAGCGCGCCCGCGACCTCGGCGGCGACCCGACGGTGACCGACGACCCGGTCGCGGCCGTCGAGGACGCTGACGTGATCTACACCGACGTGTGGATCAGCATGGGCCAGGAGGACGAGCGCGACGTGCGGATGACCGACTTCGAGGGGTTCCAGGTGAACGAGGACCTGCTCGCGGGCGCAGCGCCGGACGCGTCGGTGATGCACTGTCTCCCCGCGCACCGCGGCGAGGAGATCACCGACGCCGTCATCGAGAGCGACCGCTCGCTGGTGTGGCGACAGGCGGAAAACCGAATGCACGCCCAGAAGGGGCTGCTCGCGCACCTGCTCGACGCGTAGCTACTGGAGCACCGCCGAGAGGATCGCCCCGGCGAGACCGCCGTACACGACGTGGCCGACCAGCGGCATGACGCCGAGGAACGGCAGCTCGGGCGCGCCCGGCAGGCCGACGCCGTTGAGCCACAGCGGCCAGAGGAACACGATGTTGACCGCCCAGAGGGTGATCCCGTACGCGATCCCGACGCCGGCGCTTTTCAGGGGGTTGCGTGCGATCGTTCGGAGCGGCTCGCGGTCCACGACAAGCCCGAGCAGCGCGCCGAACAGCGCGCTGTGGACGACGTGAGCGACCCACCCGATCGAGAGGCTCGGCTCGCCGAGCGTGTACATCGCGCCGATCGCGGTCATCCGCTCCAGCCGGAACTGGATGAGCAGGCCGAACGCGAGTCCGGCGACCACCCCGGCGAGCGCGCCGTAAAGGACGTAGGAGTTGCTCCGCTCGGTCCTGAGGCCGACTTCGTCGGTCGTTGCCATGCTCGACAGTCCTAGGCCACCGATAAAGTGTTAGCCCGCTGATGCACGAGCCGCACATTCCCACGGTGACCGCCGACCCGTGAAGCACGGGACGTCGACCGGCGTACTACCGGATCAGCGGGTACAGCGCGCCGGTCACGGCCCCGTAGACGACGTGGCCGACGAGGCTCATCGGGTTGAAGTTCGGCAGCGGCGGTACCGCGCCGAACCCGACGGCGTCGAGCCAGACTGGCATCACGACCGCCGCGAGGACGACCCACAGCACGACGCCGTAGGCGACGCCGACGAGCGCGCTCGTCCCGACCGAGTCGCCGTAGTCGGACAGCGCCGCAGTGCCCGCTATCGCGGCGAAGACGACCCCTAAGACGGCCGAGTTCGCCATGTGAATCGTCCATCCCGCTGCCCCGCCTGAAAGCCCCCACAGCGCGGGGATGGCATTCTCGATGACCGGCGTCATCTGCATCGTCAGCATGATCCCCATCACGAACCCGCCGCCGATGCCCGCGAGGACGCCGGCCTGCCACGCGGCGACCGTCGTTTCCGTGTCGGTGCTTCGTTCGGTGGCTGTCTGCTGTGCCATGCTCCCCGATACCACGAACCGGCAAATAGTTCTGGTTCGGCGTGGCGCGGCGGGCGCATAGGGCCGATAGGATTAAATACCAGGTCCCGCCGCCAACACTGATTAGCCTCGAACACGATACTTCGCCACCGACGATGCCCGAGCCACTCCACGCGACTGCGGGCGAACTCGACGCGGAGACCATCCTCGACGCGCTCGAGGACGGGCGACGCGTCGTCCTCGAAACCGAACTGCTCGGTTCCCCTCACGAGGTGACGCTCCGCCACGACGGCGAGACGTACTACTGCGACACGCCGACGACGCTCCACAAGCACGACGACGTCGCGGAGATGCGACGGTGCATCGAGAACCAGGGGTACGTCGAATCGCCGGAGTGAGAGCGAAACCGATGCGGAATTTTAACCCCCGTCCGACCTAACGGGGTGGCATGGCCGACTCCGAGCCCCCGCGGAACATGGGCGAATTGCTGGAGACAGCCGACCCCGAGTTCCGCGAGGTCATGACCTGCGTGTTCGACATCCAGGCCCACGAGACGCGGACGTACCTCGCGCTGCTGGACCACCCCGGCAGCACCGTCGAGGAACTGGCCGACGAACTCGACCGGGACCGGAGCAACGTGAACCGGTCGCTGACGACGCTCATGGAGAAGGGGCTGGCCGAGCGCGAGCGCCGCCTGCTGGACCCCGGCGGCTACGTGTACCAGTACACCGCCACCCCGCTTCCCGAGGCGAAGACACGGCTCCACGACGCCCTGGACGAGTGGACCGAGCGCGTCCACGCCGCCATCGACGGGTTCGGCGACGAGTAGCGTCGCGCGGAGTTTCGCCCGGAGCGGACCGCTTTTCCCGACCGGACGCGTTGGTCCCGACAATGAGTTCCATGACCCTCTCGGCGGCGGCCGAGGCCGTCCCCGACGAGGCAACGGACGGCGTCTGGCTGGCCTGCATCGAGTGTGGCGAGTCGTTCGCCCCCTTCTCGGCGATCCGGTACCGCTGTGACGACTGCGACGGCCTGCTGGAGGCGCGCTACGCCGACCCGCCGACGTTCGACGAGTTCGAGGGTCGGGGGGTGTGGCGATACAGCGCCGCGCTCCCGTTCGCGGAGGGGGTCACCCTGCCCGAGGGGTCGACCCCCCTCCACGAGGTTCCCCGACTGGAGGACGAGGTCGGCGTCGACCGCCTCCGCGTGAAACACGAGGGGATGAACCCGACGGGCAGCTTCAAGGACCGCGGGATGACCGTCGGCGTCCGCGTCGCGCAGGAACTGGGCGTCGACCGCCTCGCCTGCGCCTCGACGGGCAACACCAGCGCCGCGCTCGCGGCGTACGGCGCGCGCGCCGGCCTTGAGACGCTCGTGCTCCTGCCCGCCGGCAAGGTCGCCGCCGGCAAGGTCGCGCAGGCGAGCCTCCACGACGCCCGCATCCTCGAAGTCGACGGCAACTTCGACGCCTGCCTCGACATCGTGCAGGACCTGGCCGCGCGCGGCGAGGCGTACCTGCTCAACTCGCTGAACCCGTTCCGGCTGGAGGGCCAGAAGACGATCGGCCTCGAAATCCTGGAGGAGTTCCGCGACGACGAGAGCCGGTTCCCCGACCGGATCGTCCTCCCGGTGGGCAACGCCGGCAACACCGCCGCGCTGTACAAGTGCTTCCGCGAACTCGTCCAGGCCGGCGCGATGGCCGAGGACGAGGTCCCCAAGCTCACCGGCGTGCAGGCCGAGGGCGCGGCCCCGATGGTGGAAGCGGTCGAGCACGGCTGGGACGACACCGAGCGCTGGGACGAGGTCGAGACCCGCGCGACGGCGATCCGGATCGGCAACCCCGTCAACGCCCCGAAGGCCCTGCCCGGCATCCGCGAGACGGGCGGCACCGCCGTCGCCGTCTCCGACGAGGCGATCACCGAGGCCCAGCGCGACCTCGCCGCGGAGGGCGTCGGCGTCGAACCGGCCAGCGCGGCGTCGGTCGCCGGCCTCCGGAAACTCCGCGAGGCGGGCGTCGTCGGCGACGACGAGGCGGTCGTCTGCCTCACGACGGGCCACCTGCTGAAGGACCCCGACGCGGCCGCCGAGGCGGGCGGCGACCCCGAACCGGTGCCGAACGACACCGACGCCGTGCTGGAGCATCTCGGCGAGTAAGCGGACGGACCTGACGGCGGGACCCCCGTCATACGACCGACTGACGCCCGTCTGCTGGGGTTCTTTGGTACTCTGTCACACATGAGGAGACGCATGGCAGCGAACCAGCCACCCCCACCCGAACGCCACCGAGACAGCACCTCGCCCGCCGGGAGCGTCGCCGGCCGCGCCCGGACCGCACAGCTCCGCGCCCGGATCGCCGCGCTCGAACAGGCGCTGGATCAGGAGCGAAAGCGGCGGCAGGCGGTGATAGCGCGCTACGAACGACTGCTAGACGAGCGAGCGCGAACCGCGAACGACGACAGAAGCGACCGCGACGCCGGCCTCCTCGACAGACTCCGACGCTGAAGCGGCCCGGCCGCGGCCGCTTCGACACGCTCGGTCCCCGCTACTCCTCGACGCCGTTCAGCTGGATGTAGCGCACCTCGATGATGCGGTCGTCGGCCTCCAGCGTCTCGAACGCCGCGTCGGGGACGGGGCTGTCCACGTTGTACACGGTCAGCGCCTCGCCGCCGATGGTCTCGCGGGCGTTGTACATCCCGGCGATGTTCACGTCGTGGTCGCCCATCACGCTGCCGATGAGGCCGATGACGCCCGGCTCGTCGGTGTTGCGCGCGACCATCATCTGCCCGCCGGGGATGGCGTCGACGCGGTAGCCGTCGACCCGGACGATGCGGGCGTCGTCGTCGGCGAAGAGCGTCCCGTCGACGCTGATCTTCTCCTCGCCGTCGGTGACCGTCACGGTGACGAGGCTCTGGAAGTCCTCGGCCTGCCGGGTCTTGGACTCGGTCACCTCGATGCCGCGCTCCTCGGCGATCTGGGGCGCGTTGACGGCGTTGACCTGCCACTCCAGGGGCTGGAACACGCCCTTGAGGCCGCTCGCCGTCACGAGTTCCACGTCCTCCTCGGCGATGTCGCCCTCGTAGCGCACCTCGACCTCGGCGATCCGGCCGTCGAACAGCTGTGCGGCGATCTTGCCGGCGGTCTCCGCGAGGCCGATGTACGGCTCGACGCGCGGGAACGCGCTCTCGTCGATCGAGGGGGCGTTCAGGGCGTTGACGACCGGCTCCTCGTCGAACGCGGCGACCACCTGGTCGGCCGTCGAGACGGCGACGTTCTCCTGGGCGGCCTCCGTCGACGCGCCGAGGTGGGGCGTGACGATCACGTCCTCCACGTCGAGCAGGGGATTGTCCGGCGACACCGGCTCGTCGGCGAACACGTCGACTGCGGCCCCGGCGAGGACGCCGTCCTCGACGGCCGCCGCGAGCGCGTCCTCGTCGACGACGCCGCCGCGGGCGCAGTTGACGAGGTAGCCGCCCTCCAGCTGTGCCAGCTCTTCCTCGCCGATCATGTTCTCGGTCTCGGGGGTCAGCGGCGTGTGAACCGTCAGGAAGTCGGCGCGGTCGAGACAGCCGTCCAGGTCGACCAGTTCAGCGCCGAGCTGGTCGGCGCGCTCCTCGCTGATGTAGGGGTCGAACGCGACCAGGTCCATCCCCAGCGAGTCCAGCTTCTTGGCGACCTCCTGGCCGACGCGGCCGAGGCCGACGACGCCCAGCGTCTTGCCGTTGACCTCGGTGCCGAGGTAGTCGCCTTTCGCCCACTCGCCGGCCTTGAGGCGGACGTGAGCCTGCGGGATCGAGCGCGCCGAGGCGAACGCCATGGCGACCGTGTGCTCGGCGGCCGCGCGGACGTTGCCCTCCGGCGCGTTGGCGACGATGACGCCGTGCTCGGTCGCGGCGTCGATGTCGATGTTGTCGACGCCGATGCCGGCTCGGCCGACGATGACCAGTTCCTCGGCGGCCGCGAACACGTCCTCGGTGACCTCCGTACCTGACCGGACGATCAGCCCGTTGGCGTCGGCCACGGCGTCTAGCAGTTCGTCGCCCTCCACGTCGTAGGCGGTGACGACCTCGTGGCCCGCTTCGCGGAGCCGTTCGAGGCCCGCGTCGGCGATCGGGTCGGTGACGAGTACCTTCATGTCGGGACGAATTCGCGCGCCCGAGTTAACGCTTCCTTTGTCGGCAGGGGTGGCGAAAACTGCCGATTGATGCTTCGGACCGCGACGGCGGTCGAGCGGTCGGAGAAAAGATGCCCTCACACGACGGACGTCACCCGGTCGGTTGGGTCAGGAACGGGGTCGTGACGCCGACAACGACGAGGAGATAGACGACGATCGACCCGGCCCACGCGAGACGGAGTCGATGTGCGTGGGTCTCCGCGTCGCGTTTCAGGAGAGAAAATTCCATCGGTAGGTACGCGAGGATGAAAAAGGAGAGCGCGGTGGCGGCTATCTTCGAGTCAGGATACCCCGGAGCGACGACGAACAGTATCCAGTAGATCATTCCACCGGCAGCACCCAACGCCACGTAGATACTACCGACCATCATCTTTGAAGGGTTCCCGTTCTCTTCTAGCCGAGCTACTGATACTATTAATTTGATAGGCCGGTACTCGCCAACTACGACGGCAGTAACGAGAAATGCGACTAAACCGGCCACACTTCCTAGGGGTAACATGAATGTCGCTGCTTCGATCATAGATGTCATGTGACTAATCTTGAAGTTAGGTTATTTATATTAATAGTTTAGTTTATCTCGGTGTTCGTTTACATATGATCTTATATTCTGTTGAGCGCAATTATTATATTGGTTATTTCTAACCCGGAAGCTGGATGTAGTGTTATCTTCAAAGCACTGTTTGTCACCTGGGTTACCCATTATTGTATAGTGGTACGACCCCCACTCATCATGGTGGTCATGGAGTCCACCATAAGTATGTGATACTTCATGTTCTGCAAGGTGATAATCTCCTTTTGTACAATATGCAATCCCCCTATCGTAAGTTCCAGCAGCAGGATTATTCTCAGATCCCACGAATGCATATCCATTCGCAGCATCATGGGAATAATCATCCATGACTAGAACGACATCATACACCATAGAAATATTAGAATTTTCCAGATAACCAGCCGCTTCGTTTTTCGCAGTCTCTGCATCTGTCCGATCATTTATATCAACTTTATAATCGTCGACGGTTGCCCTCATCGTAAATTCATTGTCACCATTGTCAATCTCGGCATTCCATCGATCTTCAACTCGATTAGCTATTTCACTAAGACTGTTACCCTTATTTTCCCAAGGGTGTTCCTCCGTTGTAACCACTACAACACTAGTGTATCCGGACATTATGTACCTCCCTCATTAATGCTTATTGCATGGCTATTGCTATGCCATTGAATATCTGGGTCTGAAGGTTGATTGATTGTTACCATCTCTCTGATTTGGCCTTCGTCCGCTGGAGAAACCGGATGGAGTTCCCTAGTGCTATGTGATAGTAACGGTATATTCCCATGATTGGTGATATCATAAGATAAGATATGGTCGTTTTCTGTCTCTGCCATCACTTCGTTTGAACTGTTTGGAGGTAAGACCATACTTTGGTTATCTAAACTAACTTCTATTCTAGCTCCCTCTTTCAAAATTTTGACATCCGGAGAAATCTTAACACCTAAATATTCGTTTCCTATACTTTCTACCGATCCGCGAATAGGAATCGGACGACTTCGAGTAAATAAGTCTACTTCTCTTCCTGTATGGTATCTATTATATGTCGTTCTAACCACTAGCTCATTTTCAGAAGGTGAGGGACGGGATCCGGTGGGTACGAATATTCGGTTTCTGTAGTCATCATACGAATAATCTGGACGCGCCGAGCATCCTGATGATTCTCGCGTTATATTATTCTGAGATCGATATTCATCGGCAAGACCAACGCTAAATGTTACGAAATGAACATTTTCAGTAATGATTTCATTAGATTCAGCTTTTGCGACCCCCATTCCGGCGGCGGCCAGAGATGCACTACCGACTGTGTGGAGTAAGTCTCTTCTTTTCATCCTCACACAATACCATTCAATTACTGTTTAAATATCTTTTTATTTGTTATTTTCTAATCTATCGTATGGCTTCTTCATACTATTAATTATATCCTATTAATATAGATTTTTATAAGAAGTTCTCGTTCTTGATGAACCTAAAAATAGAATATAAACCTCAACGGTGCTGGGATATAAATGATGATTTTATAACACTTCTGATGGCCGAAGGCGAGAAATGCTCGACGATAGATCGGAACCGCTTTCTTTTCAACACCTCCGGACGAATCCCGCGGCATGACAGTCGTCGCCTTTGACTTCGATGGAACGCTCTCGGACTCGGAGATGACCGTCCTGCTCGGGCAGCGCCGCGCCGTGGCCGACGAGATGGCCGCGATCACCGAGCGGGCGATGAACGACGAGATCGACTACGCCACCAGCCTGCGCGAGCGCGCGGCGCTGCTCGACGGACTGCCCGAGGCCGAGGCCGCCGCGGCGTTCGACGAGGTCACCCTGCGGCCCGGCGCGGCCGACCTCATCGCGGCGCTGCGCGACGCCGGCGTCCACGTCGCCATCCTCACCGGCGGCTTCGAGCGCGGCGTCGAGGCCGCGCTGGAAAAAGAGGGCGTGACCGTCGACAGCATCGTCGCCAACCGGCTGCCGATGGCGGCGGGCGACGGCGGGCGGGCGCTCACCGGCGAGGTCGAGGGGCCGCTCATCGAGGGGACGAAGGACGACGCCCTCGAATCGCTCGTCGACGACCTGGGCGTCGAACTGGCCGACACCGTCGCCGTCGGCGACGGCGCGAACGACCTGCCGATGCTGCAGGTCGCCGGTCGGGCGGTCGGCTTCGTGCCGAAAGACGCCGTCCGGCCGCACTGCGACGCGGTCGTCGCGCGGATGGACCGCCTGCAGCGGCTACTGGAAGAGGACGGCGTGCTGTAAGGCGCTGCGGAGTTCGCGGGGACCGAGACGGATCAGGTGGTTGCGCTCAGGGTTCGGGGCTGAAGTTGCGGACCACGTACACCGTCGCGGCTGCGAAGGCGGCGACGGCGACGCCGACCAGCACCGAGTTGATGAGGAGGTCGCCCGTCGAGAGGCTCGTGCCGCCCATGAGGATCGCCGACGGGATGCCTTCGACGACGCCCATGCCGGCGTCGGCCTGGATGCCGGCACCGGCCGCGCCGGCCACCCCTTCGGGGAGTTCCGGCTGCGGGACGGGGCTGATCTGCGTCGATGCGAGGAAGCCGGTGAGCGCGACCAGTACGACCGAGCCGACGCCCGCGCTGAGACCCGCCGTGACGTAGGCGTCGCGGTCGGGCGCGTCGAGGCGGCTCCCGACGTAGCCGCCCGTGATGACGCCGAGGACGGCCGCGAGCAGCGGCGCGCCGTTGATCGCGGTCGCGCCCAGCCGGTTCATCTGCATCTGCTGGAGGATCGCGTCGTAGTTATTCACGTTCTGTTCGAGCGCGTTCTCGACCGTTCCGCTGAGTTCCGGCTGGAGCGGCGACCCGCCCGCCACGCCGATGAGGACGACGCTCAGCCCGACAGCCATCCCGACGACGGCGTAGATACCGGTGAAGAACTTGAGGTAGCTCTGTGTTGCCGGCGAGGTCGCGACGTCGCCGACGCCCCGGCCGCCGCCCTGTGGCCCGGTCGGCTGACCCTGTGGCTGCTGCTGGGGTCGGGCCTGTTGGTTCCCGCCTGTCTGTCCGCCCTGCGCGTTTCTGTTCTGCCGATTTCCGCCACGATCTGACATCACTACTGCCTAACACATACCGGGGTAATAAAGATTGAAACCGAATCGGCGGGAGTTCGGCGTTTCGCTCGGACTGAGACCCCCTGACCCACGGTCCCGTCCGGACCGTCGATTCGCAGTTCAGTTGTTGACCCTGTCGACGACCGCGTCGACGCTCCGCTCGCCCTGCGTGAGCAGCGCCCCCACGACGGCGAAGGCGGCCGGGAGGACGACGCCGGCGAGCAGCACCGCGTCGGTCAGCGAGGGGCCGAACTGCAGGTCCGAGGAGACCTCGCCACCGCTGATGAACTGCTCGGCTTCGAGCGCCCCGACGCTGTTGATGACGCTGCTCACCAGCTGCGGATCGGAGTACGTATGCGACATCAGGACCGCCGCGATCCCGGCGAACACGAGGTACGGCGGGACGACGGTCAGCCCGGCTTTCGCCGCGGTGGCCGGGTCGTCGGCGTCGGTGTGCTTGGCGACCCCGTAGCCGGCCGCGACCAGCGTCCCGACGGTGACGGCGAACAGCACCGTCGTCGCGAGCGTGAACGGCGAGTTGGTGAGCGCGGCGACGTTGTTCGGTGCCGCCGACAGCGCGGCCGTCTCGCCGCCGGCCTCGAAGCCGACGCCGAACGTCCCGAGATAGCTCCAGCCGGCCGCGACCCACGAGGCGACCATGTCGGTCACGACCGTGGTCCCTTCCTGGCTGTACGTCAGCGGGGTGCTCTGGGCCGCCGCGGCGACCGTCAGGTACAGGTGGGTAAAGTAGGTGACGAGCACGCCGAGCGCACCGAACACCGCGCCCTCCTTGACCGGCAGGTCGCTTCCGGAGCCCCGGGCGACCGGCTGGCCGGTGGGCTGTCCCTGCGGCTGTCCCTGTGGCTGTCCCTGCGGCTGTCCCTGTGGCTGTCCCGGCTGGTTCCCCTCCTGCTGCTGTCCTTCGCCGTGGTCGACTTGGTTCCGATCTGACATCACTTTCACATCAAACAGTGTTGTATTATAACTTACGACGGTTTTCACGGCTGATCGGTCGGGAAGACGGTTCGAGATGCCGTTTTCGGACCGTTCGTACCTGACGGCTCGGTGAGAGACGACGGATATGATACGGCAGATAGAACTTCGGTCCGGGGTCCCGGTTCGTGACGCTGCCGGCCGTCTGCCGGCCCGACTGCACCGGTGTCGTCCTTCGCCTAGCCGATCTTTCGGCCGCAGACGCCCGCGAGACCGCCGGCGACGCCCCCTGCGACCCCCGCGCCGAGGCTGTTGAAGAAGTGCGACCCGGCGTCGAGCGCCAGCTGGGTCGAGGGGACGTAGACGGCGATGTTCGGTGCAGGTTCGAACTCGGGCAGTTGCTGTCCCGTGACGTAGCCGCCGAGGAACATGAACAGCGTCGCGCCCACGAACGCGGCGACGGCGGCGGCGACGGCGACCGTCCCGAGGTCCGCGTCGACCGTTCGCCCGACGACCAGCCCGCCAATACCGCCGAGGACGACGGTGAGGACCGGGAGCATCGACAGGGTGGACTGGGCGAGTCGTTGGCGGAACCGCTTCTCCTCGACGGTGCTTTGCTTCCGCTCCTGTTCGGCAGTCAGGTCGCTATCGTCCGGTTGCTGGGCGTCGTCCTGTACGGGCTCGACCGAGATCGCCTGTTCCCCGAGGGCCGAGACGGCCCCGACCATCAGCCCGACGGCCAGGCCCATCGCGGCGAGCGCGACGACCACGTAGCCGACCGTGGTTCGCGCGTCGGACGGCATCGTCCCGCCTCCCGACCCGGACGGCGGCGGGCCTTGCTGGCGACCCCCGCCCTGGCTGGCAGGTTGCCCGGCGCGTTGGCGGGATCCACGACCACCCTGACCGCCCTGCGCTCGCTGCCCGCCGCCTCCGGACCGCTGGCCGCCACGACGGGACCCGCCCCCGCGGCCGGACTGCTGTCCGCCGCCACGGCCGCCCTGGCCGCGTCGGCCGCCGGAGCCGCCCGACTGCTGTCTCTGCCGTCGGTTCTCCGACCCGGTTCGGTCGCCGCCGGAGCCGCCGCGTCGCTTGCGGCCGCCGCCGTTTCCTGCACCTGACATACCCGACGGATGTCAGGGGCCGGTAATATAATTACGGGGGATGGATCCGTCAGGAAAACAGACTGGTGTGGACCGGCGCGAAGTCGCTTCCGTCGTCGCCGTCTCCGGCGGTGTCGGTGACTGCGCGGCCGTCGACGCCGTCCGCGAGGAAGTCCGCGACCGGCGGGCCGACGTTCTCCGGTTCGACGAGGAAGGCGTCGTGGCCGTGGTCCGAGTCGACGACGTGGTGGGCGACCGGCACGCCGGCGTCGCGGAACGCCGCCGCGAGCGACTCGGCCTGCTCGCTCGTGAAGTGCCAGTCGCCGGTAAACGAGAGGACCAGCGCCTCGCCCTCGAACGCAGCGAGGGCGTCGGCGTCCCCGTCGTAGCCGGCGGCGAGGTCGTAGTTGTCCATCGCCCGGGTGAGATAGAGGTAGCTGTTGGCGTCGAACCGCTCGACGAACTTGTCGGCCTGGTAGTCGAGGTACGACTCCACGTCGCGGTACGGGAAGAAGTCGCCCGCCGGGTCCGAGGGGAACACGTCGGCTGCGGCGGCGCGCCCGGCGGCGCGCCGGCCGAACTTCTGCTCCATCGACGCCTTCGAGAGGTACATCACGTGGCCCAGCTGGCGGGCCAGCGCGAGGCCGTCTTTCGGGTGCTCGCCGCCGTAGTAGTCGCCGCCGTTCCAGTTCGGGTCGGTCGTGATCGCCCGCCGGGCGATGCCGTCGATGGCGAGGCACTGCGGGTCGAGCCGCGCCGCCGTGGCGACCGGGATCAGCCGGCGCACGTCGTCGGGGTACTGCTTGCCCCACTCCAGCACGTTCATCCCGCCGACGCTCCCGCCGATCACGGCGTGAAGGCGACCGACGCCGAGTTCGTTCAGCGCCAGCCGCTGGGCCCGGGTCCAGTCGGTGACGGTGACGGGCGGGAACTCGGTGCCGTACGGCTCCCCGGTCTCGGGGTTCTCGCTGGCCGGTCCCGTCGACCCGTAGCAGGAGCCGGGCACGTTGACGCAGACGACGTAGTACTCCGAGCCGTCGACGGCCTTCCCGGAGCCGACGATGTCGTTCCACCACGCGCGGGCCTGGCCGCCGGTCTCGACCGCCTCGCCGTCCGACAGCCGGCGGCTGGCGACGTGGGCGCTCCCGGTGAGCGCGTGACAGACCAGCACCGCGTTGCTTCCGGACTGCGTCCGGTCGCTCGCGGAGCTTTGCTCCGCGCCGTCGCCCGTGAACTCGCCGTACGTCTCGTAGGCGAGTTCGAGCGACGGGAGGGTGTCCCCGCACTCGAACTCGAACTCGCCCACGTCGACGGTTCCGGCGGTCGCCCTCATGTGGCCTCGATCCCCCGTTCGATGTCCGCGAGGATGTCGGCGGGGTCCTCGATGCCGACCGAGAGCCGGATCAGGTCGGTCGTGACGCCCGCCTGTCGCTGTTCCTCGGGCGAGAGCTGGCCGTGGGTCGTGCTGGCCGGGTGGATGACCAGCGTCTTGGCGTCGCCGATGTTCGCCAGGAAGGAGGCGAGTTCGACGCGCTCGCAGAACGCCTTCCCCGCCTCGTAACCGCCCTCAAGCCCGAACGCGATCATGCCGCCGTAGCCGCCCTCCAGGTACTCGCTGGCGTTCTCGTGAGTCTCGTGGGAGTCGAGGCCGGGGTAGGCGACCCACGCCACGTCGTCGTGGTCCGCGAGGTACTCCGCGACGACGGCGGCGTTCTCGCAGTGGCGTTCCATCCGCAGGGGGAACGATTCCAGCCCCTGGAGGGTCTGCCAGGCGTCGAACGGCGACTGCTGGTCGCCGAGGCTCCGCAGCGAGCGGTAGCGCACGGCGGCCGCGAACGGCGCGTCCGGGAAGTCACGCGCGAAGTCCGTGTCGTGGTACGCGTCGTTGTCGCCGGCGATCTCGTCGTAGCCGTTCGCTTCCCAGTCGAACGCGCCGTCCTCGACGAGGACGCCGCCGACGGTGGTGCCCGACCCGTGGAGCCACTTGGTCGTGGACTCCCAGACCACGTCCGCGCCGTGCTCCAGCGGCCGACAGAGCGCGGGCGTGGCGAACGTGTTGTCGACGACGAGCGGGACGCCCGCGTCGTGGGCGATTTCGGCGACGCGCTCGAAATCGGGCGTCACCAGCGACGGGTTGCCGACCGTCTCGACGTGGACGTACGCGGTGTCCTCGTCGACCGCCTCGCGGTAGGCGTCGTAGTCCAGCGTGTCGACGAATCGGGCCTCGATCCCCCGGCGGTCCGCGGTGTGGGAGAGGTACGCCGTCGTGCCGCCGTACGTGTCCGTCGAGCAGACGACGTTGTCGCCGGACTCGGCGAGGACGAGCGTCGCCGCGTCCAGCGCGGCCATCCCGCTGGCCGTCGCGACCGCGCCGGTGCCGCCTTCGAGGCTGGCGAGGCGCTCCTCCAGCACCTCGACGGTGGGGTTGCTGATCCGGGAGTAGATATGGTCCTCGGCGTTCAGCGCGTACAGCTCCGCGGCGCGGTCGGCGTCGGGAAACTCGTAGGAGGTGGTCTGGTAGAGCGGCGTCGCGCGAGCGCCCGTCGCGTCGTCTGGCGACCCGCCCGCGTGGACCGAGCGGGTCGAGAGGCCCTGCTCGCCGTCCTCGTCGTCGTTGGTCATGTGTATGGCTCATATATTCTCAAATCCATATAACCCACAGTTACGGCAACATTCGCAAATCTTGCCACTGTCTGGCACGCACCGACCGCGGATGCGTGGGCGGCCGCCGCCGTCGGAAACGCGGGCCGTCGGGGCAACACGCCGGTGCGAAGCCTGTCGAGCCAGTGAATTTATCCGTGTGACAACAGATGATCCGACCGACATGGAGCGGGATCCGGTATGTCTCTGACTGACGCACGACGCCCGACGAACACGCGCGAGCGGTATCGGCTGATGGCTGATGCGGCCTCCCGGCCGTTTGCCGCCGGTGCCGTCGCCGTTCCGCTGGGACTCCCCGTCCTGGGGTATCTCACCGGCGACATCAGAATCATGTTCACCGTCCACCTCTTCCTCGGCGCGTTCTGGTTCGGGACTGCGGTGCTCGGCGCGGTGGTCCTCGGCCCCGTCATGGGGAGTCTCTCTCAGGACGCCAACGTCGAGTTCGCCCAGGGGTTCGTCCCGCGGATGAACCTGCTCATGGAGCCTGTCTCGCTCGGTGCGGTCGGTTCCGGCGTCGGACTCGCCAGCATGATGGGGCTGCTGGCGTCCCCGACGCCGTCGCTGTGGGCGGCGCTCGGGCTCGCCGTCGCGCTGCTCGTCCTCGGGTTCGGCCCGCTGCATATGTTCACGGCCGGGATGTTCGACGAGATCGCCGCCGAGGACACCGACCACGAGCGACTCGCCGAACTGAACAAGAAGTACGGCATGCTGAGCCTGGTCGAACTCGTCCTCATGGTCGCTATCGTCGCCACGATGTCCGGCCTCCGCTGGGGGTTCTGACCCCTCCGACGGGTCCGACGGTCGCTCGACCCGAACCCCGCGGTTCGCCCGGCGCGTCGGCGACGCGAGTCGGCGGTGCTCAAGTGCCTCCAGCCCCTACGTCCCGTCGATGACACGGCCGGCGCGCGACAGGACGCTGCTCGCTGGCGTCGTCTTCGTCGTGTTGCTCGCCCAGACGCTGCTGTACCCGGGTATCTCGGACCTGGTCGCCGCGCTGGGGGCGACGACGCAACTCGACGCGAGCATGTGGTTCCTCGTCGCGGAGTTCGCCGCCTTCGTCGCCTTCGTCGGCGTCTGGGGCGCGGCGAGCGACGCCGCCGGCAGGCGCGTCCCCTTCATCGCCGCCGGCGCGGTCGGCGGCGCGGTCGGCTACGGCGCGCTCGCGCTCGCCCCCGCCGTGACCGACCTCTCCTTCGAAGCGGTGCTCGTTGTCCGCGCGCTCCAGGGCGCGGCGACCATCGGCGCGTTCTCGCTCGCGATGACGATGCTGATGGACCTCTCGGGCGGTCACGGCAAGAACATGGGCGCGGCCGGGATCGCCATCGGTGCCGGCACCGCGACCGGCGCGCCGCTCGGCGGCCAGCTCACGGAGGTCGACCCGCTCGCGCCGCTGTACGTCGCCAGCGGCCTGCTGCTGGCGGCCGGCCTGCTGGTCGCGCTCGTCGACGACCGCGCCGTCGCCCGCGACGGCGGCCTCGCCGAGGCGCTGTCGAACCTGACCGCCACGCCGACGCTGTCGGTGCCGTACGCGTTCGGCTTCATCGACCGGCTCACCGCCGGCTTCTTCGCGCTGGTCGGGACGCTGTACTTCCGGTCGACCTTCGGGCTGGACGCCGGCGCGGCGGGGCTGATGCTCGCGCTCTTTTTCGCCCCCTTCGCCCTCCTTCAGTACCCCTTCGGCGCGCTGTCCGACCGGTACGGCCGCCGGCTCCCGATCGTCGCCGGCTCGGCGTGTTACGGCGTGGTCGTCATCGCCGTCGGCCGCGCGCCAACCGTCGCGCTGGCCGGCGCGGGGATGGTGCTCGTCGGCGTGCTCGGCGCGCTGATGTCGCCGGCGACGATGGCGCTGGTCACGGACCTCGCGCCCGAACGCGACCGCGGGACGGCGATGGGCGGGTTCAACCTGTTCGGCAGCCTCGGCTTCCTCGCGGGCTTTCTCCTCGGCGGGACGGTGGCCGACGCGTACGGCTTCGGGACGGCGTTTCTCGTCGTCGGGAGCCTCGAAATCCTGCTCGCCGCCGTGACCCTGCCCGTCCTCCTGCGGCTGGACATCGAGCGGACCGGGACGTTCGGCGGGACCGAGGAGGCGTGACGCCGACGTATCCGTCGCGCCGGCGGCAACGCTTTTGCCTCGCGGTCCACGACGGGGATCCGTCATGCCCGGGAACGCGCCCATTGACCCGATGGACGAACTGGCGGACGCGCTGTCGGCGTACTTCGCCATCGACGCGGTCAGGGACGTGCTGGAGACCGTCGACCTCGCGGCCGCGCTCGACGGCGCGCCGGTCGGCGAGGCGGTCGACTACGACGAGGCGGTCCGCACCGTCGGACGGCTCTCGGGCCGGCTCGTCGCCCGCGACGTGGTCGGCCGCACGCCCGCCGGCCCCGTGGTGGAGACGCTCGGCGGCCAGACCGTCGGGGCAGCGGTCGGCGAGACCGCTGCGGACCTGCTGATAGAGACGGTCGACCCCGAGGCGTTCCTCGCGGCGCTGGAGGCGGACCTCGGGGTCGACCTCGGTCTCACCGGGATCGACCCGGACGAGGCCGTCGCCATCGACGTGGTGTCGGCCGAAGAGTGACCGAAGGCATATGCCGCCCGTTGCCAAACTGTCAACTATGCCCCCAACGCCCTCCAGACGGACGATGCTCGGCCTGCTCGCTGCCGGCGGCGTCGGCGGCCTCGCCGGCTGTGCCGAGGTGCTGGCGTCCGAGGAACCCGCACACACCGTGAGCGTCTACCTCGGCGACCGCGACGCGACCCGCGACGTGACCGTGGTCGTCGAGGCCGACGACGGCTCCGTCCTGTTCGAGCGCGAGTACGCCCTCTCCGACGACAACGAGGCCCACGAGGACGCGACGTTCCCCGAGTCCACGGACCCCGAGACGGTCGTCGTGACCGTCGACGGCGAGCGGTTCGAGCGCCCGTGGCCCGCCTTCGCCGGCGAAACCGAGTGCTCCGGCGACAACTGGGAGGGGATCACGGTGTGGGTCGAGGGCGGTCCCGACGAATCGCCGAGCGTGCGCCTCGGCACGAACTGCCAGCACGTGACGATGGAGTGAGCGTGCCGTTCGACTCCACGCAGTTCCGCGCTGTTTGCGTCGATACGTGCACTCAAGGGACTCGTCTTCGTACGCGAGCGCAGTGAGTCAGGATCTCGTGACGACTCTGTTCGGCGACCCCTTCGCCGTCATGAACACGGTCGGCCTGGTCGCGTTCGCGCTCGTCGGCTCGTCGAAGGCGATCCGGGAGGAGTTCGACGTGTTCGGGATCACGATCGTCGGGCTCGCGATGGCGTTTGCCGGCGGGACGACCCGCGACCTGCTCGTCGCACGGGTGCCGCTGGCGCTCCAGTCGCCGGTCGAGATCGGCCTGGGACTGTTCGGCGTCGGCCTGGCGATCGCGTTGAGCGTCGTGCTGTCCGCCCCGGATACGCATCCGGTCACGCTCGTCGCGGACGCTATCGGGCTCGCCGCCTTCGCGACGACCGGCGCGATCGTCGCGACCGAGACGGGCGTGTCGGCGTTCGGCGTCGTTGCGATCGCCACGATCAACGCCGTCGGCGGGGGTGCGTTCGCGGACGTGCTGCTCGACCGGGCACCCTTCATCCTCTTCGAGGATTTCTACGCGAGCTGTGCGGTCCTCGGCGGGAGCGCGTACTGGCTGGCGGGCGAACTGGGCGCGGCCGCGAGCACGGCTGCCGTCGCGTGCGCTGTCGTGACGGTCGCGACCCGGCTGGCCGCCGTCACGTACGACTGGCACCTCCCGACGGTGCAGCAACTGCGCGACTGAGACCGAGCCGAACGGCGCGCTCGCTGCCCCGACGCGTGTCGCCGCCGGCGCAGCCTCGCGGCTGCGCTGATGCCGACTTCGCTCAGTCCCCCGCCGAGCGTCGGCGGACGCCGCGTTTTAGGGCCGTCCGCGAGTAGCGTCCGACGATGCCGACCACCGAGACGGACGACAACCCGTACCTCGCGGACCCCCCGACGGAGTTCGAGGCGGTCGACGCCATCTCCGAGTCGACGGCCCGCGAGCAGGCCGAGCGGTTGCGCGAGGCGGTGCGCTACCACGACCGGCAGTACTACGTCGAGCACGACCCGGTCATCGCGGACCGCACGTACGACGCGCTGTTCGCCCGGCTGGAGGAACTGGAGGACGCCTTCGACCTGCCGACCGAGGACAGCCCGACCCGTCGCGTCGGCGGCGAGCCGGTCGACGAGTTCGACACCGTCGAGCACGTCGCGCCGATGCTGTCGATCGACCAGAGCGGCGAGGCCGCCGACGTGCGGGAGTTCGACCGGCGCGTCCGGGACGAGGTGGGCGACGTGACGTACGTCTGCGAGCCGAAGTTCGACGGCGTCTCGGTCGAGGTCGTGTACGAGGAGGGCCGCCTCGTCCGCGCCGCCACCCGGGGTGACGGCCGCGAGGGCGACGACGTGACGCGGAACGTCCGGACGATCCGCGCGATCCCCCAGCGCCTCGCCGGCGACCATCCCGACTTCCTCGCCGTTCGCGGCGAGGTGTACATGCCGCGCGACGCGTTCCAGGCGCACAACCGCGAGCGCGTCGAGCGCGGCGAGGAGCCCTTCGCCAACCCCCGCAACGCGACCGCCGGGACGCTCCGTCAGCAGGACCCCTCCGTCGTCGCCGAGCGCCCGCTCGCCTGCTACTTTTTCGAGGTGCTCGATTCGAGTGACGGGTGGGAAACGCGGTGGGCTGAGCACGAGGCGCTGCCCGAGTTCGGCCTGCCAGTCGCCGACCTGGTCGAGCGCGTCGAGTCGATCGACGCGGCCATCGACTACCGCGACCGCCTGCACGACGAGCGCGACGAACTCGACTACGAGATAGACGGCGCGGTGATCAAGGTCGACGACCGCGGGACGCGCGACGAGCTGGGCGCGACGTCGCGGCACTACCGCTGGGCGTTCGCGTACAAGTTCCCCGCCCGCGCCGAGCGGACGACCGTTCGGGACGTGGCCGTGCAGGTCGGCCGCACCGGTCGCCTGACGCCGGTGGCCCTGCTTGACCCCGTCGACGTGGGCGGCGTCACCGTCTCGCGGGCGAGCCTCCACAACCCCGACGAGATCGCCGAGATGGGCGTCGCGGTCGGCGACGAGGTGCGCGTCGAGCGCGCCGGCGACGTGATCCCCTACGTCGCGGAGGTGACCGAGCACCGGAGCGAGGGCCACTACGAGTTCCCCGACACCTGCCCGGTCTGTGACAGCGCCGTCGAGCGCGACGGCCCGATGGCCTTCTGCACCGGCGGGATGGCCTGCCCCGCACAGCTTCGCCGGGCCGTGGAGTACTACGCCAGCGACGACGGCCTCGACATCGAGGGGCTGGGCGAGCGGAGCGTCCGCCAGTTCGTCGAGGCGGGACTGGTCGCGGACAGCGTCGCCGACCTCTACGCCATCGAGCGCGAGGACCTGCTCGACCTGGAGGGGTGGGGCGAGCGAAGCGCCGAGAACCTGCTCGCCGAACTCGACGCCTCGAAAGAGCCCGAACTCCCCGATTTCCTCTCGGCGCTGGGCGTCCCCGGCGTCGGTCCCGCAACGGCCCGGGAGATCGCCCGCGAGTTCGGCACGCTTGACGCCGTCGTCGACGCCACCGAGGCCGACCTGCAGGAGGTGTCCGACGTTGGGCCGACCGTCGCCGCGCAGGTCCGGGACTTCTTCGACAGCGAGGCGAACCGCCGGGCGCTCGCCGACCTCCGCGAGCGCGGCGTCGAGCCACAGCCCTACGAGGGCGGCGGCGACGAACTCGCCGGGGTGACGTTCGTGTTCACCGGGTCGCTGGACGGCTACACCCGGAGCGAGGCCCAGGAACTCGTGGAGCGGCACGGCGCGAACGCGACGAGCAGCGTCTCGGGCAACACGGACTACCTCGTCGCCGGCGAGAACCCCGGCGCGTCGAAGACGAACGACGCGGAGCGCGAGGACGTTCCGGTGCTGGACGAGGCCGAGTTCGAGGGTCTGCTCGACGAGCGTGGCGTCTGAACGCTGCCGAAAACGGCGGCGGCGTCAGATGTCGGCCGCCTTGAACCGCCGGTAGCAGAGCGCGAGCGGGACGACGGTCCACGCGACCAGAATCAGCACCGAGAACCAGTCTTCGAGGTAGAGCGGCACGTCCCCCTGTGGGAAGTACCCCTCGATCTGGCTCTCGCCGGGGAACACCGACGCTATCGACCCGGCGAACGCGCCGTTGGGGGAGAGGCGCTGGAAGAACAGGTACCAGTTCGGCGGCTGGATCCCGGGGAAGAAGGTTGCCGGTCCCTCCCCGAGTCTGGTGACGACGTAGTGGATCCCCCAGCCGAGCACGTCCCAGAGGAAGTTGAAGAGGGCGAACACGCCGAAGATGCCGACCGCGGCCCGCGACGTCGACTTCGTCAGCGACGACACGGCGATCGCGATGCTCACGTACGCGAGGCCGAACAGCACCGATACCCCGACGAACGCGACGTAGTACCCCGGCGAGAACGTGGTGTACAGCGCGACCACGACCACCGCGGCGACGGCGAAGCCGATCAGGATCGGGACGGTGAGCACGGCGGTCCGGCCCAGCAGCTTCCCGAGGACGACCGAACTCCGGGAGTGGGGCAGCGACAGCAGGATCTTCACGCTGCCGGAGTCTATCTCGCCGGCGATCGACTTGTAGCCGAGCAACAGCGCCGTCAGCGGCACGAGCAGAGCGACGGGCGACTGCAGGAAAAAGAGCAGGTCGAGTACGGTCAGTTCCCCGTCGGCCCCCGACCCCAGCAGGGTGAACACGTACGCCATGCCGGCGGCAAAGAGGACGAACAGGGCCGACAGGATCCACAGCGTCTTCGAGCGGACGGCGTCGCGGAAGTCCTTTCGGGCGACCGCACGGACCGAGGCGGGGCTGAGGCTCATACGCGCACCTCCTCGGTGGTGTAGGCCGCGAACAGCTCCTCCAGCGACGCCTCCTCCGTCGAGAAGTCACGCACGTCGCCGCCCGCGTCCTCGATGGCGTTCAAGACGTCCGTCTTGACCTCGCCCGTACAGGAGACCACGAGCGTCGCGCCCTCGACCTCGACGGCGGTGACGCCGGGCAGGTCCGAGACGGCCCCGCGGACCGCCGGCGTCACCTCGTCGACGGTGACCTTGAGCGTCATGTCGGTGCCCGCGGCGTCGCGGAGCCCCTCGACGCTGTCGACGGCGACGACCTCGCCGTCCCGGAGGATGCCGACGCGGTCGCAGACGGACTCGACCTGTTCGAGGATGTGGCTGGAGAAAAACACCGTCGCGCCGCGGTCGCGCTCCTCGCGGATGATCTCGCGCATCCGCCGCGCGCCGTTGGGGTCCAGCCCGGTCGAGGGCTCGTCGAGGATCAGCATGTCGGGTTCGCCGACCAGCGCCATGGCGAGCATGAGCCGCTGGGCCATCCCCTTGGAGTAGCCGCCGGCCTTCCGGTCGGCGGCCTCTAAGATGCCGGTCCGTTCGAGCAGTTCCTCCGGATGGTCGTCGGCCCCCTTCGACTCGATGGCGAACTCCATGTGCTGGCGGCCGGTGAGCCGGTCGTACACCCGGTAGCCGTCCGGGAGGACGCCGAGCCTGGAGCGCACTGCTTCGCTCTCGGCCTGCGCGTCGTGGCCGAACACCGTCGCCGTCCCCGACGTGGGGCGGACGAAGTCGAGCAGGATATCGATCGTCGTCGACTTGCCCGCGCCGTTCGGGCCGAGGAAGCCGAATATCTCCCCGTCCCTGACGGTCAGGTCGACGTTCTGGAGGGCGACGACGTCGCCGAACCGCTTCGTGACGCCGTTCAGTTCGATGGCGGTCATCGTCCGTGTCTGTCGGACTCCCGTTATAAATACGTTCGGTCTAACCGATGGAACAAATCGGCTTCAGGCGGTCGATCGCGGCTCTCGCGGCGGATCCCGGTGAACGCGTGGGGACCAGTCACGGGGTGTGTCCGGCTAGCAGGGGCTTACGATCCCACGGCCACGCAGTCCCTCGATCCGGCGGGACCGCCGCTCGACCCGGAACGGTTCGGAACCGTCCGGAACGGCTCCGGCGATTTAATCGCTCCGCCGTCCCCTTCCCGGACGGCATGAGAGCCAAACTGCCACGCGGACGCGTCGTACTGATCGCGGTCGTCGCGGTGTTGCTCGTCGGGCTCGCCGGCTGTGGCGGTCCCGGCGGCGCGAACGACACGAACGGAACGGACGAGACGGACGGGATCGGCGCTGACAACGGTGCTGTCGGCGACGAGACCGAGACGGACGACGCGGCCGGCAACGACACCATGGACGACGGCAACGACACTGTCGGTAACGACACGGCCGGCAACGATACTGTCGGCAATGACACGGTCGGGAACGACACCGTTGGCAACGACACTGCGGGCAACGACACGGCCGGAAACGACACTGCGGCGGTAGCGTAAACGCGTGACCGGTCCGTCGACCCCGCAGCGATCCCGCGGTTCGGGAGAGGCATCACCGGTATGATGTCTCAGTCTACCTCGACAAACGGTATAGGACAGGGAGGCGAATGACGACTATGACGTTGGCGAGAGGGGGGCTCGCCGTGATGGGTGTTCTCCTCGTGGTCGCGTGTCTGGGAACCGTAGCCTCGGGTACGATGGCGACGGACACCGGGATCGACGAGGTCGAGATCGCGGAGCCGGGGGCCGTCACGAGCCACAACAACTCGACGTACGTCTGGACCGACGAGCCGTACAACCTGACGGTCTCCTTCACCGGCACGGAGGACCGCGAGTACCGGGTCTGTGCCGACCGGTACACCGACGGGAACCGCACGACCAGCATCGGCTGTGTGGGGAACGTCTCCGGCCCGAACGCGACGGTCACGCTCGCGGTCGACCAGCCCGACACGAACGAGACGGAGCGCCAGACGGTCGCGGTCGTACTCACTGACTCGAACGGAACGACCGTCGACGCGGAGAACCTCTCGACGAGAGCCGTCACGAAGGACGGCGACTTAGACGGCGACGGGCTTCCCAACGGGAAGGAGGTCGAACTCGGGCTCGACATGACCGACTCCGACATGGACATGGACGGCCTGTCCGACGGCGCGGAGGTCGAGAACTACGGGACGGACCCGACCGACCCCGACACGGACGGCGACGGGCTCCGGGACGGGCTCGAACTCCAGCTCGGCACGAACCCGACCGACGGCGCGACGGTCGTGAAGCTCACGGCCGGCGCGCTCGTCTTCGGCGTCGGTCTCATCGCCGGCTGGGTCCTCTACAGCCGCCGGCAGGATGGGGCGTCGGCGGCCGCCGAGACCGACCAGCCCGACCCAGACGACGAGCCGCTCCTCACCGACGAACAGCGGGTGTTACAGCTCCTCCGGGAGAACGACGGCCGGATGAAACAGGCGGCGATCGTCGAGGAGACGGAGTGGTCGAAGGCGAAGGTGAGCCGGCTCCTGTCGGACATGACGGAGAACGGTGAGGTCGAGAAGCTCTCGATCGGCCGCGAGAACATCATCCACCTCGAAGGGCAGGGACCGGAGGCGGCGAAACCGCCGTACGGCGAGTGAGACGGTGGCCGAGCCGAAAGGGACTAATCGCCGCCGCGGCTAGCCTCGCCCGATGAACGCCGCGGCGGTTCGGGAGCGGGCGGGGGCCCTCCCCCGCGACCCCGGTGTCTACCAGTTCCAGCAGGGCGGGACGACGCTGTACGTCGGCAAGGCCGTCGACCTGCGGGACCGGGTCCGGTCGTACGCCGATCCGCGGAGCCGGCGGATCGGCCGGATGGTCGAGCGTGCCGACAGCATCGAGGTGGCTGTCACCGACACCGAGACCCAGGCGCTGTTGCTGGAGGCCAACCTGATCAAGCGCCACCAGCCCCGCTACAACGTCCGGCTGAAGGACGACAAGTCCTACCCGCTGGTCCAGCTTACCGACCACCCCGTCCCGCGGATCGAGGTGACGCGTGACCCCGACCCGGACGCCGTCGCGTACGGTCCCTTCACGGACAAGGGCCGGGTCGAAACCGTCGTGAAGGCGCTCCGCGAGACGTACGGCCTGCGCGGTTGTTCGGACCACAAGTACGCGAACCGGGACCGCCCCTGTCTGGACTACGAGGTCGGTCTCTGCACCGCGCCCTGCACCGGCGAGATCGGAGAAGACGCGTACGCCGACGACGTGGCCTCCGTCCGGCGCTTCTTCGAGGGCGAGACGGGCGTGCTCGCCGACCCGCTCCGCCGCGAGATGGAGCGGGCCGCCGAGAGCCAGGAGTTCGAGCGCGCGGCGAACCTCCGGGACCGCCTCGACGTCGTCGAGTCGTTCCACGAGGGCGGCGGCGAGGCCGTGTCGAGCCACGGCGGCGAGCGGAGCGTCGACGTGCTCGGCGTCGCCGTCGAGGGCGACGACGCCACCGTCGCCCGCCTCCACAGCGAGGGGGGCCAGTTAGTCGACCGGGAACGCCACCGGCTGGCCGCCCCCGAGGACGGGGAGGGCGTCCCCGGCGTGCTGGCGGCGTTTCTCGTGCAGTACTACGCCGAGCGCGACCTGCCCGACGCCGTCCTCCTGCCGGAGCGCCACGGCGACCCCGAGGTCGACGCCTGGCTGGACGCCGAGGGCGTCGCCGTCCGGGTGCCCGGCGCGGGCCGCGAGGCGAAGCTCGTCGACCTCGCGCTGAAGAACGCCCGGAGCCGCGGCGGCGACCGCGACGGGACGCGGGCGCTGGCCGACGAGCTCGGCATCGACCGCGCGGACCGCATCGAGGGGTTCGACGTGAGTCACGCGCAAGGGAGCGCCGTCGTCGGCAGCAACGTGACGTTCGTCGACGGCGACCCGGAGAAGCCCGACTACCGCCGGAAGAAACTCGAGGACCGCAACGACGACTACGCCAACATGCGCGACCTGGTCCGGTGGCGCGCCGAGCGCGCCGTCGAGGGGCGGGACGACCGCCCGGACCCTGACCTCCTGCTGATCGACGGCGGTGAGGGCCAGCTGGGGGCGGCGCGGGACGCCCTCGCGGAGACGGGCTGGGACGTCCCGGCCGTCGCGCTCGCCAAGGACCGGGAACTCGTCGTGACGCCCTCGGGCGTCCGCGACTGGCCCGACGACGCGCCCCACCTCCACCTCCTCCAGCGCGTGCGCGACGAGGCCCATCGCTTCGCCGTCCAGTACCACCAGACCGTCCGCGACGAAGTGAAGACGGTGCTGGACGACGTGCCCGGCGTCGGCCCCGAAACGCGGAAACGCCTGCTCCGGCGCTTCGGCAGCGTCGAGAACGTCCGGGCGGCCTCGCCCGACGAACTGCGGAGCGTCGACGGCGTCGGCGAGAAGACCGCCGAGACGCTGGCGAGTCGGCTGTAGCCGACTTCGGTCGGCCGAGTCAGTCCCAGTCCAGACTGCCGGCGTCGCGGTACTCCGTCACCGTCGACTCGAAGAAGTTCTTCTCCTTGTTGAGGTCGACCTGCTCGGCCATCCACGGGAACGGGTTGTCGGTGCCGTAGACGGGGTCCATCCGGAGTTGCTGGAGCCGGCGGTCCGCGACGTACTCGACGTACTCGACGAACTGGTCGGCCGACATGCCGAGCACCTCGTCGGGGCAGGCCTCCTCGGCGTAGATCCCCTCGAGGCGGACGGCCTCGCGGACTAGGTCCTCGACCTCCCGCTCGAACGCGTCGGTCCAGACGCCGGGGCGCTCGTCGCGGATCTGGTTGATGAGGTCCACCCCGAAGTTCAGGTGGAGCGACTCGTCGCGCATGATGTACTCGAACTGCTCGCCGACGCCGACCATCTTCCCGCGGCGCTTCAGCGCGAGCATCATGGCGAAGCCGGCGTAGAAGAAGATCCCCTCCATGATGACGTAGAAGCCGACGCAGTCGCGGACGAACTCGCGCACGTCGTCGGTCGTCTCGATGGCGAAGTCGTCCCGGTCGACCGCCCGCGTGAGGTCGACGACGAACTCGTCCTTCTCGCGGATCGACGGGATGCGGTCGTACATCCCATACATGTACTCGGGGTCGAAGCCGAGCGTGTCACAGCAGTAGATGAACGTGTCCGTGTGGACCGCCTCCTCGTAGGCCTGCCGGAGCAGGTACTGGCGGCACTCCGGCGCGGTGACGTACTCGTACAGCGCGAGGACGATGTTGTTCGCGGTCAGCGACTCGGCCGTCGAGAAGAAGCCGAGGTTCCACTCGACGAGGCGCTGCTCGGCGTCGGTGAGCTCGCCGTTCTCCCACTGGCTCACGTCGTCCTGCATGGGCACCTCCTCGGGCGTCCAGTTGTTGGCGACGCCGTCGCGGTAGTACTCGCGGGCCCAGTCGTAGTCGATCGGCAGTATCTTGTTCGGGTCGTGGGTGTCGTCGTTGCTGATAGGCATTGGCGGTTACCGTAGAGCGCTCGTGGTCACTGGCAGGCGTCGCAGGTCGGGTCCTCGACGGTCGGCGCGGAGCCGTCGCCTGACTCGTCCGCACCGTCCGCGTCGCGGCGGTCGGCGTCCGCGTCGTCGCGGCGCTGGGTGTCGTCGTACTCGGCCATGTCGACGGTCGACTTCTCGACCTGGCTCGCGCCGAGCGTCCGGAGGTAGTAGGTCGTCTTCAGGCCGTACTCCCACGCCGTCCGGTACACGTCGTCTAAGAACGACCCGTCCGTCGACGGGAAGAAGACGTTGTGGGACTGGCTCTGGTCGATCCACTGCCCGCGGCGGGCGGTGAGCCGGATCTGGTGGCGCGGGTCCACCTCGAACGCGCCGCGGTAGAGCTCCTTCAGGTCGTCGGGGACACGGTCTATCTCCTGGACGGAGCCGTCGTGGTACGTCAGCTGGTCGACCATCGCGTCGTCCCACAGACCGCGTTCGCGCAGGTCCGCGACGAGGTGGTCGTTGACGACGGTGAAGTCGCCCGACATGTTCGACTTGACGTAGAGGTTCGAGTACAGCGGCTCGATGCTCGGCGACGTGCCCGCGATGGTGGAGATGGTCGCCGTCGGCGCGACGGCCATCGTGTTGGAGTTGCGCATCCCGTGTTCGGCGACGTGGTCGCGCACGCGGTCCCAGTCCAGCCGTTCGGTGGGGTCGAGCGGCGTCTCCACGCCGCGCTCGTCCTCCAGCAGTTCGACCGTGTCCTGCGGGAGGACACCGCGGTCCCACTTCGACCCCTCGTAGGAGCCGTACGTCCCGCGCTCGGCGGCGAGGCGCGACGAATTGAGGACCGCGTGGTAGCCGAGCAGTTCGCCCACCTCGTCGGCGAAGGCGACGGCGTCCTCGTCGGCCATGGGGATCCGCTGTGCCATGAGCGCCTCGTGGAACCCCATCATCCCCAGCCCGACCGGGCGGTGACGCATGTTCGAGCGCTCGGCCTTCTCGGTGGGGTAGAAGTTCAGGTCGACGACGTTGTCGAGCATCCGCATCGCCGTCTCGACGGTGTCGGCGAACGCCTCGCGGTCGAGGCCGTCCGCGTCGACGTGGGCGGCGAGGTTCACCGATCCGAGGTTGCAGACCGCCGTCTCCTCGGAACTGGTGTTCAGCGTGATCTCCGTACAGAGGTTCGACGAGCGGATCACGCCCGCGTGGTCCTGGGGCGACCGGACGTTGCAGGCGTCCTTGAACGTGATCCACGGGTGGCCAGTCTCGAACAGGCGCGTCAGCATATCGCGCCACAGTTCCTCGGCGTCGACGCGCTCGTACTGGCGCAGTTCGCCCGCGTCGGCCAGCCGCTCGTACTCGCGGTACTGTTCCTCGAATGCCTGCCCGTACGTCCCGTGGAGTTCGGGCACCTCGTCGGGCGAGAACAGCGTCCACTCCCCGCCCTCGCGGACGCGCTTCAGCAGGAGGTCGGGCACCCACGCCGCTGTGTTCAGGTCGTGGGTGCGCCGGCGCTCGTCGCCCGTGTTGCGGCGCAGGTCGAGAAACGACGGGAAGTCGAGGTGCCACGCCGCGAGGTACGCACACGCCGCGCCGCGGCGCTTGCCCGAGCGGTTGATCGCCGCGGTCACGTCGTTGGATATCTTGAGGAACGGGACGACGCCGGTCGACTCCACGCCGGTCGATTCGATGAGCGAGCCGGTCGCACGGATCGGCGTCCAGTCGTTGCCGAGGCCGCCGGACCACTTCGACAGCTTCGCGTGTTCCTTGTAGCCATCGAAGATGCCCTCCAGGTCGTCGGGGACCGTCGTGATGTAACACGACGACAGCTGGGGGTGCGTCGTCCCGGCGTGGAACAGCGTCGGCGTCGAGTGGACGAACCGCAGCGTCGACAGCGCGTCGTAGAACTCCTTCGCGTAGGCCTCGCGCTCGCCCTCGTCCTCGCGGAGGGCGACGCCCATCGCGACGCGCATCCAGAACGCCTGCGGGAGTTCGAGGCGCTCACCGTCGTTCGTCCGGAGGAAGTACCGCTGGTGGAGCGTCTCCATCGCGAGGTAGTCGAAGGCCTCGTCGCGGTCGGGGACGAGATAGTCGGCGAGCGCGTCGAGGTCGTAGTCGGCCATGCGCTCGTCGAGCAGGTCGGCCTCGACGCCGCGCTCGATGGCGTCGACGAACGACTCGCGGTAGGCGTCGTCGAGTTCGTCGCCCGTCAGGTCCGCTCCGAGCAGTTCGCGGTAGTACCGCTGTCTGAAGACGGCGGCCGCCACGTCGGCGAACTCGGGGACCGAGTCGATCCGGGCGGTGAGTTCGCCGATCAGCGCGTCGTACGTCTCGGCGACGGTCGCCTCGGCGTACAGGTCGCTTTCGGCGTCCGCGAGGACCGCCTCGCGGGCCTCGTCGGGGATCTGGTCGTCGTAGCCGGTACAGGCGTGGTCGAGTGCCGACCGCAGTCGGTCGGTGCGGGTCGTTGCTGTCATGGTGGTGTGTCGCGGCCGGCCGGTGACGGCTGTGCGCCGGACGGAGCTGTGGCTGACGAACCCGTCGCTCCGCGGCGCTCGCGGCCGAAACCGCCGGCCTGGCGTGCCTCGGAGTGACGGCAGGCCCACACATAAGTTTTGCCAACTAAATTGTAGTAGCACAAGTTCAATTGTATTACTACCCGGACGGACCGTGAATGATTTTAACCCCCACGTGTGTAACGCCCTACCATGGCATCGGAATTCGGCGCGTTATCGCTCGCACCGCCGCTGCTAGCCATCGTACTGGCGATAATCACCAGACGGGCGATGCTGTCGCTGTTCATCGGCGTGTGGATGGGCGGCGCGATCGTCGCCGCCGACGCGGCCGACAGCGCGGTCGAGATCGTCGCGGTCCCGTTCCTCGGGATCGTCGAGGCGTTCGACTGGGTGATCAGTTCGATCGGGGAGAGCACGTTCAACGCGAAGATCATCATCTTCACGTTCCTGCTCGGCGCGGGGATCGCCCTGATCTGGCGGCTCGGCGGCTCGCTGGCCGTCGCGCAGTTCGCCAGGTCGAAGGTCGACTCCCACCGCCGGGTCGGGGTCGTGACGTGGCTGTTCGGTATGGTGTGGTTCTTCGACGACTACGCCAACACCGCCATCGTCGGCTCGGCGATGAAGGACATGGCCGACAACATGCGGATGTCCCGCGAGAAGCTGGCGTACATCCTCGACTCGACGGCCGCGCCGGTCGCGACGTTCGGCATCTCGTCGTGGGTCGCGTTCCAGATCGGCCTCGTCCAGACTGCCTACGAGAACATGGGGATCCAGAGCGAGACGCCGTCGGCGGTGGCGACGTTCCTCTGGTCGATCCCGTTCAACGTGTACTGCCTCTTTGCCATCCTGATGGTCGGGATCGTCGTCATTACCCAGCGTGACTTCGGCGAGATGCTGGACGCGGAGACCCGCGCCCGCGAGACGGGCAACGTGACCCGCGAGAACGCCAACCCGCTCCAGAGCATGAAGGAGGACCTCGGTGACCCCGTCACGGACGAACCGCGCCTGCGGACGTTCGTGGTCCCGGTGAGCGTCCTCATCGTGGTCGTGCTCGGCGGCGCGGTCGGGACCGGCTACGCGCCCGGCCGCGACGCCCTCGGCATCGCCGAGAACGCCAACTTCACCGGTGCGCTCATCTGGGGCTCGTTCGGCATGGTGGCGAGCGCGCTCACCCTCGGGATCTACGACGGTCACATCGACCTGGGCGAGGGGATGGAGTCCGTGCTCGACGGCTTCGGCATCATGCTCCACGCGGTCAGCATCCTCGTCCTCGCGTGGTCCATCGGCTCTGTCGCCACCGCGCTCGGCACCGGCGACTACGTCACCGGCATCGCGGAGGGGCTGGTCTCGCCCATGATGCTGCCGATCGTCATCCTGTTCGCCGCCGCGTTCATCTCCTTCTCCATCGGCACCTCGTGGGGGACGATGTCGCTCGTCACCCCCGTCGCCGTGCCGCTGGCGTGGGAGATCGGTAACCAGAGCCCGGAGATGGTCGCCGTCGCCGTCGGCGCGGTGTTCAGCGGGTCGATCTTCGGCGACCACTGCTCGCCCATCTCCGACACGACGATCCTCTCGTCGACGTTCGCCGGGTCGGACCACATCGACCACGTCCGGACGCAGATGTACTACGCCGTCACCGTCATCTCGGTGGCGACGCTCGCGTACCTGATCTACGGCGTCACCGGCCTCGGCCCGGTCGTCTTCCTGCCGGTCGGCGCGCTCGTGCTGATCGGGCTGGTGTACGGGCTCTCGGAACTCGACGCCAGCAGGAAAGAGGTCCCCGCCAAGCCGTTCGAGGGGCCACAGTCCGAGACCGGAACGACCGGCGACGACTGACGGTTTCCCTTACGCCGCCTTTTCGCGTCGATAGCCGCGCAGTGAACTGACAGACCGACGCCCCGCCAGCGGTGGCTCGGGCGCGTCGTGGAGCGTGATTCCCGGCAAGTGATGGCGGGGGCTGCCGCCAGCAGTCGGTGTACCGCTACCCGCGACGGTGTGTGCGCCGACCCGTGACGGACCCGGGCCGTCAGTCGGACCCGTCGCGGCTTCGCCCGGCGAACGACCGGGCGACGATGTGGGCGAGGTCGGTGAGCACCATCCACACCTGACGGAGAACGATCTTCGTGTCGAACCAGAACGACTGGTTCTTGATGTACGTGAGGTCGTACTGTAGCTTCGCCCGCGAGTTCTCGCTGGTGGCCTCGTTTATCTGCGCCAGCCCGGTCAGCCCCGGCTTGACGAACCACCGCTTCTTCCAGGTCTCCATCTCCTGCTGGATGAACTCCTCCTCGGCTGTCCACGCCGCCCGCGGCCCGACGACGCTCATCTTGCCGGTGAAGATGGCCCACAGCTGGGGGAGTTCGTCGAGATGAGTCCGCCGCAGGAAGCGCCCGACACGGGTGATCCTGTCCTCGTCCTCCCCGGGAGCGGCGGCCTCGCTCTCGGGACGCATGCTCCGGAACTTGTACACCGGGAAGCGGTCGCCGAACTGGGTGGTGCGCTCCTGTCTGTAGAACACCGGTCCGCGGCTGTCCAGTTTGATCGCGACGGCGATGGGCACGAACAGCGGGAGCGTCACGAGGAGGCCGATGCCGGCAAAGCCCACGTCGAACAGGCGCTTGACGACCCTGTTCTGCAGGTCCAGCGGCTCCATGTTGATGGCGATGAGGCGCTTGGTTCGGTCGGCGGAGACGGCGCTCTCGTCCTCGACGAGGACGCTCTCGTTGTGCTCGTTGAGGATCTCCACGTTCACGTCGTGGCGGTGGCACGTTTCGAGCACGCCGAAGAACTCGGCGCGGTCCGTCTGGGGCAGGGCAGGGATAACCGTCCCAACGTCCGCCCGGTCGAGGATGTCATCGAGGCGCGAGAGCCCGCCCAGACACTCGTACTGGGACAGCTTCTCCGGAACGGCGGGCCGGCCGCCGTCGGTGCGTGTCGCCCCGTCGTCGTGCGAGTCCGTGGGGGAGAACGCGTACCCGACGATCGGCTCCGCCGCGGCCTGAACCGCCGCCTCGACGCGCTTGGGGTTGTTCCCCACGATCAGCGTTCCCTCTGCTCGTTTGAGCTGCCACTGTTGCAGGGCGACGAACCACCCCGGCAGCGTCACGGCCAGGACTCCGACGAACGAGAGCAGCGCCGGTCGCGGCAGCCGCAGCGTCGCAGTGAAGTAGCCGACGGTCGCGAGCGCGACGGCGGCGACCAGCAGGGACCGTAGCGTCCGCGTCACCGTGTCCAGGATCCGTCGGGGCCGCGGCTTGCACAGCGGCAGGGTCGCGGCCACGGTGACGGCAGCCGCCAGCGCGAGGACGGCCGGCGTCTCCGCGGAGAGCGACCCAGCCGACGTCCCGGTCCCGAACAGCCCGCGGACGCCCAACAGTCGCTGCAGGTCGGCGACGGCGACGACGGCGAGGGCACCCACCGTCAGGACCACCAGCCCGACCCCCGAGAGGATCCGGTAGACGTTCCTGGGTCGGGTCAGGGGCCCCCCACCGTGGAGCGAGATCGCGGTCTTCGACTGTGACTGGACGTCCTCTGTCATCGGCCTGTTTTTGGCGGACCTAAAATAAAAGTGTGAAGGTTTCCGACCGGCCGTGTTGCCGCGGAAAGGGGAGATTCGAAGGCCGGCCGATCGCAGTCGCTCGGCCCGTACCGCACGAGTATTTGGCCAGCCTAAAAACCGTGTCGCTTATGGCGGCGTCCGCTACTACACCTGAAACGACTCGGTGTCCCGCCCCGGCGGTCACCGGCACGACGCCACAACCATGGTCGACGACACGCCGAACGTCCTGCAGGTCTGCACGTACTACTATCCCCACACCGGGGGGATACAGCGCCTCGTCCGTGCGCTGGTCACCGGCATCGACGACGTGAACTTCCGGATCGTCACGTCGCAGACCCGCGGGCGGGCAGCCGTCGACGAGAAACACGGCACCACAGTCGTCCGCGCCGGCTGTCTCGGCGAGGTCATGTCGACGCCGATCACGCCCGGGTTTCCCTATCGACTCCGCCAGCATCTGGACTGGGCCGACCTCGTTCACTACCACGTGCCGTTCCCGCTCGGCCCGGTGAGTCATCTGCTCAACCGGGTGGACACGCCGTACGTCGCGACCTTCCACGACGACATCATCGGGAAGGGCCCCGCGATCTACCCGTACGAACCCGTCCTCGACCGGTTCCTCGACGGCGCGGAGCGCATCATCGTCACCTCCCCACAGATGCGTGACGAGTGCGCGCGGCTTGCGGGGGTCCGCGACAAGGCCGCCGTCGTGCCGATCGGGGTCGACGCTGACGACACCCCGGTCTCCCCGAAGCCGCTCGACGGGAGGCGGCTCCTCTTCGTCGGCCGGCTGGTCGACTTCAAGGGCGTCGACCACCTCATCTCGGCGATGGCGGACGTCGACGCGAGGCTGTCGATCGTCGGCAAGGGACCGGAACGCGAGTCGCTCGAACGGCACGCGCGCGAGGAGGGCGTCACCGACCGCGTGACCTTCGAGGGGTTCGTCTCCGAGGAGCGGCTCGACGAGCTCTACCGGGCGGCGAACCTGTTCGTGCTCCCCTCCTCGGCCCCGAACGAATCGTTCGGGATCGTCCAGCTCGAAGCCATGCAACGCGGGCTGCCGGTGATCAACACGTCGCTCCCCACCGGCGTTCCGTACGTGAGCGTCGACGGAGAGACCGGCCGCACCGTCCCGCCCGGCGAGCCGGCCGAGATCGCGGCCGCCGCCGAGGACCTGCTCGCGGACGCGTCACGGTACAGGCGGTACTCCGAGAACGCACAGCGGCGGGTCCGCGAGACGTTCACCCGGGGGCAGATGCTGGAGCAAACTCTGGCCGTCTACCGGGACGCGCTCGCGGCCGACTGACCGGCCGCCGACCCGTGGTCCGCGGGCCCGGACGCGGTGGACAGGTATATGTCCGGGCCGCGAATAGCCGTCCCCGAATGGTCGTCGCCGCCGCCGTCGCGGTCGTCCTGCTGTTCGCCCTCGTCAGCCGGCAGCGGGGACGGCTGTACCGATACGCCGGCGGGGTCACCCTCGCCGGCCATCTCGTCTTCGCCGTCGCCGTGCTCCCGCTGTTGCCGTACGACTGGGACATCGACGTGTTCCACTCGGTGGCGCTCGGCATCCTGGGGGGTGCCGACACGAGTCCGCTCTCCCCGCTGGACGCGTTCGGCACGGCACAGGCGATCGTCTACGCCGTCTTCGGGGCCGACCCGACCGCGCTGGCGATACTCAACGGGCTCCTGGCCGTGCTGATACCGCTGCCGGTGTGCTACCTCGCCCGGCGGCTCTACGTCCCCCTGTCGTCGACGAACGGCCTCCTGCTCGTGGCGCTGTTCCTGCCGTTCCCGTTCCTGTTCAACAGCCTCCCGATGCGCGACGCGCTCTCGACGCTGCTGGCCGTGACGCTCGCGGCCGTCTGCGTGCGGGCGGTCGCCGAGGGGCGGCGCTGGTGGGCGCTCACCGCGCCGCCGCTCTGGGGCCTGCTGTTCCTGCTGCGTGAGGAACTGGCCCTGCTGGTGCTGCTCGGCGCGGCCGGCTCGCTGCTCGTGGCCGCGGTCGACCGGGTCGCGGACCGGACGGTGTCGCTCCGATCGCTTGCGCTCGCCGCGCTCCCCGTCGGCGTTGCCGGGTTCGCGCTGTTCGCCGCCCTGTTCCCCGTCGACGCGCTCAACGCGCGGCTGCAGTACCGCTCGGCGGGCGGCGCGGCATACCTCGATTTCATGCGGTACGAGTCGTGGCTGGACGTGCTGCTGGCCGCGCCGGTCCGCGCGATCTACTTCCAGTTCGCTCCGTTTCCGCTGCACGTCACGTCGGCGTTCGACGTGGTGGCGGTCCTCTCGCTGCCGCTGCTGATCGCGTTCGCGGTGGTCGCGGTCGTCTCGCTTCGCGGCGTCGAGACCGACCCCCGCGTGGAGATGTTTCTCGGCGTCGTCTACCTCGGGGGGGTCGTCGGCTACGGGCTGATCGATTCGAACTTCGGGACGACGATCAGACACCGGTCCGTGTTCGTGCTGCTCCTGGCGGCGTTTTGCGCCCCGGTCTTCGAATCGTGGTACCGGTCACTCCGTCGGCGGGTCGACGAGGCGGTGGATCGGCACCGCGAGCGCGACGAACAGCAGCGCGAAGCTCAGGAACTTGACGCCGGCCCCGAGGTTCGAGCGGAACACGGCGACCACGCTCGCTAGCACGAAGCCGGCGAGGCAGCCGAACAGCACGCGCTCGTCGTCGAGCAGCGAGAGGACCCGGCTGCTGGCCGTCCAGCCGTACAGCGTCCGCACGACGGCGTACGTCTTCGACTCGGAGAACGGCTCGATGCGTCCCTGCCCCATCGGTCGAGGGTACGGCCGATCCGTACATAACTGTTGATACTCCGCTCACTCCAGCAGGTCCTCGAAGCGCCGTTCCAGCCGACCGCAGACGTCCGCCCACGTGTAGCCCGCCTCCGTCACGTACGACCGACAGGCCTCGCTCGCGCGCTCCCGCTCTGCCGTCTCCGCCCACGCCCGCAGCCGGTCGGCGAGCGCGTCCGCGTCGCCGGCGTCGACCAGCAGGGGCTCCGGAACCGCCGACCGACGCTCAAGCTCGCCGAGGATCTCCGGCGTCGCGCCGGCCCGCGTCCCGACGACCGGAGTCCCGGCGGCCAGCGCCTCGAGCGTCGCGAGCCCGAACCCCTCCAGTTCGAGCGTCGGGAGGACGAACACGTCCGCTCCGGCGTACAGCGACGCCAGGTCGTCCTCGGGGACGTAACCGAGGAACGTCACGTCCCGCCCGATGCCGAGCCGGTCGGCCCGGGTCTCCAGCCGGTCGCGCAGCGGGCCGTCGCCCCCGACGTAGAGGTGGGCGTCGACGCCGTCGGCCGCCAGCCGAGCGAACGCGTCGAGCAGCGTCTCCAGCCCCATCCGCGGGGTGAGGCGGCGGACGGTGAGAAACGCGGTCCCGTCCCCGTCGAACGCCTCGGGCCCCGGGCCGTCGAGCGGGGCGAACCGCTCCGCGTCGACGCCGCCCGGGACGACCGCCGTCGGCGGCGCGTCCGGGTGGAACTCGCGCAACCGGTCGCGCATGAACTCGCTCAGCACGACCGCGGCGTCGCTGCGGCCGAGCACGCGCCCCTCGACCCGGTGGCGGAGCGTCCGGTTGAGCCAGTGCCACGGCGCGGCCCACCGGCTCGGGTCGACCAGCCTGTCGCGGTACTCGACCCCCCAGAGCCCGTGGACCGTGTACGTCCGCGGGACCCGGTCGGCGACCGCCCGGTCGACGCCGAACGAACTCAGCGCGCCGTGGAAGCTGACGAGGTCGACGGGGGCCGTCTCCCGGACGGACGCCACCAGCCGGTCGATCCCCCGCAGCGTCGCCGGGAGCCGCGGGACCGACGCGTCGTACCGATAGACGTCCATGCCCGCGACCGTCTCCCGCGCCGGCGCGTCGCCGCGCCGTCTGGTGATGACCGAGACGGTGTGCCCCCGCTCGACGAGCCTGCGGCCGACCTCGTAGTTGTACCGCCCGGAGCCGGTCGCCTCCGGGTCGGGGTAGAGGTTGTTCGTCGCGGTGAGGACGTGCATACGCGGGCTGGAAGGCGGCGCGAAATCAGTGTTCCGTTCCCGCGCCGCCGCGTCGGCCGGCGCTTGCGGCGCCCGAGCGGATGGCGAAACACTAATCCCGTCGCTTCGGCGAGATGGGGACTATGGACGCGCGTTCGCGACTCTCCCGTGCGATCGGCACCCCGGTCCTGTTCTGCAGGCACGCGAACCGGCTGTACCACCGCCGGCTCGGTCTCCGGCGGTGCAACGCGGGCGGCGTCGACCCGTTCGACGCGGACTGGGACAACCTGCTCGTGCTCGACGCGTGTCGCTACGACATGTTCGAGCGCAGGGCCGACCTCCCGGGCCGGCTGGAGCGCCGCGAGTCGCGGGCGTCAACCACCGTCGAGTTCCTCCGGGCGAACGTCGACGGCCGCGACCTCGCCGACACCGTCTACGTGACCGCGAACCCGCAGCTCCACCAGCACCGCGAGTCGATCGAGGCGCGCTTCGCGGCCGTCGTCGACGTGTGGCGCGACGACGGCTGGAGCGACGAGCACGGCACGGTGCTCCCCGAGACGGTCACCGAGCGGGCGCTCCGGGCCGCCGAGGAGCACCCGAACAAGCGGCTCGTCGTCCACTACATGCAGCCCCACTACCCCTTCGTCGGGGCCGACGCCGACTTCGACGGCGGCGACTTCACCGACGCCGAGGCCGACGAGGAGAACGTCTGGGTGCAGCTGTTGCAGGGGCGGCTCGACGCGGACCGATCCGATATCTGGGAGTGCTACGACGCAAACCTGGACCGTGCGCTCCCCCACGTCGAGGAAGCGATGCGCGAACTCGGCGGCAAGACGGTGGTGACCGCCGACCACGGCAACATGGTCGGCGAGCGCGCGTTCCCGATCCCGTTCCGCGAGTGGGGCCACCCCCGGGGCGTGTACACCCCGGAACTCGTCGACGTGCCGTGGCTGGTGTACGAGGACGGCCCCCGGCGGGCGATCAGCGAGTCGACGCCCGGGGAGCGCGACGCCGCCGCCGACGACGTGGTCGCCGAACGCCTGCGCGACCTGGGGTACGCCGAATGAGCGCCACGAGGGGGTCGCCGTGAAGCTGGGATTCATCCACCCGAGCTATCCGCAGGGCGAGGGCACGGGCGCGACGCACAGCGCCTCGCGCATCGTGTTCGAGCTGGCCGACCGCGGCCACGACGTGACCGTCTACCCCTGGGCCGAGCCGCCCGACGACGCGGCAGTCGACGGCGACGTCTCGGTCCGGCCGCTCGACCTGTCCGGCTACCCGTACCACTCGGCGCTCCAGCTCGACGCCGCGCTCCGGGAGCGCGTGGGCGAGTTCGACGAGTACGACCTCGTGCACAGCTACGTGATGAACAGCATGCCCGCGATGGGGGAGGTCGCCGACCGGACGAGCGCCGCGACGGTCGTGACGCTGAACGCCTACGGCGGGATCTGCCCGAAGAACGACCTCCGCTACATGGACCGCGAGCCCTGCACCAGCAACGGGCTGGCGAAGTGCACGGCGTGTTCGCTCGCGACCGCCGGCGGCCACGACGAGGACGGCCCGCTCTACCGCTCGGCGAGCCGGCTCGGCTACCTCAAGCTGGTCCGGGAGGGCGAGGCGGTGGCCGACCGGATCGACGCGTACCACGCCCTCTCGCCGCACATCGAGACGACGTACGCCGACTTCGGCTTCCCCGCCGAGCGGCTGTCCGTGATCCCGAACGTCCTCGACGACCGGTTCGACCGCGACCACGAGTCCGACTTCGACGCCCCCTACGACCTGCTGTACGTCGGCTCGCTCGACGAGCACAAGGGCGTCGACCGCCTCGTCCCGGTCCTGACGCGACTGAACGACCGGACCGACGCGTCCGTTCGGCTGACCGTCGTCGGCGACGGCGGCCTCCGGAGCAAGATGGAGGCACAGGCCGCGGACGGCGGGGTCGCGGACCGCGTCACGTTCACCGGCTGGGTGCCCAACGACGAGCTTCCCGGCGTGTTCGCGGCCCACGACTGCTTCGTCTACCCCGGCCGGTGGGACGAGCCGTTCGGCCGCGTGTTCCTCGAGGCGCTGGCGACGGGGACGCCGGTCGTCGCGAGCGACGTGGGCAGCGTCGCCGACATCGTCGGCGAGGGCGGCGTCACCACCGACGGCTCCGTCGAGGGGTTCGTCGACGCGCTGTGTGCCCTGTTCGACGGCAACGGGCTGGCCGACCGCTCCGCGGCGGCCGGGCGCGAGGTCGACGCCTACCGGGCCGAGACCGTCGTCCCGCAGTTCGAGGCGCTGTACGAGCGCGCGATGACGCGGTAGCCGGCGCTCACCTGCCGGTCTGAGTCGCGTAGAGGTCGGCGTACTCCCCGTCGTTGGCGACGAGTTCCTCGTGGTCGCCGGCCTCCGAAACCGTCCCCTCCTCCAGCGTGTAGATGCGGTCCGCGTTCCGGACCGTCGTCAGCCGGTGGGCGACGGTGACGACGATGTACTCCCGGTCCATGGTCTCGATGCCGCGTTGCACCTCCCGCTCCAGGTTCGAGTCCAGGTCGCTGGTCGCCTCGTCGAGCAGCAACACGTCCGCGTCGTCGAGCAGCGCCCGGGCGATGGCGACGCGCTGCTTCTGCCCGCCCGAGAGCCGGACGCCGTCGTCGCCGACCTGCGTGTCGTACCCGTCCGGGAGGTCGTCGAGGAACTCGTCGACGCGGGCGATCTCACAGACTCGCTCGATCTCCGCCCGGGAAGCGTCCCGGTCAGCGATCGTCAGGTTGTACCGGAGCGTGTCGTCGAAGATGTACGGGTCCTGGCCGACGACGGCGACGCGGTCGCGCCACTCGTCGATGTCCATCCCGCCGATCGGGACGCCGTTCGCGCGGACCTCGCCGTCGGTCGGTTCGTGCATCCGTGCGAGCAGCGAGACCACGGTCGATTTCCCCGCGCCCGACTGGCCGACGAAGGCGACGAACTCCCCCCGCTCCGCAGAGAAGTCGACGCCCCGGAGCACCTCGTCCCCGTCGTCGTAGGCGAAGTGCACGTCGTCGAAGGCGACCGACTCGACCGTCTCCGGCACCTCGTGGCGGGCGGCCTCCGGCTCGGCGTTGTTCGCGAGCTCGCGCGTGAACTGCCGGGTGCGAACGAGGTGCGGGAGGTCCTGCTCGATCCGGTAGAACAGCTCGTTCGCCCGGCTCGCCTTCGGTCCGAGCCGGAACATCGCGAACAGGAACAGGCCGAGCGAACTGAGCGTCAGGTCGGCGTACGTGAGCGAGCCGTAGATGAGGGCGAACACGGAGACGGCGACCGCCAGCTGGTAGGCGTTGTCGATCGCCGCCTCGTTGCGGCGGAGCTTGACGCGGGCCCGGGTGTACTTGTCGACCGCGTCGACGAAGTCCCCGTACAGCTCGTCGACGAGGCCGAAGACCCGGCTCTCCCGCATCCCCTGGGTGCCGGCCTGGGCGGCCTCCTGCCGGCGCTCGTTCGCGTCCGCGACCCTGTCGCCGATGTCGTACCCCGGCTCGACGACGACGCGCAACAGCACCGTCACCCCGCCGAGGACGACGGCCGTGACGAGCGTGAGCGTCGGCGAGATGACGAACGCGATGACCCCGTAGACGAGGCCGAGGAACGACTGCTCGACGAACACGACCAGCCGCTCGATCGCCTGCCCGGCGTAGAAGGTCTGGGTGATGATCGCGTTCAACACGTCGTCCGACCCCGTCTCGTCGAGGTACGAGATGTCGGCGTCGAAGGCGTTCCCGAACGCCTCGGTCTGGAGGTTCCGGATGTAGGACATGCGGAGCGTCTCGCGGAACCACGCGACGAGGAAGCTCGCCGTGAACCGGACGGTCATGACGGCCGCGACGCCCAGAACCGCCGTGCCGAGCGACAGCGGCACGTTCAGCGCCCGGTAAACGGACGCGAACAGCCCGGCGATCCCGCCCTGCGCGGGCTGGCCCTCCGACTGGACCAGTTCGATGATCGGGAGGATGAAACTCAGCCCGACGCCTTCGAGCACGGCGGCGACGATCCCGAGCCCGACGATCGTCGCGGTGAGCTTCGGATCGTACTTCAGCACGCTGTACAGCGCGTCGAGTTTCTCCCGTCGCGTGGCGGACGGCGTGTCGGAGTCCGGCATGAGTGTGTCTGGGTCTACATCGGCAGTCCAGTTTGCTCCGTATAAATCCGTTTATCTCGATATCGGCGTCGCTCGGGCGCGTGCGGGGTGCTTTAGGTGCGCCAAACTATATATGAAAGGCTTTTACGGAGCCCCGGAAACCCACGGGTAGTTCGAGACGGAACCATGGATACGACCACAGTTCGGGGGAGGTGCCAGCCGTGACGCCCATCGACGAGGACGGCCGCCTGTTCGGCCGCGTCAACGTCTACGACGCGCTCGTCGTGCTGGTCGTCCTCGGGGCGGTCGCCGCCGGCGTCGTGTACGCCGTTCCCTTCGGCGGCGAGGACGGCGAACCGGCGACGCGCTACGCGACCGTCGACCTCGGCGAGCGCTCGCCGGCGGTCGCCGAGCGCATCTCCGAAGGCGACGTGGCGACCGGCGACGACGGGACCAACCTCACGGTCACGGACACGTACGTGGGGCCGGCTGACGGGCGGAACGTCTCCGTCGTCGCCCGGGTCCGCGTCGACGGCAGGCTCGTCGACCGCGACGGGAGCGGGGAGACCTTCGAGTTCGCGGGCGTGCCGGTCCGGCGGGGCGAGGCCATCGACGTCGCGACGTCCAGGTACGACGTGCGCGGCGAGGTGCTGGCGCTTGACGCCGAGGGCGAGACGCTGGACACCGGCACGCTCCCCGTGCTCGTGCGGGCCGACCTGAGCCGGTCGACGGCCGACCTCGTCTCGCCGGGCGACGAGTACCGGATCGACGGCCGGGCGGTGGCGACGGTCGAGCGGTCGGTCGTCACCCCGCGGATGAACCGGACGAACGGGACCGACGCCGTCGGGCTCACCCTGCGGACGGTCCGCTACGGCGGCGACACCTACTTCGGGGACAGGCGGGTGCTGCTCGACCGGACGATCGAGTTCCGGACCGACCGTTACGCCTTCTCCGGCGTGGTGACGCGGTGGGGGAACGCCTCGGTGCCCGGCAGGCCGGTCGAGCGGACCGTCGTCGTGAAGGCGACGAACGTCGGGCCGGAGATCGCCGACGGGATCGAGGCGGGGATGGTCGACCGGCGGGACAACGTGACGGTCGCCCGCGTCACGGACGTCCGGACCGAACCGGCCTCGGTCGTCCTCACCAGCGACGACGGCAACATCTACGAGCGCGAGCATCCCCGGAACGAGGACGTGTACCTCACCGTCGAACTGCGGGCGCGGGCGACCGGCGACGGCCTCCGCTTCCGGACGCGTCCGCTCCGGGAGGGCACCACCATCGGCCTCGACCTCGGAACCGTCTCGGTGTCGGGGGAAGTCGTAGCGATCCAACAGTAGCGCCCGGCGGTTTCGCCGGTCTGAGGCTCCGAATTCGGCATCTAAATATTTTTAAGGCTGGCCTAAAAACTGGCTGGTAACGAGCGATCCAGATATGAAGGCACACACGGAACCGACGCGGACCCCAGTCCGGTCCGTGCAGGAGCGGGCGGGTCGACGGAGGGATCCGGCATGAGCGGGCCACAGGAGACAGTGCGTTCGGAATACAGCTACCTCACGACCGACCCCGACACCGGGAAGCGGATCGGCTTCCGCGAGGTCGACCTCGACCGCGACCTCGGCCGCCTCCACACGTGGCTCAACAGCGAGCACGTGCTCCCGTACTGGGAGCAGAACGACCCGCTCCCGGTGGTTCGGGACACGATCGCCGAGCGCGCCGCGAACGAGGACCAGACGCTGTACATCGGCTCCCTCGACCACACGCCGATGAGCTACTGGGAGTCGTACTGGGCCGACCGCGACCGCATCGGCGACTACTACGACGCGGACCCGGCCGACCGGGGGATCCACCTGCTCATCGGGCCCCGCGAGTACCTCGGCGAGGGGTACGGGGCACCGCTGGTGCGGGCGATGGTCGACTTCCAGTTCCGACACCCCGAGACGCGGCGGGTCGTCACGGAACCGGACGCCCGGAACGACCGGGCCATCCGCGTGTTCGAGAAGTGCGGGTTCGAGGCCCAGCGCGAGGTCGACCTGCCCGACAAGACGGGGCTGCTCATGTTCTGTGACCGCGAGCGGTTCGAGGGGGCGGTCGCATGACCGACCGCGTCCACGACCTCGTCGGCATCGGCGTCGGGCCGTTCAACCTCGGCCTCGCGGCGCTGCTGGACGACGCGCCGGCCGACCTCGACGTGGCCTTTCTCGAACAGGAGCCGGAGTTCAACTGGCACGAGGGGATGCTGATCGAGGGGACCACCCTCGAGGTCCCGTTCCTCGCGGACCTCGTGACGATGGTCGACCCGTCGAACCCCTACAGCTACCTCAGCTACCTCCGCGAGCGGAACCGCCTCTACGAGTTCTACTTCTACGAGGAGTTTTTCATCCCCCGCCGCGAGTACAACGAGTACTGCCGGTGGGTGGCCGACCAGCTGCCGACGCTGCAGTTCGACCGGCAGGTCACCGACGTGCGCGAGGACGGCGACGTGTTCGTCGTCGAGACGGTCGACCCCGTCACGGGCGAGCAGACGAGCTACGCCGCGGATGACGTGGTCATGGGGATCGGGACCCAGCGCCACGTCCCCGAGCAGTTCCGGGACGCCTTCGGCCGCGACGTGTTCCACTCGGCGTCGTACCTCCACAACCGGGATCGGTGTCTCGACGCCGAGTCGGTCACGATCGTCGGCTCCGGACAGAGCGCGGCGGAGGTGTTCCGCGACCTCCTCGAACGCCAGTCCGACCACGAGTACAGCCTCGACTGGATCACCCGGTCGCGAGGCTTCTTCCAGATGGCCGACGCCAAGCTCGGCCACATGATCTACACGCCGGAGTACATCGACTACTTCTACGACCTGGACCAGGAGACCAAAGACGAGATCCGCGGCAAGCAGGACCAGCTCTACAAGGGGATCGACGAGACCACGAGCGCGAAGATCTACGACGCGCTCTACCGCAACTCCATCGGCGACGCCGAGCCCGACGTGGGGCTGATCGCGGCGACCGAGGTCACCGACATCGGGTCCGCCAGCCCGCGCTCGGACGACTACCAGCTGGTCTGCGAGCAGTGGCAGGAGGACGAGCGGTTCGTCCTCGACAGCGAGGTGGTCGTCCTGGCGACCGGGTACACGAGAACCGACCCGCCGTTCCTCGACCCGCTCGAGGACCGGATCCGGCGCGACGATCAGGGCCGGCTCGAGATCACGCGGGACTACCGCGTGGAGACCGACGGGCTCCCGGGCGAGATATTCGTCCAGAACGCGGAACTGCACTCCCACGGCATCAACGCGCCGGACCTCGGCCTCGGCCCGTACCGCAACGCCACCATCGTCAACGCCGTCGCCGACGATGCGGTCTACGAGCTGCCCGGCGCGGACCCCTTCCAGAGCTTCAAGGTCGACGACTTCGTCGCCGACCGCGGGGCGCGCCCCGCCGAGAACCCGTCCCCGAAATGACCGGCGGCGATTGAGATGGTCGGCCTGTCCGGCGTGTTCGGCGACGCGGCCGACTCGGTCGAGGTCGAGACGGTCCCGGAGACGGTCCCCGGCGGCGAGACGAGCGACGCCTACCGCGGCCGGGAGATCGCGGTGCGGTCGGCGTTCCACGAGGGGACGGCGGTCGACCAGCCGGCCGAGGCGGCCGACGGGTCGCTCGTGTGGGTGTGGGGCGAGGTGTACAGCGTCACGGACGAGCGCGGCGGCCGGCGGTCGGTCGATCCGGCGGAGACGGCGCGGGTGTGTGCCGGCCAGTACGACGAGCACGGCATGGAGTTCGTCGAGCGGCTCGACGGCGAGTTCGTCGGACTGCGCTACGACCCCGACGACGGCAGCGTCTCGTTTTTCATCGACCGCCTCGGCGCGCGGCCGCTGTACTACGCCCGAACCGATGACGGCCTCGCCGTCTCGACCAGCGTCCAGACGGTGCCCGACCTCCCCGGGTTCGACCCGGCGTTCGACGAGCGGTACCTCGCCGAGTACCTCCGCTGCCGGCGGACGTTCGGCACGAAGACGCCCGTCGAGGGCGTCGAACAGCTCGGGCCGGCGACGGTCCTGACCTACGATATCGGGGGCGGCGGCGTCGACCGGCACCGCTACTGGGAGCCGAGATACCGGCCGAAAGACAGGTCGTTCTCCTACTTCGTGCGGGAGCTGGCGGACCGGTTCGAGCGGGCCGTCGCCGACCGGACGGGCGACGACCGCGACCACGGTCTCCTGCTGAGCGGCGGGAGCGACTCCCGGGCCGTGCTGGCGGCCGCGGACGAGCCGCCCGCGTCGTTCCACCTGGGCGACGGGTGGAACCGCGAGGCGCGCGTCGCCAAGCGGGCGGCCGACGCCGCCGGGTCTCGGTTCGAGCTGCTGGAGCGGGGCCTTGGCTACCACGAGACGCTGCTGGAGCGGGCCGCGCCCGTCCAGGAGTTCGTCGGCCCGTTCCACACGGGCCACGCGCTCGGGTTCGCCGAGGGGATCGCCGACGACGTCGACACGCTGCTGACCGGGCTGTACAGCGACGACCTCTTCGGGGCCTGGAGCGTGTCGCAGGCGACGGTTCGGCTGCCGTTCGATGTGCAGGTCTGGCTCCCGCGGGCGTGCCTGCCCTCGACCCCCGACGACTTCGTGCGCGACCAGGTGGCATCGGGGCCGACGCGCGACCCGGACTTCCTCGACTCGGCACCGCTCGGCGAGATCCTCGCCGACAACATCCGCGCCGCGGGGAGCGGCGTCGAGTTCCACGGCGTCGGCTACGAGTCGGTCGAGCAGCTGAGCCTCAGCTCCACGCTGTACCCCATCACGAACGGGATCGGATTCGACCTGTTCAGCGCCCTCCAGATCGTCCCGACCCGGAACCCGTTTCTCGACCGCCGGCTGGTCGACCTGGCGCTCTCGATGCCGCTGAAGTACCGGCTGCGCCGCGACCCGCTGCACCGCGCGATCGAGCGGCTCGACGGGTCGCTCGCGACGATCCCCCACGCCTCCACGCGCGTCCCGCTGTCGTCCCCGAAGGCGGCACACGTCGTCGGCAACCGCGCGGTGAACCTGGCCGACAAGTTCGGCGACGCGTCGTACCGGACTCAGGGGCCCTGGCAGGACAAGGACGAGGTCGTCAGGGGCGACGACTTCGTGGGTCGGGCCCTGGAGCGACACGAGGCGACCGGGCGGCGACTGCCCGGCGTCGACTGGGCGGCGGTGCGGGAGACGTACCGCCGCCACCGGGCGGGCGAGATAGACGCCGGCGAGGAACTGTACCGGCTGGTGACCGTCCTCTCGATGCCGCTCACGCGACGGGTCGTCGACGGGTGAGCGGCCCGGCGGTCACTCGGCCGGGAACCAGACCAGCGGGTGGTTCGCCACGAGGTCGACGCTGACCGACTTGCCCACGTCGAACACCTCCGTGTGGCTGTGTAGACACTGGATCGTGTCGCCGCCTTCGGTCTCGACGCGGTAGATGAACGACGGTCCCTGATACTGGCGGCGCGTGATCGTGCCGTCGGCCTCCTCCGGCGTCGTCGGGGTCACGCGAAGGTCGTCGGGGCGGACCAGCACGTCGACCGTCGCCTCGTCCGGGAGCACCTCCCAGTCCGACCGCTCGGCCCCGACGAGCGCGTCGGCGTCGATGTCGCCCACGTCCGTCGCGAGCACGTCGTCCTCGACGGTCGCGGAGAGGAAGCCGGCGCGACCGAGGAACGACGCGACGAACCGCGAGGCCGGCAGCTCGAACACCTTCTCGGGCCGGCCGACCTGCTGGAGCTCCCCGTCGTGCATCACCCCGACGCGGTCGGCGACTGACAGCGCCTCCTCCTGGTCGTGCGTGACCCAGATAGCGGTGACGTCCGTCTCGTCGATGATCCGGCGGATCTCCTCGCGCATGGACACCCGGAGGCTCACGTCGAGGTTCGAGAGGGGCTCGTCCAGCAGGAGCACGTCGGGTTCGGGGGCGAGCGAGCGCGCGAGGGCGACGCGCTGCTTCTGCCCCCCCGAGAGCTCGCCCGGCCGGTCGTCGCCGTGGTCCGACATGCCGATGAGGTCGAGCATCTCCTCGATCCGTGCCTGCCGCTCGCTCTCCGGCCACTCGGCGATCCCGAACCCGATGTTCTCCGCGGCGGTCAGGTGCGGGAAGAGCGCGAAGTCCTGAAACACCAGCCCGATGCCCCGCTCCTCGGGCGGGACGAACGTGTCGCCGGCGTCGGCGATGACGCTGTCACCGAGTTCGATGGTCCCGTCGTCGGGGCGTTCCAGCCCGCCGATCAGCCGCAGGGTCGTCGTCTTGCCGCAGCCGGACGGTCCGAGGAGCGTGAGCACCTCGCCCTCGCCGACGGACAGCGAGAGGTCCTCGACGGCGGTCTCGGTCTCGTAGGAGCGGACGAGGTCCCGGAGTTCGAGCACCGTCGACTGCGGGGGGCTGTCGTCGGGGTCGGCGGCCGTGGCCGCCGGTTCGGGCGATGCGAGCGATCCGTCGTGGTTGTTTCGTGCCATGAGTCACTCCTCCTGGGAAAGGATAACGACCATCGAGAGTCCCGAGACGACGATGAGCACCAGCGCGGGGACCGCCGCGAACCCGTAGTAGCCGGACTCGCGGACGCTCCAGATGTACGTGACGAGCGTCTCGAAGCCCGTCGGGTGCAACACGAGCGTCGCGGGCAGCTCCTTCATCGTCGTCAGAAAGACCAGCGCCGCGCCGCCGATCACGCCCGGCGCGATCAGCGGGAGCGTGACCCGGCGGAACGCCTCCGCGGGGGTCCGGCCGAGCATCCGTGCGGCCTCCGTCAGGCTCCGGTCGACGCGCCGCACCGACGACCGCGTCGAGCCGACTGCCTGCGGGAGGAACCGGATGACGTACGCGAAGATCAACAGCGGGAGCGTCTGGTACAGCGTCGGGGTGATGTCGGCACCGAACACCGAGAGGTCCCCGACGGACGACTCGTAGTAGACGCCGAAGAACACGAGCGCGAGCCCGAGGACGATCCCCGGCATCGCGTAGCCGACGTACGTCGCGCGGTCGAACAGTTCCGACAGCCTGCTCCGGTGTCTCGCGGCGAGGTAGGCGACCGGAACCGCGGCGGCCGCACAGGCGACCGCCGCCGCGAGCGACACCGACACCGAGTTGACCGCGAACTGCCACTCGAACCCGCCGCCCATCCTGGTCGCCCCGCTCGGGCTCCGGAGCAGCCAGTTGGTCAGAACGGCGACGGGGACGACGAGACAGAGGGTGACGATGCTCGCACAGAACCCGAGCGCGGGCAGCTTCCACAGTCCGAGTGAGACCGTCGTGTCGCTGCCCGAACTCGCGCCCGTCCCCACGTAGGCCCCGCGGCTCGAATCGCCGATGCGCGACTCGATGGCGAGGATCACCGCGGTGATCGCCAGCAGCTGCAGGGAGAGCATGGCGGCGGTCTCGCGGCCGAACGTGTTGTACTCGACGAAGATGACGCGCGTGAACACGTCCAGCCGCATGAGCGACGGCGTGCCGAAGTCCGAGAGCGTGTACAGCGCGACCAGCAGCGCGCCCGACGTGATGCCGGGCAGAAGCTGCCGGAGCGTCACGCGTTTGAACGCCTCCCAGCGCGTCGTCCCGAGCGTCCGCGCGGCCTCGACGAGCTGCTGGTCGAACGACAGCAGCGACGCCCGCGTGGTGATGAACACGTAGGGGTAGGTGTACAGCGTGAGCACGAGCGTCGTCCCGAAGAACCCGTAGATCGAGGGGATCGACTCGACGCCGAGGGGCGCGAGCGCGTCCGCGAGTACCCCGCCCGGACCGAACGCCGAGATGAACGTGAACGCGCCCAGGTAACTTGGGATGACAAGCGGCAGGGCGACGGCGACGGTCCAGAACCGGCGGAACGGGAGGTCCGTCCGCACCGTCAGGAACGCGAGCGGCACGCCGATGCCGATCGACGCCCCGGTGACGGCGGCGACGAGGCCGAGGCTCGTCACCAGGATCTCGACGATCGTCGGGCGCGCGATGATCGACAGCGCGTAGTCGGTGTCGACCTGCAGGACGCGGATGACGATCCACGCGAGCGGCGAGAGCACCGCCGCGGCGATCGCACCGCTCAGGAGGGTGAGACCGACCGGATACCCGTCGGCGTCCTCGCGGTCGAACTGTGCAACTACCCTGTCGGCCACCGACATGTTACAGGACGCCCACCTCGCGCATGAGTTGCAGCGTCGGTTCGAGGTCCGCGAGCCGCGAGAGGTCGAACTCCGGCGGGTTCAGTTCGTCGATCGTCGGGAGGTCCCCGACCGGCGGGATGCTCGGGAGCAGCGGGTACTCGTACCCGCGGGTCGTCAGGAACTCCTGGGCCTCGATGCTGAGCAGGTGGTGGATGAAGTCCACCGCCAGCGTCTCGTTCGGCGTGTTCTTGATGATCTCGGCCCCCGAGCAGTTCACGAGCGCGCCGGCGTCGGCCTGCGTGAAGGCGAGGTCCAGCGGGGCGTCGGGCCGCTCCTCGTACACGAGCCGCGAGTAGTAGTGGTTCCCGAATCCCGCGTTCAACTCGCCGCTCGCGACCCGATTGGCGACGACCAGTTCGTTGTCGTACGTACCGACGCCCTGGTCCTGCATCCCGTTGAGCCACTGGCGCGCCTCGCTCTCCCCGTTGATGAGGCGCATCGCCGTGACGAACGCCTGGAACGCGCCGTAGGTCGGAGCCCAGCCCATCGCGTTGTCGAACCGTGGATCCCGCGCGAACGTGAATATGTCGTTTGGGATCTCCGACTTCGAGAACTCGTTGGTGTTGAACGGGATGCTCCGTGCGCGGCCCATGGTGCCGACCCACTGGTCGGTCGGGTGGTACGTGTCCGGGATCTCGGAGACGAGGTGGTCCGGGAGTTCGACGGTCGCGTCGTTCTCGGAGACGATCCCGACCGACCCGGCGTCGATCGCCCAGAAGATGTCCGCCGGGCTCTGGCCGGCGTTGACCTCCTCGACGATGGTGTTCGCGTGCTGCGAGGAGGGGGCCTTCCTGATGTCGACGGTGAAGTCGCGGTACGTGTGCTGGATCCGCCGCATCAGGTTCTCGTACAGCCCGCCCTCGCCGCCGCCGAGGTAGATCGTCAGCTCGCCCCTGAGGTCCGGCAGGTCGAGCATCGACCGGCCCTCGTACTCCGTGGGGCGGTCGTCGATCAGCGGCCCGGAGCCCCGCCACTCCTCGATGTTGAACAGCTCGTCGGCGGCGTACGTCTTGGCGTCGGGGATCGACCCCTCCCGCGAGTACGTCGACCCCTCGTCGTCGTTCCCGAGACAGCCCGCGAGCGCGGCCGCGCCGGTCACGCCGCCGGTGAGCTTCAGGAACCCACGACGACCGCGCCGAGTGGAGACGGTCCGGTGCTCGTCGCCGCCTGCGTCGTCCGCGTTTCCGGTCATACCAGTGGTGTTTTTTGGCCGGCCTAAAATGACTTTACATTCGGCGGCGGAGCGGCCGGGCGACGGCGGTCCGGGTCGGAAGCGATGCAGTTAACGCCGGGCCGGTCGATCCGGATGACGAGCGCGTGCAAACGAGCATCATCGTCCCCGTGTACAACGACCCCGAGGGCCTGCGGACGACGGTCGACTCGCTGCTGGACCAGACCGCGACCGACTACGAGGTCGTCATCGCGGACAACGGCTCGACCGACGGGACGACCGCCGTCGCCCGGGCGTTCGCGCGGTCGGACCGCGTCCGCCACGTCGTCGAGGACGCGGTGCAGGGGTCGTACGCGGCGCGGAACGCCGGCATCGAGGCCGCACGAGGGGAGGTCCTCGGCTTCGTCGACGCCGACATGTGGGTCGAGCCGGACTACGTCCGGTCGGTCACCGAGCGGATGCTGGCCGACGACCGGGACTACATGGGCTGTCGCGTCGAGGTCGTCGCCGCCGAGGGAACCGTCTCGCGGTTCCGGCGCGCGACGGGGTTCCCCGTCGAGCGGTACGTCAGGGAGCACCGCTTCGCGCCGACGTGCTGTCTCGTCACCCGACGCCGGGTGTTCGAGGACGTGGGCCGCTTCGACGAGCGCCTGCTGTCGAACGGGGACCTGGAGTTCGGCCGCCGGGTCGACGAGGCGGGGTACGAACTGGCGTTCGAGCCGTCGGTGACGCTGTACCACCCCGCCAGGTCGACCGTGCGTGAACTGCTCGCACAGAACGTCCGCATCGGCCGCGGCCGCGGGCAGATCCGCCGGTATCACGGCGACCGGCTGGACGTGCGGAGTACGCTGGACCCGCGGAACTACCTCCCGGTCAACCCCCTCGGGTTCCGCGAGACGGTGGCGGACGCGTCCGCCCCGGCGACCGCGCTGCCGCTGTGGTACCTGCTCGCCTGCGTGCTGAAGTGGGCGCGGACGGCGGGCTACCTGCGCCAGCACCTGCCGGCCGCCGTCGCGTAGCTCTACCCGTCGAGGATCCGCTCCGCGAGCGGGGTCTCCAGCACCGTCACCAGCCGGTACAGTTCCTCGCCGGCGTGTATCTCGCCCGCCTGATGTCGCCGGTACGTCTCCCGCACGGCCGCCCAGTCGAGACAGGGGAGCGCCCTCCCCCGCTGTTCGTTCCGGTCGAGCGCGCGCTCGAAGAAGTCGTGGTTCCGGATGACCTCGTTTTTGTCCTGCATCGGGCCGTCGGTCCGGTGGGTGGCCGAACTGGTGAGCTTCGCGACCTGGTTGAGGGCGCGGTCGCCGACGACGTGTGCCGCCTTGTGGGAACTGACCGGGACGCCGGTCGACGCGTGGGGGATGTCGGCCAGCGACGGGTCGAGCGCCTCCATCGCCCGGTGGACCGGGTCGGACCGCAGCCGGTACTTCAGCGGCATCGAGAGGTGGAGGTCGATCAGCCGGCGGTCCAGCAGCGGGTTCCGGGTGGGCGTGATCTGGAGGGCGGCGAACAGGTCGAAGCCGATCCCGTTCGTGACCGGGTAGAGGTACTGGCTGAGCGCCAGCGTCCCGACGGACTCGTACTCGACGCCGTGCGCGTCGACCCGACCCCCCCGGTCGCGGAGGTTCGCGTCGATGAGTTCCCCGTACGGCGGCGCGTCGACGAAGGCCGGGTCGCGCGCCATCCCGTCGGCCTCCCGCTGGGCGACGTGCCCGGCGGGCGTCACCGGTACGTCCGGGACCGGCGGCCACAGCGTGACGCCGAACGGCAGGTCGATTTCCCGCTGCGGGACGCCCCACGACCCGAACAGCACGTCGCAGTACAGCCCGGTGAGCAGGGCGTCGGTCTCCGCGAGCTTCTCGGCGTACCCGAGCATGTGCCCCGACTGGAACTGCCCGATGAACTCCTGGATGGGCGCGGCCCGCTCCAGCAGCGTCTCGTGATAGTCGAGCCCCCGCTCCAGCAGCTCGAAATCGGCCCCTGCGGCGTCGGCCGCCCGCTTTGCGGCCCGCGCCTCGCGGTTCCACCCGTCGCCCATGTGATAGCAGTCCAGCGCCGACCCGCCGGCGGCGAGCACCGTCCGGGAGTCGCTCCCGCCGCTCAGCAGGAGGCCGTAGTCGCCGTCCTCCCTCGGCATCCGGTCCGCGACGGCCCGCTCGAACCGCTTCGCCAGTTCGTACACGAAGTACGACAGTGGCTTGTCGACCGGGTCGTACCGCGGTTCCCAGTACTGTCGCTCGTCGAACCCGCCGGAGTCGGGGTCGTACGTCAGCAGCGTCGCGGGCGCGATCTGTTCGACGCCCTCGACCGGCGTCTTCGTCCCCTGAACCCGACGTGAGTAGAGATACTCCGCGAGGTACGGCTCCGCGAACGCGGGCTCGAACCCCGGCACTTCGGGGACCGTCTGGATGGTCGTCGAGAACGCGAGACAGCCGTCGCCGACGGCATAGTAGAGGGGGCGCGCGCCGACGCGGTCGGCGAAGAACGTCGCGGTCCCGTCGTCGGGGTCGTAGCGCAGCCCGACGAACTCGCCGTCGAGTCGCTCCACGAAGCCGTCGCCGTACTCGTCGTACTGGCCGGCACACACCCGCGCCGTCTCCGCTGGATCGACCCGCCGCCGTCCGCCACGCTCGTCCGTGACGGTGAACACCTCGCCCCACACCCACACGAGCGACCCGTCGGCCGCCTCGACCGGCTGGTCGGTCGCCGTCCCCTCGTGGAACGCCGACCGTACCGCGATCCCCTCGTCCCGATACGTGCTCGCCCGCTCGTCGTCGACCGTCGGCGGGATCGTCTCGACGCTGGCGTCGACGTGGTCGCCCACGACGCCGGATAGTCCGACCATCTCACCACCGCCCGGTTCGATCCGCGTCCGCTGTCCGCCGCCCGGTTCCGCCGACTGGCCGCCTGTTGCTGTGCATGTGCGAGTCGCTCCGGTTACCCGTCGTTTTAGGCCGTCCTAAAAAACCTTTTACATCCGCAGTCGGCGTGAGTCAGCGTATTCGAGGCGGAGCCTCCGGCCTCAAGGAGCGAGCGAAGCGAGTGAGTAGGCCGGAGAGGAAGCCGACAATCCCACCACGTCCCACGAACTGTTGCCGCCCTTTCTCCACAACGTTAATAAACTATCGGGGGTACATCTGACGTATGGAGATGCGGCGAACTGTCCCGGTGAAACTCGATGTGGACAGCGACGATGCCGCACTTCTCCGCGAAACTGTTGACGAGTTTCTGTGGGCCGCCAACTACGTCGTGGACCACGCATGGCAGGGCGACTACAAAACCACAAGCAAGGCGCAGTTGCAGGAGGAAACCTACGACGAGGTACGCGACCGGACACGATTGCACGCGAATCTCGTCCAGAACGCTCGCAACAAGGCCGCCGACGCCGTACAGAGCGTCGTCGCCCGCTGGAAACAGGGCAAGTATGCGGGCAAACCACACTTCTCGAAGCCTACTGTCGTCTACGACAAGCGGTGTGCGACATTCCACGACGAGTACGTGTCGCTGGCAACCGTGGGCGGACGTATCGAAGTTGAGTACGTCCTGCCCGACGCAGATCGCGACACACCTCACAGTCGGTATCTCGACAACGACGACTACGAGGTGACGGGAGCGGAACTCCACAACAAGGACGGCGAGTGGTTCCTTCACCTCCGCACAAAGGCGGAGATGGAGACCGACACGCCGGAGCAGGCAACGACCGGGCACAGCACAGTCCTCGGCGTTGACCTCGGCGTGAACCAACTCGCGGTCACGTCGATGGGTACGTTCTGGAGCGGTCACGAGTTCGACCACTGGCGACGGGAGTACGAGAAGCGGCGGGCCTCACTCCAGCAGTGTGGGTCGCGTCACGCCCACGAAAACATCCAGTCGGTCGGGCGCAAAGAGACGGGGCGGTTCAAGATGATGCTCCACCGGATTACGAACGGCATCATCGAAGAAGCCGCCGAAAACGGCTGTACGGTTATCGCCTTCGAGAAGTTGACCGGCATCCGCGACCGGCTCTCGGGTGCGTCGTGGGGGCACAAGTGGGCGTTTGAGCGGTTGTACGAGTACGTCGAATACAAGGCCGAACTCCACGGCATCGACGTAGTGCAGGTGGACCCGGAGAATACGTCGTGGCGGTGTTCAACGTGTGGATTCACCCACCCAGACAACCGCGAAGGTGAGGACTTTGAGTGCCTGAAATGCGGGTACGAGAACCACGCCGACTACAACGCGGCGAAAAACATCGGACTACGGTATCTCCGCCGTAACCAAACTGGAGACGGCGGAGGCGCACCCGTAGGCGTGCGCCTGAATCGCGGGATGTTGAACGCGAACGGAGAATATGACTCTCCTGCCGGGGGTTCCGGCCAGAGCGGGAGTCCACGCGAAAGCCCCACCCTCAACGAAGCGAACGGCGAAGCCGTGAGCGAGTAGGGTGGGGTAGTTTACCCGTTGTCGTCTTCTACCACGCCGTCCCGCCGCAGGTCGGACGAGCCCAGCGTCTGCCGCCACAGCGCCGGCCCGTAGTCGACCGCAAGCAGGTTCGCGACGGTGGAGACGTACAGCGCCGACAGGAAGTACCAGGGCTTCACCGTGATGACCGCCGCGACGTGGTCGTACAGCACGAACCCGATGGTGGGGACGTACCCGAACGCCGACAGCACGCCGACGGTGAGCACCGCGTAGGCAAGCGTCGGCCGCTCCCGGTAGATAACGCCGACGAACAGGCCGAGCAGGACGCCCAGCTGTGCGGTGTGGATCTCGATGTAGCTGTCGAACAGCGACTGGAGGACTCCCGTCATGCAGATTGCCCCCCGTGTCGCCCTCCGTCTCGAAGCCCCTCCACGAACCGCCCAAGCCTCGACTCGCCCATGGTGTGAACGTCGGTAACCGGCCGCTTAACTGTCGGGTCCGAGCCGACGGTTGTGTCCGGTCCGACTGACACGCCGCTGAAGCCGCGGTATCGAACCGTGCTATTTATCTTTAGGCTGCCCAAAAACGGCCCCAATGTCCGCCGGCGTCCGGAGCCCACCGACCGGTGCTGGTGCGCCATGAGCTACCGGCAGTCGCTCGTGGTGCGGTGGTCCGGCCGGGACCGCCTCGCCGTCCTCGTCGTCGCCGTGACCGCCGCCTTCCTCGTCGGTGCAGTCGTCGTCCTGCTCGCTGTCTCCGGACAGACGACGGTGATGGCGGCCGACCACGGCTCCGAGACGGCCGTGTCGCTCACGACGACCACGGGGGCCGAGGGGACGACGTTCCCGCTGGCGACCGCGACCGTCGACGGCGTCCAGCGAACGGTCGTCGGCGTCCCGCGGGGCGGCGCGTTCGGGATGGACCCGCCCGACGGCGTCGCCGGGCCGGCGTCGAACGGGACGGGCACGCTCGTCGGCGACCGGGCGACTCTGGAGCGAACGGTCCGGGAGCGAAGCGGCGAGACGCCGTTCCCGGACCCGTGGCTCGTGACCGACGCCGGGACGGCGACGTCGCTGGGGAGCGACCGCGCTCTGACACTGCGCGCGTCGGCGTCGCCGGTCCCGGCGTCGGGCGCGCCGCTCACCGGCGCGCTCGCCTTCTTCCTCGTCGGCACCCGGCAGATGCTCGGCGTGCTCGGCGTCGTCTGTCTCGGCGTGGCCGTGCTCGTCGGCGTCGTCGTGTTCAGCGTGACCCGGATGACGGTCCGGGACCGCCGGTCGTCGATCGCCGTGCTCCGGGCGACGGGCGCGAGCCGGCGACGGGTCGCCCTGCTCGTGACGGCCCGCGCGGGACTGCTCACGCTCGCCGGCGTCACGCTCGGCTACGCGGTCGGCGTCGTCGTCCCGAACGCCGCCGTCACCGCCGCCGTGACGCTCGGGTTCCCGGTCGGGCTCCCGCTGGGCGTGACCCCCCGCGCCGCCGGCCTGATCCCTCTCGTCCTCCTCGCCCTCGTCGGCGTGGGACTGCTCGCCGGCGCGCTGGCCGCCCGGTCGGCGGTTCGCGGCGCGCCGCTCGACTCCGGGGCGGCGACGACCCGACGGTGGCCGGGCGGCCCATCGTTTCTCCCGGCGGGGGCCGCCGTCCCGACGACGGCCACGCTCGCGGTGTTCGCCGCGTTCGTCCTCGTTGTGGTCGCGCTGGCCGGCGTCGTCGGCGGGATCGGCGCCACGGGCGGCGCGTCCGGCGGGATGGTCGTCGAGCCCGGGGCCGTCCACCCGGTCGACAGCCACGTCCCGGCGGCGGACGCCGACCGGCTCCGGCGCTCCGGCGTCGCCGCCAGCCCCGAGATCCTGCTGTTCCTGGCCCACGACGGCCGGCCGGTCCCCGCCCGCGGGGTGGAGTTCGACGCGTACAGCGCCGTGACCGACGCCCGCGTCGTCGACGGGCGGGCACCGAACGCGACCGACGAGGCGGCCGTCGGGACCGCCTTCGCGCGGACCCACGGCCTCGCCCCGGGCGACGAACTCGCGCTCGGCGGCAGCACGACGCCGGCGGTCGGCACCGTCGAGGTGGTCGGCACGTTCGCGGCCGACGGCGCGAGCGACGACCACCTCCTCGTCAGCCTCCCGCTCGCGCGGCACCTCGAGGGCGTCCCCGAGGGGTCGGTGAACCTCGTCCGCTACGGCGAGCCCGCCGCGAACCGCACGACCGAGGGCGTCGTCGTGCTCGGGACGAGCGCGCCGCGGCGGGTCGCCACGGACGAGACGGTCCCGGTCGAGGTCCGCCTCCGGAACGTCGATTCCGGGCCGGCGTCGCGGACGGTCCGTGCCACGCTCGGCGACCAGCGCCGGACGAAGCGGGTCACGCTCGACGGGGGCGAGCGCCGGACGGTCGAACTCCGGTTCGACGCGCCCGGCGCAGGCACCCGGGTCGTGACGGTCGGCGACCTGACGCGGACGGTCCGGGTCCTCTCGGCCGACACGCTCGTGCTCGCCCCGCTCCCCGAGGTCGGCCCGCCGAACGCGACGCTCCGGGTCGGCGTCGGAACGGCGGGCGGCGCGCCCGTCGGGAACGCGACCGTCCGGCTCGGCGACCGGACGGCGCGCGTCGGCGACGACGGGCGGACGCGGGTCCGGCTGCCGAGCGCGCCCGGCGAGTACGCGGTCCGGGTCACGGCGGGGAACCGCTCCGCGACGCAGGCGCTGCGCGTCGAGCGCGGGGCGCGGCGCGAGCCCGTCGTCCGCCTCGTGACGCCGAACCGGACGGGCGTGTTCACGACCCCGTCCGTCCGGGTCCGCGTCAGGAACCCGTGGGGGGTGTCGCTCGACCGGACGCTGTCGGTCGACGGTCCCGGCGTGGCCGTCTCGGAACCGCTGGAACTGGCTCCGGGACGCGACCGGACCGTCTCGGCGACGCTCGACCGACGCCCGCCCGGCGAGTACACCGTTCAGGTGACCGCCGGCGGCGGGGCAGCGACGGGGACGTACCGCGTGACCGGCGACGAACGGCTGGCAAGCGCCGTCGCGTCGAGCGACGAGGCTCCCGGCGGGGTCGGAGCCGGCGGCCTGCTTTCGCGGGTGTTCGGCAACCTCTGGCTCGTGCTGGCGACGCTCGTGGCGCTGGGCGTGGTGATGACGGTCGGCAGCACGGTCGCGGCGTTCGCCGACGCCGTCCAGGCCCGCCGCGGCGACATCGGCGTCCACCGGGCGGTGGGCGCTGGCCCGCGCCGGATCGGACGGCTGGTGCTCGGCGACGCGCTCCGGATCGGGCTGCCGGCGGCGGCGGTCAGCATCGCCCTCGCCGCGGCGACGGTCTGGACGCTCTCCGTCGTCGGAACGCTCACCGTGTTCGGCGTCCGCGTGACCCCCCGCGTCCCGCTCTCCGTCGTCGGGCCGCTGGCCCTCGGCTCGCTCGCGCTGGCGCTCGTCAGCGCGGGCGTCGTCGCCTGGCGGTACAGTTCGGTGGCTCCATCGCGGCTGCTCGGGGGGTCGCGATGAGCCGACGCCGCCCCGACTGGCTGCTGGTTGTGGCCGTCCTCGCGGTCGGCGCGGCGACCCGCCTCTCGTCGCTGTACGCCTCGCCGCTGCCGTTCAACACCGACGGGTTCGTCTTCGTGAGCAGCGCGGAGCGGATCCTCGCGACCGACGGCGTCGCGCTGGCCGGCCCGGCCGCGCCGGCACCCGACGAGTACCTGTTCGCGACGCTGCTCGCGGTCGTGAGCGAGGTCACGGGGGTCGCCCCGCTGTACGTGGCCCAGGCGCTCGTCGCCTGTCTGGCGACCGTCCCCTCGCTGGTCGCGATGGCGTACGCCCGCTCGCTCGCGGCCGACTTTTCGGCCCCCGTCCGGCGCGGCGCGGCCGCGTTCGCGGGGCTCGCCCTGGCCGTCGAGGGGCCCTACCTGTTCCGGTCGATGTCGGTCAACGCGGAGGTGTTCGGGCTGGCGGTCGTCGCCTGCCTCGCTCTCGCGCTCGGCCGGACGCTGCGGACGGAGCGCCGCCGCTGGCTCGCGCTGACCGCGGCCCTGGCCGTCACGGTGCCGGTCGTCCACAGCCTGAGCGCGTTCGTCGCCGGGCTCGTCGGGACGACGCTGGTCGCTCTCGGGGTCGCACGGCGGCCCACGACGCGGCGGCTCGCGTACGGGGCGCTCGGGACGGCCGGCTTCTGGCTGCTGACGTTCGGCTACTACGCGGCCGCCGACCTCCCGAAGGCCGGCAGCGTCTCCGCCTCGCTCGGGCTGTTCCTCGCGTGGGTGGTGCTCGTCGTCGCGCTGGCCAGGTGGCTCGACACCGCCTCCGCCGCCGTCCGGCGCGGCGCGGCGGTCGCGGTCTTCGGCGCTGGCGTGGCCGTCTTCGTGCTGAACGCGGCGGTCGCGGTCTACCCGGGGACCGCGACGACGTCGTCGCTGCTCCTGACGCTGACCCTGCCGCTGGTCGTCGTGCTCGCCGCCGCCGGGGTCGGTCTGTCCCGCCTCGCCTCCGACCGGGGTCTCGCGATGTTCGCGCTCGTCCTCGGCCCGCTCGCGGCGGTCGGGTTCGCGCTCACGGCCGGCCGGACGCCGGTGTACGAGGACCTGGTCGTCAGGTCGGTGACGTTCGTCCACCCGGGGCTGGTCGTCGCCGCGGCGGTCGGCCTCGCCGTGCTGGTCCGCCGGCGGCCGGCGTTCGGGCGCGTCGCCGCCGCGGCGGCCGTCGTCGCCGTGCTCGTCTCGGCCCCGCTCCCCTTCGCCGGGCTGGCGGCGTTCCCGTTCGAGCCCGTCACCGACCCCGCCGAACTCGACGCGGCGACGTTCGCCACGGACCGCGTCGACGGCGGCTGGACGAGCGACGACCACGTCGCGCTCGTCGCGTACAACTACCGCGGTGCCGGCGTGACCGACCTGCCGACGACCGCCTGGCTCCGGGGCGACGCGCCGCCGCCCGACTGCCCAGTCGTCGCCCGGAGTTCGTGGAAGACCGTCGGCGCGCCCGGTCCCACCGAACCGCTCGACATTTCCCGGTCGGCCTACGACGAGTGGGTGATGACGGGCGACGTGGTGTACGCCGGCGGAGCCGACTCGTCTATCGTCCTGCGGTGGGAGCCGGGCCGGTGCGACGCGGGGCTCCCGGGGGGTGGCCCGTGAGCGACGCCCCCGTGCTGGCCGCCCGCGACGTGACGCTCGCCCGCGGCGACCGGCGCGTCCTCGACGGCGTTTCGGTCGCGGTGCCGCCCGACGCCCGGCTGCTCGTCCGCGGCGCGAGCGGGGCCGGGAAGTCGACGCTGTTCGAGGTGCTGGGCCTGCTCACCGCGCCGGACAGCGGGACCGTCGAGGTCCGGGGGACCGACGCGACCGCGGCGTCCGAACGCGAACGCGCCGCGCTGCGGCGCGACCACCTCGGGTTCGTGTTCCAGGGGTTCCGGCTCATCGACGACCTCACGGCCTACGAGAACGCGCGCGTCCCGCAGGAACACGCCGGCGACGTGGACGAGGCGTGGCTCGACACGCTGTTCGACCGGCTCGGGATCACCCCGCTTGCCGACAGGCGGCCGCCGGCGCTGTCCGGCGGCGAGCGCCAGCGGGTCGCCATCGCACGCGCGCTCGCCAACCGGCCGAGCGTCGTCCTCGCCGACGAACCGACCGGCCAGCTGGACCCCGAGACGACCGACGACGTGCTGGACACCCTGTTCACCGTCCACGAGACGTTCGACACGGCGGTCTTGCTGGTGAGCCACGACCCGCGACTCGCGGGGTCGTTCGACCGCCGGTTCACGCTCGCGGACGGCTCCCTCACACCGGACTGATCCACCCATGACACGCCCCACGCGACCCGGCGGCGGCGCGCGGCTCGCCGAGCTCCAGCGGCGGCTCGGTGCGGACCTGATCGCGGTCCTCGCCCTGACGGCCGCCGCCGACCTGTTCGTGCTGGTGCCGGGGCTGAACGGGACGCCCGCGCGCCCGGTGTTCGGGCTCGTCTTCGTCCTGTTCGTGCCGGGGTACGCCGTCGTCACCGCGCTGTTCCCGCGGCCGTCGGGCGGGGGAGCGAGCGACGACGCCGACGCCGGCAGGCCGACGGCGGCCGTACGCATCGCGCTCGCCGTCGTGACGAGCGCGCTCGTCGCCGCCGCGCTCGGCATCGCGCTCACGTTCACGCCCGTCGGCGTGCGGCTGTTCCCGCTGGTCGCCGGCCTGACCGCCGTGACGGTCGGCGTGACGGGCTACGCGGCGGTCCGTCGGTCGCGGCTCCCCGGGCGCGTCCGTCCCGACCCGCCGTCGCGCGGACCCGCGGCGTCCGCCGACGCCGTCGACCGAACGGGTCGGGACTGGACGGCGCTCGACCTCGTGCTCGCCGCCGCGGTCGTCCTGGCGCTCGCCGGCGTCGGCGTCGCGGCGCTCGCCCCGTCGGACGACGGCGGGTACACGGAACTGTACCTCGTGACCGAGAACGAGTCCGGTGCCCTCGTCGCCGACGGCTACCCGCGGAACGTCAGTGTCGGCTCGGAGCGCGACCTCACGCTCGGCGTCCGAAACCGAGAAGGAACGGCGACCGACTACACGGTCGTCGTGCAACTGCAGCGCGTCGCGAGAGGGAACGGGACGGCCGACGAGCGGGTGACGGCGAGGGCGTCGCGTCCCGGCCCGGCCGGGGGCCGCGTCGTGGAGCGGACCGTGCTCCACCGCTACACGCCCCGGCTGGACTCGGACGGGACGTGGCGGCGACAGCACACCGTGTCGCCGCCGTTCGCGGGCGAGCGCGTCCGCCTCGCCTACCTGCTGTACAGGGGCGACGCCCCGGACGACCCGACGGTCGGAAACGCCTACCGGACCGTCTACCTGTGGCTCACCGTCACCGACTCCGGCGACGGGGACGCTGACCGCCGCCGTAGCGGGTCCGCGGTCCGCCCGGTTTCACCCATCTGAGGTTAATCTCCGGGGGAACATGTTCTCAGGAGCTGGGAATCGGTCTCCCGGTATAAGTGATAGTCCCGCCAAACTTCGCATGTGAGGTGACCGCTATGGCAACCAACGAAGCAACCGTCGACTGGCTCGGGCGGGAACAGGAGTTCGAATACGCGGGGTCGGTCGCCGGCTACGTGACGGTGCTGGTCCGGCTGGTGGTGGGGTACTGGTTCCTCATGTCCGGCTGGACGAAGTTCGCGTTCGTCGCGGGCACGCCGTTCAGCGCGGAGGGCTACCTGGCGAACGCCGGCGGGAGCCCCATCGCCGGGCTGCTGGCCTTCGTCGCCGAGACCCCGTGGCTCCTGGAGTTCACCAACTTCATGATCCCGGTCGGTGAGTTCCTCATCGGCCTCGGGCTGATCGTCGGGGCGCTCACCCGGCTGGCGGCGTTCTTCGGCGGGGTCCTCATGACCCTGTTCTACCTCGGGAACGCCGACTGGGCCCACGGCTACGTCAACGGCGACCTGCTCGGCCTCCTGATGTTCGTCCTCATCGGGACGTTCGCCGCGGGCCGGTTCCTCGGCGTGGACGCCTACCTCGAGGCGACCGAGTTCGTGCAACAGCGGCCGAAGCTCCGCTACCTCCTCGGGTAGCGGGGGACCGTCTTCCGGTCCGATTCGACCGCCGCAGATCGTCATCCCGTTTTCCGACCGCTGTCCGCCCGCGAGTGCGGGCCGGCGGCAGTTTTATATTTGAGTATCCTAAAGACAGATTTAGATGAGTCTAATTCTCTGTTCTGCGGGGTCGACCCGCCGTGAATGAAGCGGTCGAGGTGCTGGTCACCTCCCTCCGGGACGGCTACGTGCAGGTCAGCGCCTTCGTCGCCGTGACGGTGTTGCTGTTCGGACTGGCGCAGTACTGGACCGGCGGCGCGCTGCTTCGCTACGTCGAGGAGCACGAGCGGGGCCAGCCGCTGTTCGGCGCGCTGCTGGGGCTGACGCCCGGCTGTGGCGGCGCGATCGTGATGATGCCGCTGTACGTCCGCGGGACGGTCAGCTTCGGCACCGTCGTCGCGACGCTGGCCGCGACGGCGGGCGACGCCGCGTTCGTCATCATCGCGCTCGCGCCGGAGGCGGCGCTGTACGCCTACGGCATCGCCTTTGTCGCCGCGGTGGCGACGGGCTACCTGATCGACGCGTTCGGCGTCGGCGTCGAGCGGGTCGACGCGGCCGTCGCGCGGATATCTCCCGCGACGACTGACGGCGGGAGCGTCGTCCACGGGGCGGGCCCCAACCCCGTTCCGAACCCGACCCACGAGTACCCCACCGACCCGCCGACGCACGTCCACGACGAGGGGCCGGACCGCCGCTCAGCCGTCCTCACGCCGCTCTCGCACGCGGCCCACGTCGCCTGGTGGCTCGCGGCCGCCGCGGCGCTGACGCTGGGGGTCACCTACCTCCTCCGGGGCGCGCCCGACGTGCCGCTGGCGCTCGGGGCGACGTTCGCCGGCGCGTTCACCGTCATCGGCCTCGCCGGATCGCTCCTGTCGCTGTACCTCTACGCGGTCGGCCGCCACTACGTCGGCGAGGGGAGCGTCGGCCGGGCGCGCGACTCCTTTGCCTCCGCGTACGACACGCTGGTCCACGCGGCCATGGAAACGAGTTTCGTCACGGTCTGGGTGCTCGGTGCGTACCTGATCTACGAGTACGGCCTGCTCCTGACGGGCGCGGACATCGCGTCGCTCGCCGCTGCCGCGGGCGTGCTCGCGCCCATCGCGGGGGCCGTCGTCGGCCTCATTCCGGGCTGTGGCCCCCAGATCGTCCTCTCGACCGTCTACGCGGAGGGCAGCCTCCCGTTCTCGGCGCTGACGGCAAACGCCATCAGCCAGGACGGCGACGCGCTGTTCCCGCTGCTGGCCATCGACAAGAAGGCCGCCATCGTGGCGACCGTGTACACGACCGTGCCCGCGCTCGTGGTCGGCATCGGGCTCCACTTCCTGTGGGGCCCGGTGCTCGGCATGCCAGTCTTCGGGTTCGGCGTTCGCTGACCGGGAGCAGAAATATTATTTTCTGCCGATCGAAACGACGAACAGAATGAGCACCACGCCGCCCACCACCCCCTCCACCTCGCCCGCGTCTCGACCCGACCGCGACTCAGCGCCGCTCGGTATCAAGATCATCTGCGTCATCGGCTTCCTCGGGGCCCTCTTTGCCCTGCTGGCCGCCTTCAGACTACTCGGTGTCGGCGGAGCCGCTGGCTCCCTCGGCCTCGTGTTCCTGTTTCTCTCGCTCGGCCAGTTCGTCGTGTACGCCGGACTCTGGACGCTCGCGGGGTGGGCGTGGAAGTGGGCGCTGATACTGGAGGGGCTCGGGATCGTCCTCGATCTGTACGAGCTGAACGCCGTCGGCCTCCTCGTCGGACTGGTCGTGTTCGGCTACGTGTTCAGCAAGGGCGACCTGTACGAGTGAGTTGGGGCGTCAGAACTCGGGGTCGACCTCGGGCGCGACGCCGTCGTCCTCGTCGCCCTCGATGTCGAACTCCTCGCGGAGTTCCCGGATGCGGTCGCGGATGTCCGCCGCCAGTTCGAACTCCAGGTTGTCGGCGGCCTCGCCCATGCGCTCCTCCAGCCGCTCGATCCGGCGGGCGGCCTCCTCGGCGTCCGCGGGGCCGTCGCCGGCCACGTCGCTGGTGTCGGTCTGGGAGCCGGGGAGGTTCGTCTCGCCGATGGCCTTCTCGATGGTGGTCGGCTCCAGCCCGTGCTCCTCGTTGTACTCGCGCTGGATCTCGCGGCGGCGGCGGGTCTCCTCGATGGCGCGCTCCATCGCGGCGCTGCGCTCGTCGGCGTACAGCACGACCTCGCCGTTGACGTTGCGGGCGGCTCGGCCCATCGTCTGGACGAGCGTGGTCTCCGAGCGCAGGAAGCCCTCCTGGTCGGCGTCGAGGATGGCGACGAGGCTCACCTCGGGGATGTCCAGCCCTTCCCGCAGGAGGTTGATGCCGACGAGCACGTCGATCTCGCCGAGCCGGAGCGACCGGATCAGTTCGTGGCGTTCCAGGGTGTCCGTCTCGTCGTGCATGTACGCCACGTCGACGCCGGCCTCCTCCAGATACTCGGTGAGGTCCTCGGCCATGCGCTTGGTGAGCGTCGTCACCAGCGTGCGCTCGTCGCGCTCGACGCGCTCGTCGATGCGGTCCATGAGGTCGTCGACCTGCCCGGTCGCGTCGGCGACCTCGACCTCGGGGTCGACGAGGTGGGTCGGGCGGACGATCTGTTCGACCACCTGGTCGCTGTGTTCGCGCTCGTAGTCCCCCGGCGTCGCGGAGACGTACATCGTCTGGTCGACCCGGTCCTCGAACTCCTCGAAGGTGAGCGGGCGGTTGTCGTACGCCGTCGGGAGGCGGAAGCCGTTCTCGACGAGCGAGTCCTTCCGCGACTTGTCGCCCTCGTACTGGCCCTTGATCTGGGGGATCGTCTGGTGGGACTCGTCGATGACGGTGAGGAAGTCGTCGGGGAAGTAGTCGAGCAGGGTGTACGGCGGGTCGCCCGGTTCGCGGTCCGCGAGGTAGACGGAGTAGTTCTCGATGCCCGAGCAGTAGCCCGTCTCCTGCATCATCTCCAGGTCGAACGTCGTGCGCTCCTCGATGCGCTGGGCGGCGACAGCGTCGCCCTTGCGGTCGAAGTAGGAGATCCGGCTATCTAAGTCCTCGCGGATCTCCTCCATCGCGCGTTCGAGGCGCTCCTCCGGGATGGAGTAGTGTTCAGCCGGGTGGACCAGCACCGCGGGTTCCTCGCTTTTGACCTCGCCCTCCAGCGGGTCGATCTTCACCATGCGGTCTATCTCGTCGCCCCAGAACTCCACGCGGACGGCGTACCGGCCGTACATCGGGTAGATCTCGACGGTGTCGCCCCGCACCCGGAACGTGCCCTGCGTGAAGTCCACGTCGTTGCGCTCGTAGTTCAGGTCGACCAGCTGACCGAGCAGGTCGTCGCGGTCGATCGTCTGTCCGGTTTCGAGCCGCAGCGACATGTCGACGTAGTTCGACGGGTCGCCGAGGCCGTAGATGGCAGAGACCGAGGCGACGACGATCACGTCGTCACGGGTCAGCAGCGAGCGCGTCGCGGAGTGGCGCAGGCGGTCGATCTCGTCGTTGATCGAGGCGTCCTTGTCGATGAAGGTGTCCGTCTGCTCGACGTAGGCCTCGGGCTGGTAGTAGTCGTAGTAGGAGACGAAGTACTCGACGGCGTTGTCGGGGAACAGCTCCCGGAACTCCTCGTACAGCTGTGCCGCCAGCGTCTTGTTGTGGGCGATGACGAGCGTCGGTTGCTGTATCTCCTCGATGACCCACGAGACGGTGTTGGTCTTGCCGGAGCCGGTCACGCCGAGCAGCGTCTGGCGGTCCATCCCCTGGCGGTACCCCTCGGCGAGCTGTTCGATCGCTTCGGGCTGGTCGCCCGCGGGGTCGAAGGGCGCGTCGACACGGAACGGGCGCTCCCGGTCGGGGCGGTCGGGTGACAGCGGGCCGGAGTTGGCGTCGCTCACGTTGTCCGTCGGTTGGGCGCGGAGCGACTTTACCGGCTCGGTCGCGACGGTGTGTGCAACGCTCACGTGGCAAACGTACACAAACATATCAGTACGACAATACTTATGCCGCTCCGCGGGGTCCATACGGATACGATGCAGTTCAGATTCACCCGCTCCGAAAAGGTGGGGATGACGGCCTCCCTGACCGTCGTCCTCTCCGCGTTCCTCCCCTGGACGACCCAGGGACTCGGTCGCGTCTCCACCTCCGGTATCGGCTACGGCTACCTCGGCGGTGTGACCGCCCTCCTCGGCCTCGTCGCCTTCGCGGCGGTGCTCGCCTGGGGCTGGCGGGTCCGCACCCGCGCCCTCATGAGCGGCGTCGGCCTCATCGTCACGCTCGGCGTCGCCGGGCTGGCCGTGGGGCTCCACGCCGGAACCAACCCCGGCCTCGGGCTCGTCACCACGGCCATCGCGGCCGCCGCTCTCCTCGGCTCCGGCGCGTACGGCCTGTTCGCCGACGACGCGCGTCGTCGCCGGACGACGGCCTGAGACCCGGCGCTTTCCTCTAGCTTCGCTGGACGCTGACGCCGAGCGACTGCGCCGGCGTCGCATTCGCGGCGGTTTCGTTGCCCCCTTCGCCGGGCGCGGCGGTCACGCCCGTCTCGCCCTCGTGGGCGGCCAGCCACTCGCGGTAGGTTTCGTTGTCGACGACGACCACGTCGGCACGCATCCGCGAGTGCCCCGCGCCACAGATCTCGGTGCAGTACGCGCGGTAGGTGCCGGTCTCGGTCGCGTAGGTTCGGATCGTCGTGTTCTTCCCGGGGAAGGCGTCCTGCTTGACCCCCAGCTCCGGGACGAACAGCGAGTGCAACACGTCCGCGGAAGTCACCCCGACGCTCACGTTCCGCTCGGCAGGGATCACGAGCAGGTCCTGTGTCGTGACGTTCGCCTCGGGGTAGGTGAACTGCCAGCCCCACTGGTAGCCGAGCGCGTGGACCCGCTCGTCGGTCGGGCCGACCTCGTCGTTCGCCGTCGAGATGTACGGGCTGGTGAGCACGACGTACGCCGAGACGCCGACGAACAGGAGGATGATCGCCGTCGCGATGGTCCAGGTGACCTCCAGCGGCGGCGAGTCGATGGTCGGCTTCGGGGTCTCGTTGTCCCGGAACCGCACCACGGCGTAGATGAGGATCACCTCGACGAACACCGTCAGCGGGAGCGCGACGTACAGCAGTTGCGTGTTGAGGTCGTCGATCAGTTCCCGGTTTACCGACTGGGCCGCCGCCGGCGCGACGAACAGCGTCAGCAGCCCGGCCGCGGCGAGTGTCGCGAGCGCGGCGCGTCGGAAGCGGACCGGCATGGGTGCCGTCCCACGTCGTCGCGTAAATAGCTCGGGCCGAGGATTGGCTCGATGGCGCTCCCCGTCGGCTGTGTTCGGTTCGACCAGCACATGTGGCGGAACATGTATGGCGCGAGGACCCGTACTATCGCGCATGGCAACCGAGGACGCCCCCGAGGAAACCACGGTCAGCGACCGGGGGATGGTGACTATCCCGGCGTCGTTCCGCCGTCGGCTCGACATCGAACCCGGCGACAAGCTTCGCTGGGATATCGACGAGGACGGGGATCTCGCCGTGGAAGTCGTCCGACAGCGATACGGAGCGTTCGAGGACGACGACATGAAAGCGCCGCTGGGTGGCGACGGCCTCGACACACACGACGTAGCCGGGCACGAGGACGACCCCGCGTTCGCGGAGGACATCTGAATGGGCGTCGCCGTCCTCGATTCCAACGTTCTCATCGACTACAAGGACACGAGCGCCACCGACCGGCACGAACGGGCGGAGGCGATCGTCTACGCCATCGACCGCGGCACGCTCCCGAGCGCCAGAGTCACGAACTATGCGCTCTTGGAGGCGCTGAACTGGATTCACGAGCGGCAGCGCCACGATATCGCGGTCGACCTGCGCACCCGCCTCTCCGAGTCGGCGGGTTTCGAGTTGGTTCACTCGGCACAGACGGACTTTCACCGCGCAGTCGAACTCTTCGAGACCTACGAGGAACTCGCGTTCGGCGACGCGACTATCGCCGCGTACATGGAGCGGACGGATGTCGAGTACCTGTACTCCTTCGACGACGATTTCGACGTGGTCGAGGGGATAACGCGACTGGAGACGCCCGACGATCCGTTCAACTGAGGGGAACAAGAAGCGCCTTCGCCATTTTCACCGAAGCTGGGAGAACAGCCCCTACGTCGCGCAGTTGCTGGACCGGCTGGCGTAGCGAGGGATCTCGGTTCGATACTGCGAGGACGACTGCGGGATCGTCGGTCGGGTCCACGTTTATTTGACTCGCCGTGGTCCCGCGGACATGACCAATCCGGTCGGTGCACGCCTGCGGGGCACGGTGAGACACCGATGAACCGCGTCCTCGTCGAGGGTGGCGCGCTCGCCGCGCTGGCGCTCCTGCTGGTGGCGTTCGTCCTGTACGCCCGCCGGTGCGGGGACCGCCCCCGCGCCGACGGGGGGTACAGTCGACGGTCGGTGTTCGACCGGTCGTTCCTCCGCGAGCAACTCCTGCGGTGGACGACGACGACGGACCACCGGGAGATCGGGATCCTGTACATCCTCTTCGGCACCGTCGCCGCGCTGTGGGGCGGCGTCGACGGGATGATGATGCGCCTGGAACTGCTGACGCCCGAAGCGACCGTGTGGAGCGAGCAGACGTACAACGCGCTGTTCACGACCCACGGGCTGACGATGCTGATCTTCTTCGTTCTCCCCGTGTTCTTCGGCGTCGGGAACTACGTCCTGCCGCTGCTGCTGGACGCCGACGACATGGCGTTCCCGCGGCTCAACGCCGTCGGGTTCTGGTTGCTCCCGCCGGCGCTGTTGCTCGCCCGGTTCGGGCTGGTCGCGCAGGTGGCAGCGCAGGTGCTCGGCGCGGTGTCGCCCGGCCAGCTAGCGACGCTGTTCGGCGTCATGGAGGAGCCGGGGATCGGCTGGACGCTGTACACGCCGCTGTCGACGACGCAGGCGAACCCCCAGATCGACTTCCTCCTGCTCGGGCTCCATCTCTCGGGGATCGCGACCGTCATCGGCGCGATCAACTTCGTCGTGACCATCGTCTACGAGCGTGGCGAGGACGTGGGCTGGTCGAACCTCGACATCCTCTCGTGGAACTTCCTCGTGACCAGCGGGCTGGTGCTGTTTGCGTTCCCGCTGCTGGGCAGTGCGATCGTCATGCTCCTGCTGGACCGCAACTTCGCCACGACGTTCTACGCCGTCTCCGGGGGCGGGGCGATCCTCTGGCAGCACCTGTTCTGGTTCTGGGGCCACCCGGAGGTGTACATCATCTTCCTCCCGTCGGCGGGGCTGATGAGCTTCCTCCTCCCGAAATTCGTCGGGCGGAGCCTCTTTGGCTTTCGCTACATCGTCTACTCGACGCTCGCCATCGGCGTGCTCTCCTTCGGCGTCTGGGCGCACCACATGTTCACGACGGGGATCGACCCGCGGCTGAAGGCGTCGTTCATGGGCATCTCCATCGCCATCGCCGTCCCGAGCGCGATCAAGACGTTCAACTGGATCACGACGATCTGGGACGGGGAGGTGCGGCTGGCCGCGCCGATGCTGCTCTGTCTTGGCTCCATCGGCACGTTCGTCGTCGGCGGCGTCACCGGCGTGTTCCTCGCGGCGATCCCGGTCGACATCATCTACCACGGCACCTACTACGTCGTCGGCCACTTCCACATGATCGTCATGGGCATCATCCCGATGATGATGCTCGCGGCGTCGTACTACTGGTATCCGCTGATCACCGGCAGGCTGTACGACCGCCGGCTGGCGAAGTTCCAGGCCGGCCTCTTCATCGTCGGCTCGGTCGTCACCTTTGGCTCCCTGCTCGCGCTCGGCTTCGGCGAACTCCCGCGCCGGTACGCCAACTACCCGGTCGAGTTCGCGCCGCTCCAGCGCGTCGCCTCGGTCGGCGCGTTCGTCATCGGCGTCGCGGTGTTGCTGTGGCTGTACAACATGGTGTGGTCGTACTGGAACGGCAAACCGGTCGAGGACGCCGACGTGTGGGACCTGAAGCGGACGGGGCAGTTCACCCGCGAGTGGGCGTGGTTCGAGGACCGCCTCGAACGCCGCTACGCCGTCGAGCCGACGGAGCCGGATCCGGAGACCGTGCGCCCGTCGAGCACCGACGACCCGTCGGTCGGCAGCCCCGACGTGCTCCGGGACCCGCGGGGGCTGGTGCGGTCGGTCCTCGCGGACACGCTGTACGGCGCGCTCGGCGGCCTGCTCGGCACGCTCGCCATGACCGGCGTGCTCTTCACCGGCGCGCTGGTCGGCGTGTTCGACCTGCGAGGGTTCGTCGAACTGTCCGAACTCGTCGGCGTCGAGGGAAGCATCGCCGCTGGCTACGCCGTGTTCCTGCTCGGCGGGATGACGACCTGGGCCATCCTCTTCCGGGCGCTCGCGGAGTATCTCCCCGGCCGCCTGCTGGTCGTCACCGGCGTCTCCTACGCGACGATCATGTCCCTTGGCTTCGCCGTCGCCTTTTACACCGGCCAGTCCGGGCTGGCGCTCGTGGGCTATCTCGCCTTCGTCCTCGTCGCCCACTGGCTCTACGGGATCGGGCTGGCGGGGACGCTCCGGTACGCGGAGTACCGCCGAGACCTGGAAGGGAGTGGGATGTCCGGGGGCGGATCGGGCGACCCGCCGGAGGGCGACCGCTGATGGTCCGCGACGCCCTGCTGACCTACGGCGTGCCGTTCCTCGGGACCGTGCTGCTCGCGGCCGGCATCGGCGCGGCGGTGCTCGGCGGCTACGGCGCGGTCCAGGCCGAGGCCGGCCTCTGTGGCGCGCCGACCATCGGCGTCGAGTCGCCCGCGGACACCGAACGCCTGCGCTCGGGGTACGGCGACGGTGGCCCGACGCTCCGCACGCTGCCGTTCGACGACCTCTCGCCGGCCGAGCGCGCGGCGTTCGCGGACGGCGTCGACGCGTTCGACGGCGAAGGGGCGGTCGACGGGGCGTTCCCGAACCGTGAGGCGTTCGAAGACGGCGTCCTTGTCGCGTACGAGGGCGAGACGTACTACGCGACGCTGCGCTCGACCCGGCCGTGCACGTCCGTCGACCCGATCCTGCTCCCGCTCGGGCTGGCCGCGATGGCCTTCGGCGCGCTCGGCGTACTGACGCCGCCGCTGTACCGGCGGTACGCGGCGTTCGAGCGACGGCAGGGGTAACTTAGGTTCGGTGGGACCGCACTAGTGCGGTGTGTCGCAGACGCAGACTCCGCCTTCCCTGATCTGGTTTGTGACGTACCCGTGGACGCTTTGGGCAAGTTGCTGCATCGTGTCGGCTTGGCGTTCCGTTGGGCGTCGTCCACCGTAGTAACTGTCCGTGCGGTTGGTGTCGTACAGTTGCCGTAGTTTGCGTGTCGTCGTAGTAGATAGCAGCCCAAGGTCGGTTGCGCGGTCGTAGCAGGTAGTGTGGTCGTGAAAGTCAACGAGCTCATCGCCACCTTCAGCCAACGCGTAGGCCTCGATCGACCGTTCTGTCGCGCCGAAGCACAGTTCGATAGTGGCAGTACAGAACCCCTGGTCGGCGATCGTATCGACCGCGGACAGTAACCGACAGGCCTTCGTCAACTGCGTTTTCCAGTCGGCGTCTGGATCGATCGCGTCCTCCCGCGTCGGAACGCCGTATCCCTCCTCGTTGAACGCGTCGACCGCTGCGATGAGCGCGTCCGTGATGGCCTGTGGGTCCGACTCCCTACTCATCGAGCTCACCGTGGAACACCATCTCTCGGACCGTTTCGAACTTCTCCGTGTCGTAGACCACGAGACCATCGCCGAGTATCTCCTGCAACTCGTCGGTGTAGTTCGGCACGGCCGGAAGCGATTCGATATCGATCTCGTATGCATACCGGCCGGTATCGAACTCCCGATCTTCGAGATCCTGCCGGATGCGGTTCGCCGTTCGTTGGTTCGTCATTCGGTCTTCTTCGACGAGGACCCACAGGTCGATGTCGCTTCGTCTGTCGGCCTCCCCTCGCGCCACACTGCCGTACAGAACGACACCGATGATACTGTCGAGCTGCTCGACTAATTCCTCGACTGCGCTTCGAACTGGCGCGTGGAACTCCCCCTGCGGGATCTGGAGCAGCGGATCGTCGGGCTGGAACAACCGTTCACGGTTTATCTGCACCAACCGAGCGTTTCCTTGTCGCCGCTCTGTGACGAGGTCGTTGGCGGCGAGGACATCGATGGCTTTGGAGACACTCGGCTGTGAGTAGTCGACAGCATCAGTCAGTTCCGTGATGGAGAACTCGTTGCTGTAGTACCGAGATAAGAAGGAGAGAACCTCGTGTACAGCCTGACTCTTGAACAGGCCCGCGTCCTGTGTGGGGATATCGAGCGTTATCGTTGCTCCGCTCCCCGGATCAATATTCGATTTGCTTTTCATAGAAAACCATTCGTTGTGCTAACTACTTAAAGTTCATATTAGACCTCCCTGATCTATATCATGGCACAACCACTGTGTTTACCCTCCCTACAACTCCACAACCGCGCCCACGTACAGCACCGCCACCAGAAAGATCCACACGACGTCGACGAAGTGCCAGTACAGCGACGCCGTCGTGACGCCCGTGTCACGCTCCGCCCCGTACCGCCCGCGGTATCCCCGGAAGAGCACGACCGACAGCAGGACGACGCCGAGCGCGACGTGCAGGCCGTGCAGCCCCGTCAGCCCGTAGAACGCGCTCCAGTAGACGCCAGAGGAGAGGGCAAAGCCCTCCGCGACGACGAACTCGTAGTACTCGTAGAGTTGGCCGGCGAGGAAGACGACGCCGAGCAACACGGTCGCCCCGAGCAGCCCGAGAAAGCGCCGCCGTTTGTCGCGCTCCAGCGAGACATGGGCGTAGTGGAGCGTGACGCTGGAGACGAGCAGTATCGCCGTGTTCGCCAGTACGAGCGAGCCGACGAGGTCGGGCAGTTCCGAGGGCGGCCACGTGCCGACACGGACGAAGAAGTAGTAGATGAAGCCCGCGCCGAACGTGCCCACGTCCGTCGCGAGGAACAGCGCCATCGTCGCGCGGTACGTCCGGCGGTCCTTCCCGCCCGGCGGCGCGTACGCCTCGACGGCCCAGCCGGTGAGCCCGCCGACAACGCCGAGCGTGCCGAGGACGGCGAGACCGCCGCCGATCCACGTCGGCGCGATGCCCGCCGCGGCTGCCAGCGCGTACAGCGCAATGCCCGCGTACAGCACGCCAGCGCCGCCCGCCGCGAGGATGGGCCAGCGGCTCCGGTGTTCGTGACCGCCCTCCCCGCCGTGGTCCTCGGTGTCGTGCTCGGGCGGTTCGCCGTGGCCCGCGGCCCGTTCGACCATCGCTAGCCGTACGGGAGAGACGGGCAAAAAGGCGGGGCGTCGGGGCCGGTCGGCGGCCGCCCTTCGCTTCGTGACTCGTCAGTACCCCAGATACTCGTTCAGCGTGGCGAACTCCTCGGACGACAGGACGACTTCGGTCGCGACGTCGTCGACTCGCTCGAAGTCGTCGTCAAGCGTCAGGATCGTTTCGACCCCCTCCTCGAGAGCCACTTGCGCGTAGTAGCCGTCCCAGCCGTCGATGTTCAAGTTCCCCGACCGGTCGAACCCGTTCCGGACGATGCGCTCCGGGAGGTCCGCGTACCAGTGGATCCGCTTTGCGTCCATGAACCGCTGCATGAGCCCGGCCGCCTCGTCGTTCGAGAACCCATACACCGACGAGAGGACGTGATGTGCGCCGACGAGTGAGGCGTACGGCACGACCGCATCGATCGACCCCTGGATCGCCTCGCGGACGTACGACTGTGGAGTATCGCTCACCGGCGTCCCGGCGTGTGCGAGCGCCGTCACGCCGACGTCAAAGAGGTACGGCCCTTCACTCATCGCCGTCACCGTTTGCCCCGTCCTGAACGGCGTCGACGTGCTTCTTCGCGTGCGGGTCCAGGTCCTCGTACGGCGTCGTCGTTCGGTCCGCGGAGGCGGCGGCCTCGATCCGCTCGACCAGGTCCTCTACGATCCGTTCCGGGTCGTCCTCCGGTTTGACGATCACTTTCCCGTCTTCCTCGTGAACGGTGACCTCCGTCCCGGGCGCGATCCCTATCTGTTCCCGGACCTCCTTCGGAAGCACTACCCGCCCTTTGGAATCCACCGTCGGCATGTTTCCCACTTTGAGTGGGAAAGATATAACTGTTCGGTTCAGAATCCCACTCCCAACGAGACCGCTCGTTGGATGTCGCTTTGTGTCTCCCGCGTCGAACAGTGCTGATCTCCTCGAATAATGGAGGCCGTCCTCGCCCGGCGATTGTGCGCATCACACGGTCGGTGAACGTTCGCCAGCGAGGCACGTACGAGTCCGAGTCTGTGGAACGTAGTTATCGCTCAGCGAGTTCGTCGACGAACTCCTCGTCGAGTTGCTGTTTCAGGACGCGCTGGTTGGCGGTCTCTTCCGCACCGACAAGTGCTTCGAGTTGCTCGTCGCTGATCTCGTCGTCGTAGTAGGCGGCAGCGATCTCCTGAACAAGCGTGTCGTCGTGGACTGCGTCCTGCAAGTATTCACGGAGTGCAGTTACGAGGACATCCGTTCTGTCCGTTTCGAGAGCTGTCGCCAGTGCATCCGCTCGGTCGATGAGGGGAACCGGGACTCGGAACTGGACCTGCTCCCTGTTTGGGCTCACAGTTGTACGCTGTACTCCTGGGCACGTAGCCGTTGTCGTGTTTCCACCACCAACCGCGCGTCTCGGGTGAACGACCACGGTTGACCGTCTCATAGGTCCACCAGATTTATTTCTCGGGTCGCCGATTCCTCGGACGAACCGTTCTATGATCCGTCGGCTCGCGGGCCGTCCGGTGTTCGATCCGCGTTCGCCTCCCGCCGCGCGGCGGGCCCGATAGCTGCAGCACTCGGGTTCGCGCCGCTTCGCTACGTCCTGTAGTCGCAGTCTCTCGATCGAACACGCACGCATATGCCGACATTCGCTGAGCCGCTGGGGACGCCCCGCGGCTCGTCCGACCACGTACCGATTTACGGAGACGACGACGGATCGCTTCGCAATCACCAGTTGCATCGCTCGCGGTTGTGGCGACCGCCTCGTGAACGCCCGACGGCCCGTAGGGGTGGTCGCCGATGACGGCGGCCGAGTCAGTCGAGACGACCGAAGCGGAACCGACTGCCGAGAAGCCGTCGATCTGGCGCAACCGCGACTTCCTGCGCTTTTTCGCGGGCCAGTTCGTCACCAACGCCGGCGACAGCCTCTACAGCGTCGCCGTCCTCTGGCTGGTCTTCGAACTCTCCGGATCGACGTTCCTGACGGGCGTCGCCAACGCCATCCTGTTGCTCCCGTGGCTGTTGCAGATGTTCGCCGGTCCCCTTGTCGACCGGCTCCCGCTCCGGCCCGTGCTCGTCGGGTCACAGGTCGTTCAGGGAATCGTCGTGCTGGTTCTCCCGCTCGCTGCGGCGACGGGGCACCTGAGCGTCGGCGTCATCTTCGCCGTGCTCCCGATCCTGATGCTCGCGACGTTACCGATGGCCCCGATGCAGGCGACGCTCGTCCCGCGGATCGTCGACGACGGGCAGTTATCGCAGGCCAACTCCGCGCTCCACACCGTCACGCTCGGGCTGGACATGATATTCGACGCGCTGGGCGGCGCGTTCATCGCCGTCTTCGGCGCGACGGCGCTGTTCCTGCTCGACGCGGCCACGTTCGGCGTCGCCGCGCTGCTGTTCGCCGGCATCGTGATTTCCCGCGGGGGCGAGGCGACCGCCGACCGTTCGGAGACGGCCGACGCCGACGCGCCGACTGACGACGGGCAGTCGCTGCGGGCCGTGTTCGCCTCGTACGTCGACGACCTTCGTGCGGGCGTCGACGCGCTCCGCGGGAGCGCCTTCGTCCCGCTGATCGCCATGACCGCTGTCGCCAACCTCGCGACGGGCGTGACGCTCGCGATCCTGCCGGCGTTCGGCGACGGGCTGGGCGGTCCCGCCCTCTACGGCCTCATGCTCGGCGCGCTCGGCATCGGCCGGCTCGTCGGGTCGGTCGTCGCGCCGTATCTGGAGGGCGTCGCCTACGGCCGGCTGAAGCCGGTGATGCACACGCTCGGCGCGTGCAGCTGGCTCGCCGCGGCGGTCGTCCCCTCGCCCGCGCTCACCGTCGTGCTGTTCGGGCTGGCGTGGGTGCCGGCCGGGGTCGACGGCGTGCTCACGGCGACGCTGAACCAGACCGTCTTCCCGGGGGACCTCCTCGGGCGGGTCTCGTCGGTCAAGGGGACGGCCTCGGGGGCGACGCTCCCGCTCGGCTCGCTCCTCGGCGGCGTCGTCGCCGAACTGCTGGGCGTGACGACCACGATGGCGCTTGCGGCCCTCGGCTTCGGCTTTACGGGGATCTATTTCCTCGTCCGGCCGCGTCTGTTCGGTCTGCCCGCAGTGGCGGACGCCGACCGCGCGGCGTTCGGCGTGACGGTCTCGGACCGCACGGAGGAGTAGGCGGCACCGCAGCCGCCGTCACCGCGGCCGGACCGAACGTTCAACCACCGGGGGGACGAACGCCCCCCGATGGCAGACAGGGAGACCGTCCGTCGGGGGTACGACGAACTCGCCGAGGCGTACGCCGCGAACCGCTCCGGCGACGAGCGCGAGCGAGCTATCCTGGATGCGTTTCTCGACTCGCTCGCCGACCCGACTCGCGTGCTTGACGCCGGCTGTGGACACGGCGAGCCGGTCCTCCGACGGCTTTCTGAGGGAGCGACAGCCGTCGGCCTCGACTTCGCCGCGGGCCAGCTCCGGCTCGCCGCCGACGGCGTTCCCGCCGCCCGGCTCGTGCAAGGTGACATGACGGATCTCCCGTTCCGGGCCGACGCGTTCGACGCCGTGACGGCGGTCGACTCGCTGATCCACGTGCCGCTTCCCGACCATCAGGCTGTCGTCGACGAGTTCGCCCGCGTCCTGCGTCCCGGCGGACGGGTGTTGCTCTCCGAAGCGCCCGCTGAGTTCGAGCGCACGAACCCGGACTGGCTCGGCGACGGCGTCGAGATGACCTGGCACATGGCCGGGGCCGAGGCGACCCGGGATCAGCTGCGTGCCGCGGGGTTTCGCGTCGAGTCCGAGTGGGCAGCCCCGGAGACGGCCGCCGACGAACCGCCGAAACCGCCCTTCTTCGCCGCCGTGCTCGACCGCTGAGGCGGCCCGGGGCTTATGTTCGCCGTCGCCGTACCGTCACGCATGGTCCGCGAGGAACTACAGCGCGCAAGCGACCGACTCCGAGAGGCCAGCGAAGCGGCCGACGGGGAGACGGTCCGCGACCGCCTGTACGACCAGTCAGACGAGTTCGCCCGCATGGCGACGGCCGACCGTGGTCCCGACCACGGCCGGCTGGCGCGCCACGAGAACATCCTGGCGGAGATCAAAAAGAACGGCAACGACGCCGTCGGCGAGCACATCGACGAGGCGAAGGAAGCGATCACGGAGTACCGCGAGGACCTGCCCGGGGTGTAGCGACCGGTTCTTGGCGCTTCAACACACCGGTTTGGGGTTGACGCCCATCGACTCCAGCTTCTCGACGTAGTCGTCGTAGGCCGCCTGGACCGCGCCGCTTGCGGCCTCGGCGGCGCGGTCATAGTCCCCGTCGTCCGCGGCGACGTCGTCGAGCGCGTCGAGAGCGGCGTCCCGGCGCTCCTCCAGCGTCGACCCGTATCCACGGAACAGCGAAGCGGTCTGCGGGTCGGCCTCGCCCGTGAAGAAGCCGGAGGTCTGGGTGGCGCGCTGTTTCCCCGCGAGCGCCGCGCCGACGAGACCGCCGAGGCGGGCGACCGTGTCGTCCAGTCCGCCGAGATAGACGTAGATGGCCGGCGTCGCGGTGGTGTCGTGGTCGCCGAGTTGGTCGGTCACGTCGTCGTAGTGGTCGCGCTCCGCTTCGGCGGCGTCGGCGAAGACGGCGTGGTCGGACTCGTCCGCCCACGTCTCGTACGTCTCCGCGGCGGCGTGGGCGTCGTCGGCCGCCGCTTCGAGTACGGCGTCGGCGTTCATCTCGCCGCCCGTCGCGGCGTACAGCGACTTCGAGGAGCCCAGCCGCGAGAGCGCGGTTTCGTTGTCGTCCCGGAGCGCATCGAGGAAGTCGTCGGCGGTCATGCACCAGGGTAGGTGCGGGGACGGTTTGTAAGCGTCGTCGGGGGCAGGGTTTGGCGGTACGCTCGATCTGGCGGCGGTCTATGTCGACCCGACCGAACCAATAATGATACTCTAAAGTATTGTACTTCAAAGTACGATTATCGAGAGTACTATAATGGGCCAGATCGTAGGGTACACATGGTCGACTTCGTGAACCGGACGGAGGAACTCTCGCGGCTCCACACTCTCTACGAGTCCGACGAGGCGGAACTCGCCGTGATATACGGTCGTCGTCGACTCGGGAAAACGGCGCTCGTCAAGCAGTCGCTTGAGGGGTACGACGACGCTATCGTCCACCAGGCGAAGCAAAAGACGGGCGCGCTTCAGCTCCGACAGTTCATCGAAACTGCCTCCGAGTCGTATCCCGGTGTGACACGGATACGCGAGGACTGGGAAGATGTCCTCGGGTATCTCGCCGAACAGGACGCGATCATCGTCCTTGACGAGTTCCCCTACCTCGTCGAGCAGAACGAAAGTCTTCCGTCCGTGTTGCAGGCGATGTTCGACCATGAACTCGACGACTCGGCCGCAACGGTCGTGCTCGTCGGGTCGTCGATCAGCATGATGGAAGAGGCCGCGCTGCTCGGCAACAGTCCGCTGTACGGCCGCTCGTCGTTGAAACTCGACATCAGACAGCTCCCGTTCGACGCGGCGATGGCGTTCTTCGACGACGCCTTCACCGCCGAGGAGCAAGTGCTGACGTGGAGCGTTTTCGGCGGCGTTCCGTACTATCTTGAGGAAGTCTCGCCGGATGCGACGCTCGGGGAGAACGTCCGGCGAACGATCCTCTCGCGCCACGGCACGCTCCACGACGAGCCGGACTACGTGCTCCGGATGGAACTCACTGAACCGACTCGATACTTCTCGATACTGGAGGCCATTGCCGGCGGGAGTACCAGCCGGAACGAGATCGCGGGAACGACGGGTATCGACTACAACCAGCTCTCGAAGTATCTCGACCGCCTCTCACGGCTCCGGCTGGTCGCACAGCACGTTCCGATCACCGAACGGAAAGAGCGGAGCAAGCGCAGCCGCTATCGGATTCGTGATCCGTTCGTCCGCTTCTGGTTTCGCTTCGTCTACGGTACCGGAACGGAGTACGACGAACTCGACGACGCGTATGAAGTGCTCGTCGAACCGGAACTGGCGGACTTCGCGAGCCGGTCGTTCGAGGACCTGTGTTGTTCGGCGCTCCGCACGCTCTATCCGAACCAGACGATCACGGAAACTGGTCAGTGGTGGTACGACGAACACGAGATCGACGTCGTCGGGCTAACCGCCGGTGAGACGCTGATCGCGGGCGAGTGCAAGTTCCAGCGCTCGCCGCTCGGATACGACGCCTTCTCGAAGCTACAGGGGCACGTCGACGAACTCCGCTGGTCGCCCGATGGTGGTGAGCGAGACGAGCACTACGCGCTCTTCTCCCGGAGCGGGTTCAAGCCATCCGTGGAGGAAGCCGCCGCGGAACGCGACGATCTACGGCTGTTTACGGTCGACGAGGTGGTTGAGGCGATGGTCGAGTAGCGGTCGGTTCCGTTTTGTGGGTTCGGGTGGCTGCAGCATCTCCTGGCCGGGGATGGATCCAACGACCCAACGACTGCTTCGGTGTCTTCGAACACCCTCGGCGCGCCCGCGGTTGCCACGCGACAGCTCGGCATCCCGGAGCTCGAACGGTATCTCACCCGCTCCAGAACCCGCGCTGACGTTCCTCGATCTCCGAAAGAACCTCTGAGAGGACATTCCCCCAGTCTCTCGGATGCGAGGCGTCGTTGCCGGGAGTGGGTGCATCGGGTCCGGGACCGTACGGCTGCCGAATTCCCCCAGCGCGAGCGCGCCTCGCCCATTCAGCATACCAAGGTCTGACAGGAGGACGAGAGCGGTACGAACCAGAATGCCAGCCTTCGCCGGCTCGGTCGATGGTTCAGGTGATATCGTCGATCAATTTGGACCCGTTTTTGAACTGGCCGCGGTCCTCGAATCCGTTTGTCGCAAGCGCGGTAGTGCTGCCTGTTCCCGCATCAATCGCGGAGGTATCTCGCCCGAAGCTGGTCGACGTACTGTTCGTCCCAGCTTTTGGATTTACAGAGATAGGTGAGTAGCCCGTCTACGTACGCCGTGTCCAGGATATCGCGGTCGGCGAGGCCACATAATATGTGCGGCGTCGTAAACAGCGTGTTCCGGTCGTCGAGTGCCATCGCCACGAGCAGGTAGTTGCTCGTGTTGAACTCGTCAGTGACGAACAGGTCAGCACCGATCTCGTTTGCCAATCTGATTCCCATCGACTCCCCGGGATCGAGACCGTATTCGAGAGGGTCATCGCCAGCTGTAACGACATCGTGGGCCGTGAGCCGGCCTGATGCAGCGAGCACTGCATTGGCAGCTGCCGAGAGCAGGTCATCGTCCCCCGCGGCTTCGGCCACCTCGCCGAGCACCGTCTCCGGAACGTGCACGTCGTACGCCGTCAGCACGGTCCGAAACGGGTCCTCGCCTGAGGGCGTGTCAGGCCGGCCATCGACGACCGGCGTTGCGAGGTTCAGGAGGACGTTCGTGTCGACGACTGCGACGGGGTCCTGTCCCATCGCTACGCGAACTGCGACTCCTCGTCGTCCGACTGCTCATCAGGCGTCCACTCGGCGATCTCACCGTCGTAGAACTCCGACTCGGACGGCGGATCGATCTCGGCGGTGTCCGGGACTGGTGGCTCGCGGTCCAGTGACTCCCGAAGCAGTCGCAGTCGTGTGGCTTCCTCACGCCCGAGCACCATCTCTACCGTCTCGAAGCCGAGCCGGTCTTCGTAGTACGCCTCCTTGAGCCGACGGCGGAAGGACTCGTCGTTTGCGATCTCGTCGAGTTGCTGCCGCAACGCGTCGATCAGGAGGTTCGTCCGGGACGTGTCGAGCAGGTCCGCGACGGCGTCAGCCTCTTCCACGAGGTCTTCGGGGGCGTTGAAATCGACCCGTGCTTTGTCTCCGGACATATCCATGTGTAGAATCTACACATGGTAAAGCGTTTTCGTTGGTTTCCCGGCGAGCGACAGGAATCCGGAGGTCGGCGGAGACCGATCACGTCCTGCGGCGCGAGTAACGTAGTGTTTATATTTGTACACCGATGTGTGACGTGTAATGACCACGGGGTGGCGCTACCGGGTGCTCTCGGTGGGTGGGGTCACGGCGCTGGCTGCCGTGGCCGTGCTCGTGGCGAACCATCCGTTCCTGCAGCACTTCTTCACGACGTACGTCCCACAGTTCAACAATCTGGAGCCGACCGTGATGGAGGGGCAGTACCTCCGCCGGACGCTCCTGCTGAGCGTCGCCTTCACCGTGGGGGCGCTCGTGCCGATGTACAAGCCGCGGCCGCGGCGGATCCTCGACGCGGTGTTTCTCACGGGGAAGCGGGTGCTCGTAAGCGGCCTGGCGCTGGCGACGCTCGGCTTCTTCCAGTGGTCCCACCGGCTGCCGCGGGTGACGCTCGTGCTGTTCACCGGGCTCTTGCTCGTTGCGCTGCCCGCCTGGTTCGTGGCGATCAGGCGACCCGTTCCGGGCGAACTGGACCGGACCATTCTGGTCGGCGACGATATCGAACAGATGCGCAGCGTCCGGGAGGCCGTGGACGGCGAACTGCTCGGGTATCTCTGCCCGACCGCCGCGCTTCCCGTGGAGGACCCGCGGAAGGTCATCGCCGACGGCGGTGTGGTGGCAGGGCTGGAGGATCTGGACCATCTCGGCGGCCTGTCCCGCGTGGAGGACGTGCTCGTCGACCACGACGTGGACACCGTAGTGCTCGCGTTCGAGGATACCGACCGCGGCGAGTTCTTCGGGACGCTCGACGCCTGTTACGAACACGGCGTCGCCACGAAGGTCCACCGCGACTACGCCGACACGCTGCTCACCGCCGACGCGGACGTGGGACCGCTCGTCGACGTGCAGGTCGAACCGTGGGACTGGCAGGACTACGTCCTCAAGCGGGCGTTCGACCTGCTGTTCGCCGGGGCCGCGCTGCTCGTGCTGTCGCCCGTCATCGTCTGCATCGTCGCCGCGATCAAACTGGAGGGCGAGGGGCCGGTGCTGTTCGACCAGAAGCGGACGTACCTCTTCGGCGAGACGTTCACCGTCTACAAGTTCCGGACGCTGAAGCCAAAGAAGGGCGGCGAGGTCGGGACGACCATCGAGGAGGACCGCCACACGCCGCTCGGTCAGTTCCTCCGGACGACGCACCTGGACGAGATTCCACAGCTGTGGTCCATCCTCGTCGGCGACATGAGCGTCGTCGGGCCGCGTCCGGCCCAGACCGAGATCGAAGACGAATTCGAGTCCGCCGAGCCGAAGTGGCGAAAGCGCTGGTTCGTCAAGCCCGGGCTGACGGGGCTCGCCCAGATCAACGACGTGATGAGCACCGAGCCCGCCGAGAAGTTCCGCTACGACCTGCGGTACATCCGCAACCAGTCGCTGTGGCTGGACGTGAAGATCGTCATCCGGCAGGTGTTCAAGGTGTTCGTCGACGTGTCCGGGCTGCTTAGAGACGACTGACCGTCGACTCCGAGACGGCCGGCCGCAGGTCGCTGCTCCCGTCGCCGAGCCTGACCACCGGCGTTTCGGTATCTTCCGGCACCGCGTTCTGCGCGTCGAACACGAGGTTCGCGTCGGCAGCCACGGTGCCCGCGTCGAACGCGTCGTGATCGACGAGCAGGAGGACGGCGTCCGCCGCCCGAACCGTCTCCCGGTCGACATCGTCGGTCGGTTCGTACCGCCCGCCGGCGATATCGACGGCGTCGACGTGCGGGTCGACCGGCTGGAGGGACGCGCCGGCCTCGACGAGCGACTCACAGACCGCGAGCGCGGGCGAGTTCCGGAGGTCCCCCACGTTGGGTTTGTAGGAGACGCCGAGCGCCACCACAGACGCGTCGCCGAGGTCGGTGCCCCGGGCGGCCAGCGCCGTCTCGATCCGGTCGAACACGTGGTCGGGCATTTCCTCGTTGACCTCGCGCGCGCTCTCGACGAGCGGCAGGGCGGTGCCCGACTGTCTGGCCCGCCAGGTGAGGAACTGCGGGTCGACCGGGATGCAGTGGCCGCCGACGCCCGGGCCGGGCGTGAACGCCTGGAACCCGAACGGTTTGGTCCCGGCGGCCTCGATCACGTCCCACGCGTCGATCCCGGCGTCCTCGGCGAACGCCGCGAACTGGTTGACGAAGGCGACGTTGACCATCCGGTAGGTGTTTTCGAGCATCTTCGTCGACTCGGCCGTGACCGTCGCGTCGACGGGCACCGTCTCCGTGAGGACGGCGTCGAACAGCGCCCGCGCGGCCCTGCGCTCGCGATCGCTGTCCGCGCCCACGACGAGCGGGATATCAGCGAAGTCGTACTCGCCGCCGGGGCTGAGACGCTCCGGGACGACCGCGATGAGCGTGTCCGCTTCCGGGAACCGTCCGGCCGTTTCGAGCGCAGGGCGGATCACGTCGTCGGTGGTCCCCGGGTAGACGGTGCTGGAACAGACGAGCAGGACCTCGCGGTCGGGCGCGTGTTCGGCAACGGTCCGGGTGGCCTGCCGGACGGCGCTCATGTCGGGTTCGCCGTCCGTCACGCCCGTCGGGACTGCCAGCACGAACGCGTCGCAGTCGGCGAGCGCCGTGGGGTCCGTCGTCGGCTCGAAGCCGTCTTCGAGCCGGTGGGCGAGCGTGTCGTCGTCCACGTCGTCGATGTAGCTGTCACCTGCCCGGAGGCGGGCGACGCGTTCGTCGTCCACGTCGAAGCCGACGACCTCGAACCCGGCGTCGGCGAAGTGGCAACTGAGCGGGAGGCCGACGTACCCGAGGCCGACGACGGCGACCGTTGCATCTCGCTCGTCGATCCGCTTCTGGAGGCCGGTCATTCGGCGACCACCGCCTCCGTCCGCTCGTCGATAATGTCTTCGAGAATGCGGTCGAGGTCGGTCGAGGGATGCCAGCCGAGGGTGGCTTCCAGCTTGGAGACGTCCGGCTCGCGCTGCTGTGGCTCCTCGAAGTCCTCGTCGTACGCCTCCTCGTAGGGGACGTGGGTGATCTCGGAGTTCGAATTCGTGAGTTCCACGACGCGCTCGGCCAGCGCGTTGATCGTCGTCGGTTCGGGTGCGCCGATGTTTACGACCTCGCCGTGGGCCGCCGGTGTGGTGAGGAGTTCGTACGTCGCCTCGACGGCGTCGGCGACGTGCGTGAAGCTCCGCGTCTGCGTGCCGTCGCCGTAGACTGTGAGTGGCTTGTCGTCCAGCGCCTGCTCGACAAACGTCGGGATCACCATCCCGTACTGTCCCGTCTGTCGGGGGCCGACGATGTTGAAGTAGCGACCGACTGCGACCGGGAGGTCGCGGTCGCGGTGGTAGGCGAGTGCGAGCGACTCGTCGATGGCCTTCGCCGAGGCGTAGCTCCAGCGCAGCGCTGAGGTGGGACCGAGGATGCGGTCGTCCGACTCGGCGAAGGGCACGTCCTCGGACTTGCCGTACAGCTCCGAGGAGGAAGCGAGGAAGACGGGCGTGCCGTCCTCGGCGGCGGCGTCGAGGACGTTCTCGGTGCCGACGAGGTTGGTTCGCATCGACTGGAGGGGTTGGTCGACGATCCGCTGGACGCCGACGGCGGCCGCGAGGTGGAACACGCGGTCGGAATGGGTGACGAGTTCGGTGACGGTTTCGTCGTCCGTTACGTCGCCCTCGATCAACTCGACGCGGTCCTGATCTACGAGGTGGGCGACGTTGTCGCGCTGGCCGGTCGAGAAGTCGTCCAGGAGGAGGATGCTGTCCCCTGTTTCGTCAAGGAGGAAGTCGGCGAGGTGCGATCCGATGAAGCCCCCGCCGCCGGTGACGAGCGTCTGCATGGAATTACGTGTAAGATGAGCGTAGATAAGAACATCGGTTAGATAATACAGTCGGTAGACTGTTCTATCGGATGATCCGGAGAGGTAGAATCAGTCTGGTGCTCCCGTCCCGGTCGTTTCGTCGAAGATCCGCGCTACTCTCTCTCCTAACTGTGGCCAAGAGTGATGTGTTTCGATAAATTCGATACCGTTTTCGCCCATCTGTTTTCGTCGCTGTGGCTTGCGCAAGAGGGCATCGATGGCTTCTGCGATCTCCTTCGGATCGTTTGCTACTGCTATCCCGGCGTTCGAAGCGTTCGTAACGTACTGGATCTCGCCGACGGAACTAGCGACAAACGGTGTTCCCACAGCCATCGTCTCCAACAACTTGTTCGGGCGAGCGTAGTCGAGGTCGTACTCTGTTTGCAGGGGCACCAAACTCACGGTCGTTTCCCCCAGCAATTCCGGGATCGTGGATCGAGAGACCGTCCCCACAAATTCTATCCGATCCTCTAGGTCTAGATCCTGACTCAAATTCTGCAACTCAGTGTTCCGTCTTCCTGATCCTACCATTTTCAGGCGAACGTCGTGTTCAACCTTCTCGAGTGCTTTGAAAAAGGGAACAAACGCGTGTGCCTTTCCGAAATTACCGGTGTATATCAAGGTGTTTGACTTATTTTCACCGTCCACCTTCTGAGTGAAGAGATCTGTGTCGACGCCGAAGGGCACGTCCGTCAACCGGGCCTCGGAGATTCCGTATTTCTCTTGGTAGAACTCCCCCATAGTTGGCGTTAGGACGATCACGTGATCGGATCGTCTGATGGCGACCGATTCGAGTGCTGCAACTGCTTGGTACGGGATCGAATCAGTATTGATCCCCTCGATCTGGGCTGCGTTATCTATCCAGAGGTCGTATATATCGACGATCCAAGTGCGTCCCAGAAGCTTCGCGACGATCCCGGTAAGAAAGGTAGTGTGGGGGGCAGACACCGTAACGACGATCCTATATCGCCAGAAATTTGCCAGGACATAGATAGTACACAGAAGAGCGAAGATCCCATAATAAAGCATGCGTTCGAGTGTTGATGGATCCGACCCGGGTTGATACGTATAGAGCCGAGTTACAGGGACGCCATTTTGTACCTCTCTGGACAGTGGACGATACGTCTTCTCGAACTCGCCGGCCGGATACGATGGTGGTGGTGCTAAAACACGGCACTCGTACTCGTCTGGAAGGTTCTTGGCAAGTTTTTCCCACCTGTGAGCGCCGCCGAGCGGCTCCGGGGGAAAAACCTGTGAAATAACAAGTACAGATGTATCGGTCATTACTTACTCGGATCCAACGGATCTCCAACGCCGAACTGAAGAAGTTGTATGTCGTTATCTTGGAGCCACGACTCCAGCAATTCGAGTTCGGATAACGTTTCTTGATGTGGAACTAACTGCAGGAGTACGTCCGGCGCGTTCGATTCAAGCAGTTCCTGAAGTCTTTCGTATTCCATTCCCTCAACGTGGCGGTCATAATGGTCTATTTCGTACCCGTCAAGTCGGAGATCACGTACTATTCGTTTTGCGGGGCTGTTCCGAACGTCGTACGTATCTGGTTTGTATGCGGCACCTAGTGCGAGGATGTGGGGATCGTTTGAGCCGCGCAACGCTCTCCTTATGTTACGGGCTGCAACAGACGGCATCATATCGTTGATCCGCCGAGCGGTCGTGATCAGGTTCGTGTGTTCGGGATCAACCTCGTTCAGAAACCACGGGTCTACCGGGAGGCAGTGGCCACCGACACCAATCCCGGGTTGAAGGATGTCCACTCTCGGGTGGTTGTTTGCTAGTTCAATAACGTGGCTGATGTCCACTTCAAGTTCTTCGCCAATGAGTGCAAATTCGTTGGCTAATGCAATGTTTACGTCGCGATACGTGTTTTCCATCAGTTTACAGAGTTCCGCCGAAACGAGATCGGTTCTGTAGACCTCCCCCTGTAGGAACGGTTCGTAGATCTTCTCGGCTCTTTCCACACTTTCCCTGTCGACCCCGCCGATCACCCGATCGTTTTCGATGATCTCCTCAAAGACGTTTCCAGGGAGGATCCGTTCGGGGGAGTGTGCCAGTTGGATGTCTTCTCCGGGCTCAAACCCGGCGTCTCGAAGTTTGGGAATGATAACTTCACACAGCGTGAGCGGTGGGATGGTCGACTCGATATTGATGAGGTCCCCGTCCTCTAGATAAGGAAAGATCGATTCGATAGCCGCCTCGATGTGTGAAAGATCTGGACTCTTGTTCGGTTCGGTAAGCGGCGTAGGGACGGAAATCACGAACGCATCGCCCGACGTCGGCGACGTCTGTGCCTTCAGGTTTCGCTGTACCTCCTCGGATTCGAGTAGTCTCTGTAGTTCCGAATCGTCAAGTCGGAGTGACTGGTCATTAATCGCTTCGACAAGATTTTCGTCCAGATCCACGCCCACGACCTCCTTTTCGTTGTGGGCGAGTAGCAGTGCGAGCGGCAAGCCGACAAACCCGGTTCCGATCACTACTACGTTGTCGATGGGATCGACTCCATCTGCCGCGATCGGATCTGTCTGTACCCTATTCGACATCGTAGTACTCCCGCATCCACTCGATCGTCTTCGGAACCCCTTCTTCCAGTGGGATCCGCTGCTCGTGGTCGAGGTGACGTTTGGCTTTCTCGGTACTCGCTTTCTTGTTCAGAGTGTTGTGTTCCTCGGTTCCTCTGTACTCAACGTCGGTGTCGTCCTTATCGAGATAATCTAGAACGAGGTCCGACAGATCCTTGATGTTGTGGTACTCGTCACCTGCGATATTGTATGCCTCTCCCGGGTGGAAGTTGTCTACGATGTTTGCGAGGGTGCGTACCGTGTCAGCGACGTAGGTGAACGATCGGTGGTGATCCTCGTACACGTGATACGGAAGATCGTGCAAGGCCCTGTAGCAGAACTTACAGACGACGCTACGATAGTCGCTGTACTTCTCACCCGGGCCGTACGTGTTGAACAGTCGCACTCGAACGGCCTCTATCCCGTGTCTATCTTCCGCATTGAGGATCTGCTGCTCGTTCACCCATTTAGAGATGGCGTAGTCGTTGAGTTGTCTCGGGTTTTCCTTCAGGGGGACGCTTTCCTCCATCACGTCGTCGTAGTCGCCGTATACCTCGCTACTGGAGAAAAAGACCAGTCGGAAATCGTGTGCCTGCTGTAGACGTAGAATGTTCTTGGTCCCGACCGCGTTCGAGTTCCACATCGTCTCGTAGTAGTCCTCCCCGTTTTTCCTCCCGAACTCCCCCGCCAGATGGTACACGTAATCGAACGACCGATCCTCGAAGACCGATTCTATCTGCCTGTACTCGCTGATGTCCGCTCTGTAATACTTCTCACGCTCGTTCCAGGGGAGGTCAACTACCCAGACGTCGTGACCGCGGGACTCGAGTTCGTCCACGAGCGGAGCTCCGACACTTCCCAGCCCGCCAGTCACCAGAATGGTTGCCATTGTCGGTTATCTGGAGAGAGGGTATGATTATCTTTTGCTTTCCTGAGTAGACTGTAGAATAGCATCGAGAATACGCGTTGCCGCATCACCTTCGCCGAACGGATTCTCCCAGTCGTTCGATTTCTCGACTTGAGACTTAGCACCGTCGAGAATCGCGTTTGAGGCTGTTCCGACGACTACGTTTGAACCAACATCTACGGTCTCGGGGCGTTCTGTCGAATCGCGGAACGTGACACACGGAGTGCCCATAATACAGGTTTCCTCCTGCACGCCACCGGAATCGGTCATCGCCAACATCGCATCGTCTTCCAGACGAAGGAAATCGAGAAAGTCGACTGGATCGATCAGCCTTATCGAATCGGGGACAGCGATGTCAAATTCTCCTATCTTGTTCCGTGACCGTGGATGAATGGGGTAGACGACGGGCACGTCTAGTGCAGTAGCGACTCTATCGACTCCATCGAGGACGGATCGGAATACATCTTGGTCGTCGACCGTCTCTGCCCGATGGGCCGTCATGAGGATATACTGCCCGCTTTTCAGGTTGAGGTCCTCCAAAATAGTACTTTTTTCAGCGGCGAGTTCCCGATTGGCGATCACTGCATCGACGATCGTGTTTCCGGTAACGTAGATGCGCTCTTCCGGGATACCTTCCTCCAGAAGCAGCTCTTGTGTCTCTTCAGTCGGGGCAAAGAGATAGTCCGCAACGTGGTCAGCAACGATTCGATTCACTTCCTCTGGCATATCACGGTCAAAGCTCCGTAAGCCTGCCTCAACGTGTGCGACCTCTGCGTTGAGCTTGCTCGTTGCGATTGCACCCGCCAAAACGGAATTGGTGTCGCCCTGAACCAGAACAACGTCGGGGGTTTTGTCGAGTAGAACTTCTTCAAGATGAATGAGCATTTCCCCCGTCTGTTTCCCATGGTTCTCTGAGCCGACTTTCAAATTAACATCCGGTTCAGGCAGTTCAAGGCGTTCGAAGAAGACAGAATCGAGTTCATCAGAGTAGTGTTGCCCTGTATGAATAACAGTACACGGAATTTCCCTTTCCTCGCAGGCTCTTACGACCGGTGATAACTTGATTATCTCTGGACGTGTTCCAAGAACGATCGTTATATCTGTCACTATTCTCAGTTACTAAAGAGTAGCTAAATTCTTTACTCTTCTCACTTCGAGTCAAGAGAGCGGTAGAGGTCTTTGTGGCGGTCAGCTGCAGCCGTAAGAGACAGTGTCTCTCTGACTCGTTTTTTGGCCAACGTTGCTCGCCGTTCGCGTTCATCCAGGCGCTCTAATGCATCCAATATTGCTGCTGAAAGTTCTCGCCCTGTGTCTTCGTCTCGTCATCGCAATCACCAATCACGAACGCGGAGACAATCCGGGAAGCACGATCATCACGGTGTGAGAAGAGTCCTATGACACTCTCATACGTTGTGAGCTATCTGGGGAACGGTCTATCGCCCGTCCGACGCTCACGATGACTGCGAAGTAGACGGTCAGGCCAACTCGAGCGCTGTCCGCACGTACTCGTGCAGGTCGTCGTATGGCGGCTCGACGACCCGGAGGGCGCCGTGCTGGTCGTCAAGCTCGAAGGCCGGCTCGTCGGCGACTGGCCTACAGTGATAGGCCGTCGAGAGGTAGTGCTTGGAGTCGACGTCGTCGAACTCCGACGTGTCGTAGAAGTGCTCGACGGTGCCCAGTTGGTCCTGGATCGTGACCGATTCGCCGAGTTCCGCCTCGGCGACCCGGTGGACCGCCTCGCGTCGGCGCTCGTTCTTGTGGACGGTGCCGCCGGGCAGGAACCACTCGCCCTTCGCCGGTTCGTTCGTCCTGCGGCCGAGGAGGACGCCGCCGTCGTGCTCGACGACGAGGTCGACGGAGACGAGAGGGACGTTCGCGACGATGGTGCGCCAGTCTTCGTGGGGGATGGGGTCATCGGACATCGCTGAGTTAGTCGGTATCCAACGTGATCGAAGGACGGCCTTAGTACCCTTGATCTCCCATATGGCTCGGGCAATCTGCGATTATCGATCGGCAACCGAATACTACATACAGCTCAGGACTCGCAGTATTGCGTATCGATGGATCTCGAGAACCGTTTCGCGGAACGTCCGGTGTTCGTCACGGGCGCGGACGGCTTTGTCGGGTCGCATCTCACGGAGCAGCTGGTGGAGTTCGGTGCAGACGTCCACGTCTTTGTCCGTGCGACCTCCAGTGGCGAGCTTCGGAACATTCGACACCTCCAAGACGACCTGACGGTACATCGCGGAGACCTCCGGGACAAGCACTCGGTCGAACGTGCGATGCGGCCCCTGAAGGAGTACTCCGATACGATCGTCTTCCACCTCGGCGCCCAGGCCCACGTGGGGGAATCCTGGAAGCGGCCCTACGAGACGATTGACGCCAACGTCGTCGGCACGCTCAATCTCCTCCAGACCGTCGTCGATCTCGATCTCGACCTCTACAGCTTCGACACGGCTGGCACCTCCGAGGAGTACGGCAACGTCGACGATCAGATGGAGGACAAACACGAGTACGACGAGGACGGCCGCGTGCTCCTCAGCGAACGCTCGCCCGTGAATCCGACGTCAGTGTACGCGACGTCGAAACTCGCAGCGGACTTCCTCACGATGAACTTCCACGACGCCTACGACGTGCCGGGCGTCACGACGCGGATGTTCAACAACTACGGCCCGCGGCAGAACCCACGCTACATCACCGGGACGATCATCACGCAGGCCCTGGAGCGAGAGATCGTCGAACTGGGGAATCTCACGCCGAAGCGCGACATGTGCTACGTCAGCGACGGCGTTCGCGGTCACATGCACGTGGCGCTGGAGGGTAATCCCGGCGAGGAGTACGTCTACGGCTACGGCGAGAACATTTCGATGCGCGACTGGACGAACCTCATCCTCGATGTCGGCGCGGAGGAGGGCTACTGGGAGCGTCCGGAGATCGTCCAGCGGGAGGATCGGTATCGGCCGGGCGACAGCGACGTGGAGGAGCTGAAGGTCGGCTACGAGAAGCTCCACGCCGAGACGGGCTGGGAGCCGACGGTGAGCTGGCGTGAGGGCGTGCGGCAGACCATCGAGTGGTACGCTGAAAACCCCGAGACGTGGGCTGGGAGGGTAGACTGGCGATGACCGATTCCACCGCCTTCTGGGACGACAAGACGGTGATGGTGACGGGGGGCGCGGGATTCCTCGGAAGCCACCTGGTCGAAGACCTCGAGACGCGATCGGACTCCGTGGAGATTTTCGTACCACGGAGCGACGAGTACGATCTGCGGGACCGATCCGCGATCGATCGCGCGTTCGAGGATTCCGACGCCGACGTCGTCATCCACCTCGCGGCGACTGTCGGTGGGATCGGGGCGAACAGGGAGAACCCGGGGACGTACTTCTACGAAAACGCCGTCATGGGCATCGAACTCATGGAAGCGGCCCGACAGCACGGCGTCGAGAAGTGTACCATCCTCGGCACGATCTGTTCCTATCCCAAGCACACGCCCGTTCCGTTCAGCGAGGACGATCTCTTCGAAGGGTATCCCGAAGAGACCAACGCTCCCTACGGAATCGCCAAACGAGCCCTGTTGACACAGTCCTGGGCCTACCGCAAGCAGTACGATTTCAACAGTATCTATCTCCTGCCCGTGAATCTATACGGGCCACGGGACGACTTCGACCTCGAGACGTCTCATGTTATCCCGGCGATCATTCGGAAGTGCGTCGAGGCCCGGGAGCGAGGCGACGATTCGATCACTGCGTGGGGTACTGGCGAGCCCACCCGGGAGTTCCTTTACGTTAAGGATGCGGCAGATGGGATCTTGACCGCCACGGAGCGCTACGAGGATCGGGATCCGGTGAATCTCGGGACGGGGGAGGAGATCAGCATTCGTGAGTTGATCGAATTGATTGCCGAGCTTACCGGGTTCGAGGGTGAAATCGAGTGGGACACCTCGAAGCCCGACGGGCAGCCACGGCGGTGTCTGGATACGTCAAGGGCGCAGGAGGAGTTCGGTTGGAAGGCTACTACGGAGTTTGAGGAGGGGTTAGAGGAGACGATTGAGTGGTACGAACAGAAATATGATAAATGAAGAGACTAGATACCTCATATGGTTTGGTCTCGTAGGCATAAAATGATTTTCATAAACCATCGTTGCATCCTTTGAATATTAATGATATCTCGCATGCGGCGTTGTCTATCCATCTATAAGAATGAAGGTGCAAAAAGACTATTTCAAATAATTCATGGAAAAGTCCGGCAGGATATATACTATAAATTGATATCTATTCGAGGCCATTATTCGTTGACGGTGGCAGATAGCACTGTAACGTTTTCAGCTCCGACCAAGAGGATGGTACAACGTAATCGGCAACGGTTTGAGTTTGAACAGCAGGAACTCCGCGACTTCATGAACGAGATCGGAGATGATGACGTTGTATACGATATTGGGGCGAATACTGGACTCTACACACTTTTTGCTGCAAAAGAATGTTCGGAGGGGGAGGTAATCGCGTTTGAACCATATTCTCCGAACCTCGAACTATTGAAACACGATATCGATCAGAACCAGTTACAGAATATTGAGGTCCTTGGGGTGGCTCTTTCGGATTCTGATGGAAGCATCGAATTTAGTCAACCAGATACGGATGATGTGGGTTATGGATCGTCGTCAATAGTAACAAATGCCTCGGAAGGAACGACTGAAGTTACGACCATAACCGGAGATCAGCTAATCGATGACGGAGAAATCCCTCCACCGAACGTGGTAAAAATAGATGTAGAAGGGTCTGAACCGCTTGTTATCGATGGATTAGAAAAAGCACTATCTGCTCCAGATTGTCGCTCTGTTTACTACGAGGTTCACGTACAATCAGGAGATCGTCGACCATCTATCGGGGATTTTGGAAGTTCTCCCCAAGACCTGCAGCAACGACTAGAAGACTTTGGGTTCACAGTTAACAGAATTTGTAGCAGAAACGGTGAAATATTATACAAAGCAGAGAAGTAATAGTATGAGTATTTTGAACGCGAAATACGTTAGCGTGAGGTATTCGTTTGTACGAAGATCTGCGGCGGCATACAGCCAGAATCTGTCTGAGTTGATCTGAATCGCAGTCTCATTGACTGCAATGCGATTCAGGCTCGGACCGTTGGATGGCTGCAAATCAGTCTTTTGAATCCAATTGTGAATTACTGTTTGACTCCGATCGATGCCCAACCTCACAAGATACTGTTTGGCATTCGAAAATGATAGTCCAGCAGGATGGAGCTGAATACCTGTTTTAATGATTTCGTAGGGTGTCCACTTTCGCTCCATAAACTCTAAGTCTATCAATTCAGCAGAACCGTTGAGGTGGCTGGAATTAGACATAGATCATTCGAAACACCGACCGCCTTATTCTTAACTTAACATCGGCGGCAACTTCTTGTGCTGATCCTTACAGCCGGTACAGATTCTCTTGTTAATATTTGCCTGAATAGGCTATTGCTTCCAACGTACGGCTCTATTGAACTTATATATTACGCGGAGTCTACGAGGTAACAAACTATTTGATGCTGTAGACCAGATATGTCTGGGCAAGCTCCCGAAATTCGTAACACCACCCGTGCAATACAACTGCTTCGATTTACCGAACTATCTCGACGCTACCTATCGATTCAATAGAGCAATTAATTCACTAGGTGTAAATTCCCCTATTAAAACTAACCCAGTTGCGTAAATGGTTGCACCGATTGATACAGACGTGATAATTTCCAGAACAATAGAGAAGTGAAGCGGTAAATAATAAAGACTAGTAAGCATAATGCCAGCAGCTAGGAGGCTCCGGCTGAGTGACCACCACGGGATAGCAAACGCGATCTCGGATGTGGCGTAGCGATAAATAAGAATGAATGCGGTGGATTGAGCGACGACCGTAGCGATTGCCGCACCAGTAATACCGTACTCATGTATGAGAATAAGATTTGCTGGAATATTGATACAGACTGCAATCATTACGGATTTTGCTATCTTTTGCGTATTTTCAGCTGCTGTGAGAATATAACTTAACATATTATCAATACCGCGTAGAAAGAATCCTACCCCTAAGATTGGCACAAGAATCCAACTCTCATTCGAAATACTAGGAGTTGAAATTAAAGTGATAATCGGCTGGGCCAAATACGAAAGCCCCACGATAGCAGGGATTGCGATAAGAAAATAATAGCGGATGATATCGGTGTATAACTTTGAAATTTCGTCAAATCGGTCTTCTTCCCAAGCACCCGATACAGAGGGATATAAGGTTGGGTTGAGCACCCGACTGATATTTGTGATGAATGCCGACAGTCCTCGCCCTATCGCGTATGTTCCCGCTGCTACCGGAGAAATGAGTACAAGAATTAGATAGCGATCCATTTGGGCTAATAGGCCTGATGAAACGGCTTTTGGCAACATTGGGATGCCATATCGCACATATACCGGGTAGTTGGTCACACTAGGCCATGGGAGATTATGTGTTCGTAGAATCCCAAATAATATACCGATATTAAGAATTACTGAAACGACAACTAGTCCAATTATTCCGTCGGTTACTGTTCCACCAAGAATAAATATTGCAATTAGACTGGTTGTTTCTAGAACTAACCTAGTTATCTTTCCAATTTCGTATAATTTTATATTTCCTGTCGCTCGAGGGAAGTTCAAATTCACTTGAAGCAAAATGTTCGTGGCGATAAGCATCGCCGACGTCAAAACGAGCGTCTGTTGACTAGCAACCTCTCCATTAAATATCGCTGAGAGATCGACCCAGAGCCCTAGTATAACGAAACAGATAGCTAACAAGCTGCTGACAAAGATGCTCAGAGACAATACATCGCTGTACGTTTGGTAATCGTTTGATTGGAAGTATCTGACAAGCGATCCGTGAAGATGAATCCCTCCTGCTGAACTTAGCAACCCGATAAACGGCAACACAGTTGCCCAAACGCCGTAGCTTCCGGTACCCAATAGATTCGTTATAAGTGGAATAACAACCAGACTCCTGACTGTCTTTAGAAGCAATCGCACAGCAGACGCTGCCGAGTCTGAAAGAACCTTATTCGATAGGTTCATTCGCGCAAATATCCCATCTCAACGAGGCGCCGTTCTACTGAGTCTGTTAGTTCACGATCTTCAGATTCAATCAGTTCTAATTGCTGAGTGTGAGCATCAAGCTGCTTTCGCAGAGCCTCGTCAGCGTCCTGACTCATTACGTAGTCGCCCCGGTCAGGATAACTGATAACTTTCTCGCCGTTCGGACCCCAAATACCATACTGCTTTGCCGGCGGCAAGCGATCTTGTTCAACCCCATAGCTTGCTGCATCTGTATAATAATCGTGCCCAGATATGTCGTAGTACGAATAGGCATATTCACGAGATTCCTCTGTGAGATCAACCGAGTTTGTTTCTGGACCGTCAATTCCAGTTAGTCCTAACACTGTTGCATAGATATCCACAAGTGAGGTCGGCGATGGAACAGTCTCCGGTGGGATTTGACCAGTCGGATCTCGAATCAATAATGGAACGCTTGTTACAGATTCATGTAAGGAGAAGTGGTGCCCATATACACCATCTTCACCAAAACCATCACCGTGATCGCCGAATACGATTAATATAGTATTCTCCCATTCACCTACCTGTTTCAGCTCATCAGTAAGTCGTTCAATGAGCGAATCGCAGTAGCGAATCGCCCCTCTATACAGATTTTTGAAGGTATCCACCTCATACGCCGGGGGTGTAATATCTCCAGCAGTTGCCTTTAGCCGTTTAGACCGACTATAATACAGCCGCTTCTGCCACCATTCAACATTATATGTTAGTGCAGCAGTGTTTCGGTTTGTGAACAACCGGTGATACGGATTGGGGGGAGTATATAAATGATGCGCATCATTTAAATGGACGAACCAACAGAAAGGCGCGTTTTGAACACCGGTTTCCCTAATAGCGGCTGAGATTGTTTTTTCCCCTCCGGTGCCTTTCGTCCCATCAATTGGGTCATGGCCACGCCATTCTCGATATTGCTTTTGCCCCCTATAGCTTCTGGTAAGAAAATATTTAATTTTTGGAGAAAGAAGCCCTGCGGCATGAGCTATCTTATGTTTTATTGAAAATCCCTGTGTCTCAGAATCAGATACATCCTCAGTGTTTTTTTTATCGAATCCGCGAAGAATATCGGCCGTATCCAACCACGCGTTTGTATAGAATGCGTTCGTTGAATAGCCACTTTCCGAAAGGATCTCTGCAAATGTTGGGTGACTTTCGCTAAGGACATCTGAACCTGTAAGAACCCCGTGTTCAGGAGGAAATAATCCGGAAAAGATGGATGTATGGACAGGGAGCGTCCAAATTGAAGGGCTAATAGTATTTGTAAATAATGTCGCCTCATCGATTAATGATTGTAGAAATGGTGTGGTATTTTCACCTGGATTCTCAGAAAATGAACAAAAATCTGAGCGAAGGCTGTCGACAGAAACACAAATAATGTTTGGTCTATCCATACACAACTTATTTAGGCATAGCATTATATGAGTGTTGGTACTGTGTCTGGCGGTACTGATTATTTTAGCCCCTCCTCAACTGGCGTTCTTCCATCGAGAGATTGATGCGGTCTCTGATGATTGTGGTAGTGCGCGAACTGTTCAAGCCATTCGCGTGCGCTTGACCGACTGCCCACCTAGGAGTTATGGAAACGGTCGATGCCCATTTTGAGTGTGTGGAATCACTTTTCGATGAGGTTACGGTCGGTATAGTCCGTCTGACCGTTCAGTCCTAATCGATTGAGAGCAGTCCGTTCGCCGAACTGGTCCACGCGAAACATGACATCGGAGAGACCGTGTTTCTCTCGGAGTCCATGCAGAAACGCAACCGCTGGATCGGTGTCATGCCGACCAAACAACCGGACGTCGAGACTCAATTATGTGTCGAGGTCGATTGCAGCGGACAACCAAGACCACTCGCCGTTAATCTTGACAGCGGTTTCGTTAACTGCGACCCGCCGACGGCGATGCCGTCGGCGGGTCGCAGCCGCTGTCAGCGAGTCTGTGAACCCACTGCCAAACCGCTTGACACGAGCATTCCACGGCTAATTCCGAGAGAATCGTTGTTGTTTCTCTGAGTGAACAGCCGGTCACATAAAATCAGCCGGCGAACGCCCTATTGGGCGTTGCCGTTCGCTCACCCTCCAAAGATTCATGAAAATCCGCCGTACAGTTTTCGCAGAGTAGGTCTGCGAGCATCTTTGGACAAGAAACTCAACGACCTGCTCACTTCTCAAACTGACCCAACTAGATAGTGCCCAAGCCCATATCATTTCATTACAATCATTATCGCGTATAGTCTACTAGCGAGATATGGAGAAGATTCTGAAAGGGATTAAAAATCCTGGACTAGCCGCAAACCATGTATTGGCGTGGCCAGCTCTAATGTTGTCATCAAGGGGGCTATTGGGTACAAATGTGTTTTCAACTAATTTCGATTTAGTAATATTACTAGATACCTGTCGAGTAGACGCACTAAGGATCGTCTCCGAGGAATATGATTTCATAAATAAGGTCGAGAGTCGCATCTCTGTAGGAGGAACATCCGGGGAGTGGATCGCTGCAACATTTGACAAGCGGCACTCGGCGAAAATCAAACAAACGGCATATCTAGCTGCAAACGGTTACGCTAAAGTGATTTTAGAAGAAGAGGGGAGGGGAGAATTCGATGACATGAATGTACATGTGGATTCTCGGTTTCATTCGAGACTCATGGATTGGGATACAGTTGACGCCTCTGAATTGGGCCGGCTAGAACATCTCTGGAGATACGAATCGAAGGGAGAAGAAGGTAGATACGGGCACGTCGAAGGACATTCACCCCCTAGATACGTGACTGATCGGGGAATCACGGTTGACCGTACCTATGATTTCGACACTATAATTCTCCATTATAACCAGCCTCATAGCCCATACACCTCCAATGCTCTAAGGGAACAAAGGTCATTGAAACAGTATGAGAGCGACCCCGGTGAATATATCAAGAGAACTGGTGATAAGCAAACAGTTTTTGATTCATATCTTGATGACTTGAGATCTGTCTTAGACGAGGTCGAGACATTGTTACAGAATATAGACAGAGAAAACGTATTGATAACTGCAGACCACGGAGAAGCATTCGGGGAGTTCGGAGTGTTTGGTCATGCATGGGGTAGTTTACACCCCCATGTCCGAAGAGTTCCTTGGGTAAAGACCTCTGCGGAGGATACTGGAGAATACAGTCCCGAATCAATTGATGAGTCCACTCCCGAACGAACAGTTGAGGAGACACTCAAAGCGTTGGGTTATGTTTGAACAAAAGTCGGACTATAGTTTGAATATAATGGATATTTTGAGATTATAATGACAATATTATAATTCACGGTTCTCAGGAGGTATTGGTGGGAAGTGATATGACTGTCCTAATTGATTATTAATGTATTTAATATGGTGTCTGGGAACTATGGGATGTTTTCTGCATCGTCGTCCTTATATTGTCTCCGCGTGGTGAATTTATGCATGTCTAAACTTCGTCCCGTATTGTTAAACGCGGTGGATACGGGTGGAGCTGCCAATGCGACACGTCGGATTCACGAAGGACTTCGTGACATTGGTGTCGAATCCCGAATGCTTGTTCGACAACAATCACGTGATAGCCCATACATCGTAGGACCACGCTCGAAAGTTGGCAAGGCATTAGCTCGAATTCGTCCTATGGCGGATACACTCCCGTTGCAACTCTACGAAGATGTTGGCCCATTTTCTCTTGATTGGGTACCCGATCGAATACCGAGTCGAATTTCACAGATGGACCCAGACCTGGTTCATCTCAATTGGATAGCAGGCGGGTATATCAGCATATCGTCCCTCTCAGACTTCGACGCACCTCTCGTATGGAGATTTCCTGATATGTGGCCCATGACTGGCGGCTGCCACTACAGCGATGGCTGTGATCGATACCGTGACGCCTGTGGAGACTGTCCAAAGCTCGATAGCAAGCGTTCGTTGGATCTATCGCGAGTGACGATGAAGCGGAAACAGCGTGCCCTTGATGATACTGACGTGACTGTCGTAGCCCCTAGCAACTGGCTAGCGTCGTGCGCCGAAGAGAGTGCTCTGTTCGGTGGCTGTCGTATCGAAGTGATTCCAAATGGGCTCGATACTGACGTGTTCCGCCCAAATGATTCCAAGACTGGACGCAATCTATTCGACCTCCCAACCAATTCCCGGTTAATTGGATTTGGTTCCGTAGGTCCCCTTAGCAACCCACGGAAGGGATTTGAACCCTTCCAGAATGCAATCAAGTCTTTAGCTGCCGATCATGACGATATCGAACTCGTTGTATTCGGCGCGAGCGAACCTGAGGATCCACCGGATTTCGGTCTCCCGACACATTACGTGGGATATCTAAACGATGAGCAGAGTTTATCTCTCCTCTACTCGTGTCTCGATGTCATGGCGGTGCCATCGCGTTATGAGGGATTTGGACAAACGGTAACCGAATCGATGGCATGTGGTACACCGGTTGTGGCGTTCGATGCGACTGGGCCCTCAGATACTGTAGTGCATAAGGATACAGGTTATTTGGCGGAGCCATACGATCCAATTGATTTTGCTAACGGTATTGAATGGATATTACGAGATGAGGATCTGAGGGAGCAGTTAGAAGTAAATGCCCGTAGACGTGCTGAGGAGCAATATCACTATACAACGGTCGCGCGTCAGTATCAAGAGGTATACAGCGAACTTATATAGGACATCCTGTTCTGCACCCGTGAGGCTTGGATCTCCCAAACGGTGAGCAGCGTCGCGCTCTCGATGGCATCTCGGCTCTCTCGAGATGTCAAGGACCTTCTCAAATGCACTGTGTCGAGCGAGGGTAACCACCTACTGCAGCGGGCGGCCGGCAGGGGGCAGTTCTCACTCTACGAGGAAATCCCGTGGGAGGAGATCTCTGTGTTCGCCTACGGCTACGTGGGCCACCTGTACGTGTACCGCAGCGACTGGTACGGGTGAGGGACGGTCAATCCAGACTACGAGGGCGTCCGCTCCGACGTCGTCGACCGCTTCGAGGACCTTCAGCACCCCGAGACTGGCCAGCAGCTCATCCAGAACGCACGGACTGTAGACGAGGTCTACGGGAGTCGCGGACCGTCGATTCCGGACGTAATTCTCGAACCGATAGACTGGAATGCGATGATGTACGGTAACTTTGCCGAGGAGTGGCTGCAGCCGCCGACCGACCGGATCGCGGATCACGAGCCCACTGGAATCTTCGTACGTCAGGGCCGTCGTTCGAGCAAGGAGAGATCGAGGTGGACGCTGTGGATGTGGGTTCGACGCTGCTTCACCTCCAGGGCCTCCCAGTTCCTACCTCGATGACTGGTGCGGTCCGAACGTCGATATTCGCGGATGACTCGCTTGAGTACCCTGATGTTCGACGGACATCTATGTCCGAGCAAGCGACAGTCTCACACGACGAAAGGAGCACGGACGAGGAGGTTGAGATCGCCTCGAAGATCTCGGATACCTCTGATGAGGATCCGTTGCTCTCGATTTCGGCGTCCGATGCGATGGTCGGCCGTCTCCTGAGGAACTTCAGTGAGCCTGATTGGGGGAACCAGCTAGATCGGGACTGTCAACCGACCATCTGACTGCATCGACGACACTGTCGGCCGCATGCTCGTGCGTCCACTTCTCGATGATCTGGGAGGATCGTCGTCCCATGTCGACGTAATCGGACGTAACGACTTCCGTGATCGCCTCGGCAAGTGCATCAGCATCGTTCGGTGGGACGATAGCACCGTTGACTCCGTCGTTTACGAGGTCGTATCCCGCGCCAACGGCATCCGTAGTGATCACAGGCAGTTCGCACGCCATCGCTTCATTTACGACGACGCCCCAGGGGTCTCCTCGGGAAGGGAATACAAACACGTCACTTGCCCCGTAGAGGGGCGGGAGTTGCTCCCGATGTACGAAACCGGGGAAGTAGACGTTGGTGAGGCCATGCGTCTCACAACGTCGCCGTAATTCGTCCTCATACGATCCACTTCCCGCAATCACGAATCCAACATCCCCATGCTCAGTGGATACCGAAGCCGCAGCATCAATGAGTTCAGATAGTCCTTTTTCCTCAATGAGTCTTCCGACGAACGTCAAAACGATGTCCTCTGTAATCCCGTACCTGTCGTGGGTCTCTGCCCGCTCAGACTGTCGCGCGGCTACGTAGAATTGTTCGACGTTACACGCATGGGTCCCGCGAAATATCGAATTGGTTGCAGCGCCTCGCCTCTCAAGATACTGGCGTTGTAGACCCCCCGGAACGAGAAACCCTGAACACTGCTTGATTAGGAGAGGTAATAACCGATTCTTTAGCTTCGTACTAACGCCTCCTTCTCTATTCGACCAGTCCCGGTCGTGACTCTCGCTCCAGAGGATGACCGGAAGGCCGAGGGTCCGAGCCGTTACGATACCCAGTTGCATCGTCGGATGCGAGTACCCTCCGACGATGACCACGTCCGGCTGCTTGTCCGCAACGCGTCGGACGATGCTGGGATTAAGATATTGACTATGTATTGTAACACCCGGAAGCGACTCGTAACTGTATTCTCCGCTATCGATGTTCCAGTCTCGATCTGCGGGGCGTTCTTTACAGTAGTATACGTGGAGATTGATTCCCTCTCTGTTGCCCACAAGCTCGAATAAGTTCTCTTGATAGGGACTCGGGATACTATAGAGAATAGCGACGTCAATCGGTTCTTTGGGGATAGTATCCGTCATATTGTAGCATCATGGTCTTCTTGGAATATCGGTGGATGTTCCCTCCGTTCACTTCGATTCCGAAGATTAAATATTAGTTCATTTATATTTCTCAGAACCTTAAATGATGTTTCCTCAATGAACGTCGGTTCATTGTACTCTTGGACGACTGATTCTCGTTCCGTAATCCGCGTATCGTCCCCCAATGTAGGTCCTTTGGCCTCGTCGTGCATCCGATAGGCTGCCATAATCTTCGAAGTCGAGGCAAAATTGTACCCCTCGTTTGCCAGTCTGAGCCAGTACTCGAGGTCCATACAGAAGACGAGGTCAGTCCTCAACTGTTCTGACTTGACGACATCGGATCGGAAAAATACGCCAGGTTGCGGGAGATACGTGTGACCTGCCAAGATTGTTGGAGCGAACTTGGCTGATGGCTGGAATCGATCGATGAGGCCTTTACCATCGATGAAAGCGATTCCACCGTACAAGACGTCCAGCTCTGGCTCCGATTCGAATCGGTCGACTGCAGTAGGGACGACATCGGAATCGTAGTAGAAGTCGTCCGAATTGATCCACCCGACGATCTCTCCGTCTGCCATCGAGAACCCTTTGTTGATGGCGTCGGACTGACCGTCGTCATCTTCGGAAATCCAGCGAAGATTGTAGGTCTCTTCGTACTCTTTCAAGATATCGACTGTACCGTCGGTCGAGCCTCCGTCGACGACGATGTGTTCGATTCGATCGTACTCTTGCTTCCGAACGGATCGGATTGTGTCTTCGATGTAGGCCTCTTGTTGATATGAAGGCGTGACTATCGAGACAAGCGGCTTCTCCATCATCTGCTAGTCCTTGTACGCCTCATTGAGTGTTTCGACTTTGCGCCATATTTCTTATCAAGGATTCCCTCCGTCGGGTATTCTCAATAACAGAGAAACGCGGCACTGAGCCGGAGAGGGTCCGCTCCTCGTCTGTACTGGGATTATTGGAGGCTCCGGACAATAGACGATGTTGCGGGAGTCGCGCCCGGTTGATCCTGGACGATGTTCATGAGCCGACAGTCTAAAACGCTATGACGTTTGGTGATATCCCGTGCGAGTGGATCCAGACGCTCATATCAGAGTACGATCCTAATGAAACCTTCCTACCTTCATACATTTCTTTGGACACCGAAGACTCGAGTGATGACAGCGAGTCCAACCCCACACTGCTATCACAAGGCCTTTGATAGCAGGTAGTAATGTCTTGACCGACGAAACCCAATAGCGATGGTGAAAATTTACCCCTCGGTTCTAGTGTTCTTGCCGATTCTCTTAGTTACAATTGGATCCAGGAAGCGTTCTATTCTTTATTTTCTCGCGACGGTACCGTTCTTCGGCATCACGGTGATAGTCGCGATCAGTCATCGATTTACCCCTCCAGAGATCGCGTTCTTCGGACTCATGTTCAACCAGTTGTATCGATGGGCGAAGGGCGGTGAAGCAGAACTACAATGGAGTCAGTCGTATTCTTGGTTTGGTGTGTTCTTGATCGTGGCCGCAATTTCGGTGGCCCATGTCGCTATCAATCCCGCTCCGGTTGAAATCAACCCGTATGGAAAATACGCAGGCAATTTCGATTGGGTACTTCTCTCCTTCCAGAACTCAAACATTACTCAGCTCGCTCTCAGGATCTTCACGGTGGTCGTCATTGTATTCACTGCAATGAATATGCGGATTAAGGAACTGCCGCTCTACCTTCGAACCCTCGTCTTTGGTGGTTTCCTCGCGGGTTTATCAGGAATACTATACCAACTTTCTATCCTCACTGGTATCCAGCAGCTGGTGAATATTGGTATCATATTTGGCGACATGTGGCCGGCAGGGCAAGGATATGGCTTCCTCGGCCCTCTCCCGAGAATGGGAACGGTCTCCGGCGAACCCGGACATACGGCTCAGTTCTTGCTGTATCTGCTGGCAGTGTGTTCCACGCTCTATTTGACCGGCTCGAACAGGGTGTTTAGAGACCGGACGCTGTTCGGAGTCGTCGTCGCTTTGTTCACGCTTCTCCTGCTCACCACCAGTTCGACCGGGTACGGTGGGTTGTTGGTCCTCGCTGCCGTGACGGCGGGTCTGGGTGTCCTGACTACTGATTTCGAGCGGACCCGAGTCATACGACTTTTGGGATGTGCGATAGTATTCGGTATCGGACTCGTATCTGTGGTTTTGGTGACAGAGAGTAGCTCGGTCGTCGAATACGTATTCGAGAAGTTGCAGTTTCAGGATGGCTCGGGTTCTTACAGAGCCCGATATCTCGTTCGGAGCGTCGAGGTGTGGCTCCGCCGTCCACTCTTCGGCGTCGGCGTCGGGTCCTACTATCCGATGTCTCTTTTCGGGACTATTCTAGCCGAAACTGGACTGCTCGGACTGATCAGTTTCCTGGGGGCTGTGACTACGAGCTCATGGGAAGCAGTGGGCTTCCACCTGAACAAGAACCTTCGAATGCCGGACGTCACGCTTGCACTTGTAAACGGCGCGATTACTATGATCATTGTAAGCCTTGTCGCAAAGTCGATTACGACGACCCTCTCTCCATGGTTCTGGATCGCAATCGCACTTCCGATTGCCGTGGTGCAGTTCGAACGACGGGAGGATGTGTCTCAGAAGATTGCCTCAGAGGGTGAGCTGTATGACGGATAGCATGCGCGTCCTCGCGTGTTTTACAGACCCCAGAATGGGTGGGCCAGGAGCGAGGGCCATCCCGGTGGCGGACCGACTTTCGGACCGAAACGTCGATGTGGACTTCCTCATCCCCACGGGAGACGACGATTTTGCTGACGCAGCGCGCGACATTGGCGCCACGGTGCATCGGATGCGGATTCCTAGACTGAGATCTCCTCGAAGACTTCGGGAAAACGTCCGCTTCGTTTCGACGCTCCCGAAAAAGATCCGTGGCGTTCGACAGCTCATAGATTCTGAAGGGTACGATCTCGTTCACGTAAACACGCCGTATAACTTTCAACCAGCTATTGGAACCGCCAGGTCGTCGGCAACTCTCGTCTGGCACTTCAATGACGTGCTCACGCCCTGGCCCGTCAATTCCATCGCTGGATCGCTTGCGAACCGATATGCGGACGGTATTGGTATCTCGTGCGATTCGGCAATCGAGTATTTCGGTCTCGACAGCGACACGATCGTCCCGCTCTATCCACCTGTCGATCTCGAGGAGTTCGATCCGGAGAACTATCCCGAGGGCAGGAGGGACCTGCGCTCGGAACTTGATGTCGATCCCTCGACGTTCCTGATCGGTGCGATCGGAAATATCAACCCGGTCAAGGGGTTCGACGTACTAATCGACGCGTTCGCTGCCGTTCACGAGCGTCAGCCAGACAGCAAACTGGTGATCGCCGGTTCCGAACTCGACTCGCAACGGGGGTATGCAAAGCGAGTCCGTTCGAAGATCCGAACGCACGATCTCGAATCCGCGGTCGAGTTTCTCGGTTGGCGGTCGGACATTCCTCGGATTCTCTCGGGCCTGGACTTGCTCGTCGTATCGTCTCGATCGGAGACGGGACCCATGGTCGCTCTCGAGGCGATGGCGATGGAGTGCCCAGTCGTGTCGACTCGTGTCGGGGCCGTTGCGGAGCAGGCTGTCGATGGACGGCACCTGTGGCTCGTCGACCCGGAGGATGTTCCCGAACTGGAGGCGGCGATACTGGACGCAATTTCGGCAACTGGAAACACTGACCGTCTCACAGCTAGAGCCCGAGAACTCGTCGAGGAGAACTTCAGTCTAGACTCGTTGGTCGAGTCCCACCTGCAGCTCTATGAGGTTGCGCTGGATGACTAGGCTCCCTCGGACTACAGTCCACATCTGTAACGAATAGGTCGCGTCGCAAAGTCCTGTGACGGGTTCGTCGCCGCCGTTCGACGCCAGTTCACCCGCCTTGTACAGATACCGAATCGCCTGCCGCGCTGATCCCTTGTCCTGCGCTGCCATCGCCGCACAGAGCGGAATTACATCCTCCGAAAAAGCTGTTAGGGAATTTGAACGTCACTTCCAGGAATTGTGGGGCGATGCAGTCCCCTGCTTGAGTAGCATTGCGAACGTCCCAAAAGACGGCAGCGGTAAACAGCGCAGGATAGTTCACGTACATACAAAAACAGAATGGACCGCCATACATCGTGGGTGGAATTGAGGACCCCCACCCGTCGTTTCCGCTGTTCTTCCTAGATAGCTATGGGTCCACTTCCGAGACATCGACACCATCAGTTCGTTGAAACGCTTCGATCACACACTCTGTCTTGACATCCAGTTCGTACTGCTTGTACTTCCCACCAGCCCGTCCGATATTCTTCTTGTTGACTGCGGCCAGACCGATCAAGTCGATCTCTGATAGATGGTCGCGGAGAGCCCGGTCTGAAAGGGGATCAGCAGCATGTTGCGAACAAACAACGGAATAGATCTCATAGAGGCCCCGAGTTCGAATCGGTGTCTCATCGTGCTGTTCTGCGATCGCAAGCGCATGCAGTGCGTACGTTCCGTGTGGAGAGAGACTGCCGATCATCTCAGAAACACGGCCCCGTTCGACGATACCCTTGGCCGCTTCGACGTGATCCTCGGTGAGTTCATCGGCGTCTTCACGCCGAGCGATGTCGCCGGCTTCGCGCAGGATATCAATTGCCTGGCGTGCACTTCCTTTATCCTGTGCGGCATAGGCAGCTGACAACGCTATTGGGCCATTGGTGTAGGCTGTCTCGTGAAGTCCCTTCTCGGCGCGTTGCGAGAGAATTTCACGGAGCTCAGCGGATTCGTAGGCGGGAAACAGGATCTCTTTTTCACAGAGTGAATCCTTGACCTTGGCCGAAAGGTCATCACGGAACGAGAAATCGTTGCTAATGCCGATAAGCCCGAGATTCGCGTTCTCGATCTCGGGACGAGCAAGTTTGTAGAGGACTGTATCGTCCTCACCGACGTTATCAACCTCGTCAAGGACGATCAGAACAACCCCGCCTCTAGAATCGAGTTCCTCAAAGAGCCAGTTATAGATATCGTTTGGTGCATGCCCACGCGTTGAGACTTGCCTGTTCTCGTCTCGGAGTTCATTCAGGAGTTCAACGGCGATCTGATACGAGGACGTGAGTGCCTCACAGTTGAGATAGACGACAGAGAGATCGATGCGCTGCTCATGGTTCTCGTTATGTTCTGTAACATCTTTTTGAAGCCAATCCAGCATGTACTGCGTTGTGGCTGTTTTTCCAGTCCCCGTCTTCCCGTAAATGAAGATGTTGTTTGGCTTCCAGCCGTTGAGTACTGGTTCGAGTGCAGCGGCATATTCGTTGATTTGGTCGTCGCGCTCGATCAGTTCGGTTGGCTGGAACCCTTCAATGTCGAAGACATCACGATCTGTGAAGATATTCTGCGTAGTATTGAAAGGCGATCCAGATGGCACACGCTAGTCTATCACAGTACATCTATATTATACCTCCGTTCCGTTGTTTCCTGTGTTCGCAAAATTTTATATACTGTTTGCACCCGTCGATTCCGGTGTTTGAATTCCTCTGTGGTCCTCAGTAGTTTCTACTGTTGGACGAGATAGTTCCCCGCTATCCACCCTCAAGAACAGCGGAAGTGACGGGTGTCTCTCTCAGTCCTCATTCGGAGTGGGGTCTTCCAGAACAGCGGAAACGACGGGTGGGAGGGGAAGCGATAGATTGGCTACAATAAACCTACCACTTGTTATAAATATAATACTATTTTCAAAGCGTTACAGATATCATTCTGGGAGTGAAGAACGACTATCCCCACTCTGTCCGCATAATATACTACCGAATCCACACGACACAAGTGACTCGTTACGACACAATCCAATCCATTCCTCTGTGATTATGCGGACGTAGGGGGGTCTCCCCGGCAAAGCAGCATTCACTTTTCGCCGTAAGTACTGTGAAAGATTCAGCATCACGTGATCAAGGCGATGGCTTCTTTGGCGTCTGCAAGTGTCTTTGTCTGTTCTCTTCCTCACTCTCGCAGCACAGCGAGAAGACTCACTCTAGCTTTGTCTCTACTAGTTCGGTTTCAAACTCACTCACCCGAACCCGAAGCGGAAACTCGCCTTCGCCGTCGATCCAAAGCAACGCCGAAAAATCAGTCTTCTTTGTCTCTGGCCTTCGCACTCCGCACTCACCTTGCGTTCGTCAAGTCTGATCCACTTGATGTCCTCTTGCACGTGGTGCTGTTTCTATCATTGGTTTGAGTACCAATAGAGTTATTGCGTTGGCCTCTGTACCAATAAGCGAGGATGGGATCGCTGACCGACGACGACCTCGATGGCATAAGCGAAGGGGAGAAGTACCCCGACGGGACCGTCGTCCGCGTGTTCTGCATGCGGACTGACCGTGACGCGTATCCGTCTGGGTGGGCCTACAAACTCCATTACGGTGCAACGGAGCCGAACCCTCCCCACACGCTTGACGATGGGACAATTCGCCGATACGATAATTCACACGAGGACACGAAAGGACACGAACTGCATGTTGCACCGGACCCCAACCCAGACAGTATCACGTTTCCCGGCATGATCGAACTCTGGGAACGGTTCTGGAGCGAGATCCCGAAATCCGCGTTCGAGGTCAAGTGAGACCATCACACCACGGTGACACCCATGAACGATACCACGCCGCCACTGCATCCACTGGAGCGCGAACAGCTTCGATCCGAATCAACCCTAGTCGTGACTGTACAGTCGTCGCGCGAGTTTCACGACGACGTTACCGAGGGCATTGAGACACTCAAACGGAGTGATGCGGTGGATTCCACGCCGACGCTCTCGTTCACGAGTTACGATGATCTCATGGGGACCCTGACGCCGCGCGTCCTCGATCTCATCGAGGCCGTTCGCCGGAAAGAGCCAGCCAGTATCAACGAGACTGCACGAGTTGTTGACCGAGACGTGAAGAACGTCCACGAAGAACTCAGCCAGCTCGCCCAGCTCGGTATCATCTTCTTCGAGGAAGACGGTCAGAGCAAGCGTCCAGTGGTCTGGTTCGACGAACTCGTTATCAACCTCCCGTTCGATCCGGAGGCTGGTGACACCGCTACTGCGTCGTCGTGAGAACTAACGAAGCTACGTACTGTCTCAAATACGGACCACTGACCTCACTGAGCAAGGTTCCAGCAGTAACGTTGGTCGGTAGATCTCGAACTTATCTTCTCAATCAACCATTTCCCCCTCGTACTCACTCGCCCGCACCCGAAGCGGAAACCACCTCTCACCGTCGATACCCAACAAGGCCTCCGAATACCCGTCCTCCTCGTTCCCGGCTTTCGCACTCCGGACCCACTCCACTTCACGCTCGCTCAGTCCGAACCACTCTCGAGTTTCTCAGCCTCCTCTTGGACACGGTGAATGACCGTCATCGAACGGAGATTCGCGATGGTCCGCGCTTCGGGCATCAGCGAGAACTCGCCGTCAGTCTGCGTGATGAAGTGCAACGACAGGTCGTAGCGCCTGCTGTGCCGAACTGCCATCTCAAGGAACTCAAGCGAAGTCGAATCCCCAAGCAGGTAGTGGGCTTCGTTGAATCTCTTGTCTATTGCCCGGCGGTTTCTCGTTGAGTCGATAGCTCCCAGTAGTGCATTTGTGCTCCCCGGAAATCCCGTCCTGTCGTGATGTGCTGGTCCCCTAGATTTAAACAAGATCACGTTGCCGAGCCTATCATGTCAACCGAAGAACCTTCGGACCGAAACGCCGACGATCTATTTCTTGAAGTTGTCGAAGAGGTCGCAACCCGGGAAGGCATCGATCCGACTCAACTCACGCCACTACAGGAGACCATTGATGTGGACAGTCTCTGTGACGTTCTCGAAACCGCGGACGATTCGGTGAGGATCGAATTCAGATACATGGGGTATCAGGTGGTCGTCCACGGTGACGGAACGTCTCACGTCAAGCCGTCTCCGTCCCAGCAGCCTGCTTCAGCTGACTGATCGGTCCAGTCCAAAACACCTGAACACCCCGCCGCAATCAGTTATCTCTCACCTGACTGCATCAACGGCTTCAAGCGCCTCGTCGGCTTCTGCGATCGAGAGTTCTTCGGGTGCGTACGCCGCTTGTTCGTACGCTTCAGTCAGCCGTTCGAGTGCTTTGACTCCTTCCGTATCGAGTCCTGCATCCCGACAGGCCTGATAGAACTCCCAGTGCGTTCGGACGGACGGCACATCGAGGGCGTCCGAGATCCGCCGGCGAACATCGCTGTAGGCCAGTTCGACCGCACGATCAGGCTGTCCGTTCTCAAGCACGTCGCTCGTGATTACATCTGTCGGGAACGCTTCGTCACCCTCGTCCTCCGGGATGTCGGTATCGCCGGGAGCGCTATCCGACTGCGACGACCCGTCCTCCTCGGGGACCGATTCTTGCCGACGCCGTCGCCACCAGTACGCCGCGCCGCTGAGGACGAGCAGTCCAACAACGCCAATACCGCCACGGACCCGCCAGTCCTGCCACAGCGGCTGCTCGTCCGCCACCTCGGCGGGAGTCGGAAGCACAATGGCTGTCCGAGCACTCGCATCGTCGAGGTTCGTCCGCTCAGTAGCGTAGACTGCAGTGACCTCGACGGCTCCACCCGTGTCTGCTATCGACGCTGGTACCGCCAGTGATGCATTGTACTGCCCGTTAGCGTCCGTCTGTACCGTCTCTACAACAGTCCCGTTGACGCGGAGTTCGATGCGCTGGTTCGAAACGGGCGTTCCGTTCGCGGTGAGTCTGCCAGTCGCCCGAACGGCGTCCGCTCCGTCCTGTGAGGCTGCGACCGTCAGCGATGCGTCCGTCTCCTCGACTGTCACTTCCGTCCCGGTGCCCGTGGCTGCGAGTGCCCGGTTCCGAACCGGTATCGAGGCGTTGAGTGCTGCCGTTCCTGTCGGAATTGCTGCCGGAGTCCGCGCGCTGAAGGTGAACTCCCCGTCACCGTCCGTGCGAACCGTTCCGAGTCGGGTATCACCGAGCCTGATAGCGACTGGGACGCCGGCCGCGGGCACCGACTCGGCCGCCACCGACCCGGAGACGGTGATCTGCTCGTCGTAGGCGGTCGTCGACGGCGTTTCGTCGAGCGTCACCGTCGGCGTGACCTGGTCGACCTCGACGGGGACCGACGTGGCGTCGCCGAGATAGATCGAGTCCGGCTCCGGAACGTACCGAACGGTGGCGTTCCCCTCGCCGAGCGGCTGGACCGTCGGTCTGAACGACGCGGTGACGTACCCGGTCGCGTTCGTCGTCGTCAGTTGCGTCCGGCTCCCCAGCCGAACTGCGACCGTCCGATTCGCCAGCGCCGACCCGTTGGCGTCGGTCAGTCGACCGGTCACTTCGAGCGGGTTCAGGAACGTGATCTCGCTCGTCCGGGCAGTGATCGTTAGCCGCGTCTCGATGAACTCCGCTGTCCGGATCGCCGACTGTGTCCGGCTGACGTTCGCGCTGATGTTCCCGACGGTCCGGATCTCCGCCGTGAGATCGGCGTCGGTCCGGTTCGTGATCGCTTCGTACTCGTCGGTCAGCTCGGAACCGGTGGCCGTCACGTTCTGTGCGATCCGGTCCAGCCGACGTGCGGCCCGCCGCGCCTCCGTCTCGTTACCACGCTCCTTGGCCGCCTCGTATCGGTCCCGCGTCTCGCGGTACTCCTGTACCTCGGAGACGTACTCCGCTTGCTCCTCCTGTGCGCGGTCGAACGAGGCGCTGTCGTTCTGGTTATCGTCGCCGCCACCGCCCCCATCACCCCCGTCGCCCCCACCGCCGCTGGTCTCGCCTGCCACGTCGACGAGCTGCCCGAGTCGGTCGGAGTAGTCATCACCGACGACCTCGCGGGCGGCGTCGTACTCCCCCTGGCTCAACTGGAGCGTGCTGTCGCCGAGCCGTTCGGAGAGCCGGTTTACCAGCCAGCCGTTGACGTTCTCCAGGTCCCCGTCCTCGCCCGCGGACGCGGGGTTCTCGTGCTGTGTCGTGGTGTTGTTCTCCTGTGCGACGGCGACGACGGTGTCGCCGCCGACCGGTACGGCCCGATCCCCCTCGGCGGGCGTGACGGACGCCGCTGCGCCCGAGAGCGGGACCACTGCTCCACAGACGAGAAGGCCACAGACGACAGCTGCGACCGCGCGGGACGAGGCCATGTAACGTTCGTACTGCAACCGGGGAACCGACAAAAGGGCTTCCGTCTTTCCGTCCCCGGGCAGTCGCCCGCGCCGACCAACATCTTCAATTGGCAGCGGCCGCACTGTCGGGACGATGCAGCCGACACGGCGGTACTGGGCAATGCTCTGTCTCGCCGGGTTTCTGGCCGTTGGTGCGGTCACGCTCGACCTGCCGACGCTGCTCGTCGGCGCGGCCGTCATCTGCGGGTGGCTCCTGTCTCGGCAGTACCGCTACCTTCGTGGACTCCGAGATGCGGTCGAAAACATCGAAGTCGACCGATATCTCTCGCGGGGCACCGTCACAACCGACGACGCGGTGACGGTATCACTCGCCGCGACTCGGCCGCCGACGCCGGTCGACCTCTCCGTCACCGCGTCACCCCCGGTCGGCTCGACGGGTGGCGCTACGGACGCTCGCACGGTTCGGTTCGACAGCGAGGACGCAAGCACGACGTTCGAACTGTCGTTCCCCGTCGCCGGCGAGTTCGAGTTCGGCCGTCCGGTACTCACCGCGACCGACCCGCTCGGCCTGCTCCGCTCGCAGGTGCCAGTCGGTGACACGGAGCGGGTCACGGTCGAGCCGCGCGCCCCGAGGGACATGCACGTGGGGGAGGGCGGCGACCGGATCGCGAGCGGCATCGGGACCCGAACGTCGGAGCGGCGCGGCTCGGGCCTCGAACCCGCGACGGTTCGTCAGTACGTCCCCGGCGACGAGGTCCGCCGGATCGACTGGAACGCGACGGCGCGGCTGAACCACACGCACGTCCGGGAGTTCGAGGCGCAGTCCGACCCGGCGACGATGCTGTACGTCGACCACCGTGCGTCGATGGCGACCGGCCCTGCCGGCGAGACGAAACTCGACTATGCCCGGGAGGTTGCGCTCGCGTTCGTCAACAGCGCCCGGTCGCTGAACAGCCGACTCGGCCTCACGGCAGTCGGCGACGAGGGACCGACCACGCGGTACCCGCCCCACGGCGGAACGGATCAGTACGTGACGGTGCGCCGTACGCTGCGGAACCTCGCCCCGTCAGGGGAGCGCACCACCGCATGGCGAACGCGGTACGACCGCCGGGAGCCCGACGAGACCCGCCGCGCCGCCGCGGTCCTCGCGGACGATCACTCCGAGTTCGGAGCGTCGCTTCGCCCCTTCTTCGACGCGAGGACGGTCAGCGCACGACGGACCGACGACGCGCCCTTCCTCGCGACGGTTCGCCGGGATTCACCCCGGTTGAGCGACTCGCTGTGGGCGGTTATCGTCACGGACGACAGTCACCCGAGCGAAGTGCGCGAGGCAGTCATGGCCGCGCGCCAGGGCGGTGGTAACGTCATGGTGTTTCTCACGCCGACCGTGCTGTTCGAGCCGGGCCGGCTGGCGGACCTCGACGCCGCGTACGACGCTTACGCGGAATTCGAGTCGTTCCGCCGCTCGCTCGGCGGTTTAGAGCGCGTTTCGGCGTTCGAGGTCGGTCCCGGGAGCAAGCTCTCGGCCGTTGCCGACGCGCGGCCGGAGTCACGCAGCCGTGTGGCACGCAGGGGTGAGTCGACGTGAGCGTCGCGAGCCGCCCCGAACGAGGTTTTGCGAGCCTCGCCTGTGTCATCCTGGCTGCCGGGGTGATGGGAGCCGCCGCTGGCCCGGCCGGGATCGTCGGGGGGGTGCTGCTCGCCCTCGCGGCCGCGCTGCCGGTGCCGTACGCCGTCGCCATCGGTCACGTCCTGCTCGCCGCGCTCTCCCCCGCGGTCGGGCTCGGCGTCCTCGTCGCGGTCGAGGCGGCCCTGCTTGTCGCGCTCGTGACCGGCGGGGGAGCCGGGTCTCGGTCGCTCGGCGACGCCGTCACGACGCTGCTCTGTATCGGCGGTGCGGTAGGGATCGTACTGCTCGCGCTGGGGCGGGGGAGTTCCCTGGGCATCACTGCCCTTGTCCTCGCGACCCTCGTCGCGCTCGGCGCGTACGGCCTCCACCGCTACGAACTGGTGCTGTTCGACCTCGTGGAGGCGGACGGATGACGAACGGATTCGCGGAGGATTCCGATGAGTGAACGCCAGCAACCGACGACGGTGACGGATGGATCGCCGGCCGAGGAGGGCGAGGACGACCTCCAGCTCCGGCTCGAACTGCTCCGCGAGGAGAACGAACGGCTCCGGCGCTCGTACGCCGTGGCTCGCCGCACCAGCTACCGACGCAGCGCGCTCGGGCTGGCTGGCGTCGGTGCCGTCGCCCTCGCGGGGGCGGTGCTGTTCCCGGCCACCAGGGATGTACTACTGGCGCTCGGCGGTACCGGCCTGTTCGCTGCGATACTGACGTACTACCTCACGCCGGAGCGGTTCATCGCCGCGGATGTCGGGTCGTCGGTGTACGGCGCGATGGCCGAGACCGAGGCGGCGCTGGTCGAGGACCTCGGGCTGACCGACCGGACCGTGTACGTCCCCACGGACGCCTCGGACCCGCTGGCCTGGCTGTACGTGCCCCAGCACGTCGACTACACGCTCCCCGACGCGGATGCGCTGACGGCCCCGCTCGTCGTCGGCGACGACCCCGCGGAGCGTGGCGCTTCCTTTCGGCCGACGGGCGACCCCCTCGTCCGCGAAGTCGAGCGGGCACGCTCGGGCGACCCGGGGGCGGAGCCGGCAGCCGTCGTCGAGGGGCTGGCGGACGCGGTCGGCGAGCAGTTCGAACTCGCCGAGGATCTGCGGGTCGACGTTGACTCCGAAGACGCGCGGGCAACAGTGGCCGTCCGGGCGAGCGCCTTCGGCTCCCTCGACCGGTTCGACCATCCGGTCCAGTCCGTTCTCGCCGTCGGGCTGGCGCAGGCGCTCGATACGCCCGTCACTGGGGAGACGACGCGTGCGGAAAACGAACGGGCGGACTACCTCGTGACGCTCCGCTGGGACGAGGCGGCGTAGCTCACTCCCCTTCGGAGCGGCCGCCGTCCGGCGTCGGCTCCGGTTCGGGACGTATTTCGCTCGGCGGTTCGACGTCCTCGAAGAGTTCCGTGACGATGTCCCGCGGGGAGACGTCGCCGAACTCCGCGTCCGCCGTGAGCACCAGCCGGTGGGCGAGTATCGACTCGGCGAGCGCCTTCACGTCGCCGGGGATGACGTACTCGCGGCCCTCGATCCGTGCCCGTGCCTTCGACGCGTTCAGGAACGCAAGCGACGCACGCGGCGACCCGCCGTGTTCCACCTCGGGATGGGTCCGTGACGCCTCGACGATGTCGAGAGCGTAGTCCCGGACCCGCTCGTCGATGTACGTGTCCTCGACGGTTTGTCGGGCCGCGGAGATGTCGGACTCTGAGACGACCTGACTGATGCTCCCCGCGTCCAGCAGCGGGTCCTCGTCGAACCGGTCGAGCATCTCCGCCTCCTCGTCGCGCGGCGGCAGGTCGACGTTCACCTTGAACTGGAAGCGGTCCCGCTGGGCCTCGGGCAGTTCGAAGGTACCCTCCATCTCGATCGGGTTCTGCGTCGCGACGACGATGAACGGCTCGGGCAGTTCGAGCGGCGTCCCCTCGATGGTGACCTGCCGTTCCTCCATGGCTTCGAGCAGCGCGCTCTGGGTCTTCGGCGTCGCGCGGTTTATCTCGTCGGCGACGACGACGTTCGCGAACACGGGGCCGCGCTGTAGTTCGAACTCCCCCGTGTACTCGCGGTACATCTGCGTCCCGGTGATGTCGGCCGGGAGGATGTCGGGCGTCATCTGGATCCGGGCGTACTCCAGGCCGGTGGCCGTCGCAAAGAGGTTCGCCATGGTCGTCTTGGCGGTCCCCGGAACGCCCTCCAGCAGGACGTGGCCGCGCGTCAGAAGCGATATCGTGATGCGTTCGAGGACGTGTTCGTTCCCGATGAGTACCGTCGATATCTCGTCGCGGATATCCTCGTACAACGTCGCCGGGTCAGTCATCGTCAGTTCGTTCGGAACGACGACGCATAATCCCTTCCGTCACGCGTTCGACACGGTCCGCCTGCCAGTCCGGGTGTCGCCTGCGAACCGTCTCAGCGACCTCTTCGGTCGACAGGAACGGGCCAGCGTTGTCCGGGCTGTCGTCGCTCCACGGTATCGGTATCGGCACCGACACCGACGGACGGCGCGCCCACGCGCCGACCCCGAGTACGCCGAGTACACCGAGGAGAACCTGTAGCACGGCCGAGCGCTGGACCGTCAGTTGTAACGCGACGAGCGGTGGGAGCTCTTCGGAGTGGGAGTAATCGAGCACGACGGTGTCGGCCGACCCGAGCAGGTTGCCCGCGAACGCGCGATTGTCCGTGCGTTCGAGCATCGCGTTGATCAGGATACTCGGGTCGCTCACGGCAATCACGCGCCCGTCACCGGCACGTTCGACCGTCGCGACGGGATACGACGCCAACGTTTCGTTGTCGTCGATGGTGTCGTTCCCGTTCCGGTCGAGATAGCCGTACGACGAGGAGGCAATCAATACTGTCGCCCCGCTGGCGTTGACTGCGCTGCCGTGGTTCAGCGTGACGCGTCGGACGCCACTGGTCAGCGAGTGGTTCGAGACGTTCGTCGCCACGGGGAGCGCGGGGGCGCGGTAGTAGTGACGCTCGTCGCGGAGCGGCGCGCCGTCGACCCGGGCATCCGCTCCGAGGCCGGCGAGGAGGTCGTTCCCGTTCGCGCCGAAGTCAGCCGCAACTACGACTGTTCCGCCGTTCTCGACGAAGGTGCGTACCCGTTCGGTGTCGTTCGCGTCGTACGGTTCGTCCGGTGAAAGGACGACTGCGACGGTCTCGTTCGGCCCGAGGGTGTCGTACGCCGCGGTGTCCCTGACGATCTGGCTCTCCGTACCCTGCTCGTCGGCGATGGTTCGGAGGTCAGACGCCCCGTCCCAGGCGGGGTTGTATGCGCCAAACCCGGCGCTGGACGTGCTCGCCGCGACGCCGACGCCGGCAACCGTCGCAACGAGCAGTGCTGCGAGGAGTACCTGTGGGTACGTGAGCGCCGAAAGTGACCTCATCCAAACACCTCCGGTGGGAGGATGGCGAGGATGCGCCGCACGACGATATACGCGAACACAACGAGGCCGAGACCGACGATCCACTTCAGCCGCGCGCGCCACGCCGGCGTAACGGTGAACGGTGCGGTGAGTTCCATCACGACGAGGAAGCCGATGAGCGAGACGACGAAGAACAGTTCGAGCGTGAGCGACCCGAGCAGGGCTAAACAGAGGATCGTCGCGAGCATCCAGGCTACCTGTCCGTGGATGAACTGCCAGCGCCGTCGGGTCGCCATTATCATGCCGTAACTGCCCGCACATCTTAAAACCCGACTCGTTCCTGTGTCGGGCACACCGCTGTCGGGGGATCCCAACCGAAGTCCGTTTCCGTTTGCTGCTCCAACGAGCGTTTGATGTGGCCCTGGGGACATCTCGCCGTCGGCTATCTGCTCTGGAGTCAGTTGGCACGCGATCGTCGGGGGCAGCCACCGACCGGTTCGGAAGCGATCCTGCTCGCCGTTGGAACACAGTTCCCTGACCTCGTTGACAAGCCACTGGCCTGGACGTTCGGCGTCCTCCCGAACGGCCGGTCGCTCACACACTCGGCGCTCGTCGCCGGAGTGGTTGTCGCCGTCGTCGTGCTTGTCTGTAACGGGCGTGACCGTCCCCTGCTCGGTGCTGCCTTCGGCGTGGGCTACGGTGTCCACCTCGCGACGGACGCGCTCCCGACGGTGGTCGCCGGGCACTATGCGGACCTTGCGTTTCTGGCATGGCCGCTCCTCCCGCCAGTCGAGTACGAGACCCAACAGAGCTTCACAGCACACTTCCTCGGCATTGAGCCCACGCCACTGTTTTTGTTGCAGATCCTCCTTTCGGCCGTTGCACTCGTCGCCTGGGTCCGTGATGGCTTGCCCGGGATCGCCGAACTGCGGGCAGCGGTCGACGCTGGTCGGGCGGCAGTCACCGACCTGTAAACTACCTCACCCTACTCCCTCGGCGCTCTGCGCCTCGGTCCTTGAGGGTGGGGCCACCGATAGAGCTTCGCTCTATCGAGGCCTCGAAAGGCTTCGCCTTTCGGTGGCTTTGATGTGGACTCCCGGCAATCAGTCTCCGGCAATATGCCGGGTGCTCTTGCCGTTCAACGTCCCACCATTTATACGCAGGTCTACTGCTGCGTCTCCGCTCCCCGACTTGGGCGAGGACCGGAGTCTGTGTGTTCGCTTTCGAGCGTACCGTAGCCCGATGTTCTTCGCGCCGTTGTAATCGGCGTTCACCTCGTACCCGCACTTCTGGCACTCGAACTGTTCGCCGTGACGGTTGTCGTCGTGCGTGAACCCACAGTCCAGAGAAGGGCGGGGGTACTTATACGATTGGGTGTCGGTCGGTCGAAGCATACCGGTTGCGTCGTACCGTGTCGGTTTCCTCTCCGGCCTACTCGCTCCCTTCGCTACGCTTCGGTCGCTCCTTGAGGCCGGAGGCTCCACCTTGCATTACGCGGAGGCCATAATAGTTATTTATTTGACCTGTGTTGGTCACGGGTGGATTCCCCCATGGTCGATCTCACCGGTCTCGTCTCCGGGCTCTTCGGCGACGACGCGGTGACGATCCGCGAATGCCGACAGTGTGGGACGACGCTGTCGGACGACGAAGCCGGCTGTCCGAACTGCGACTCCGAGGAAGTCGCCGAGTACACGCTCGGAAACCGGTGAATAGTGAGTGACTGTCCGTGTTCAGGGGCTGCCAGAACGTTTTTGTCGTCCGCGTTATTGTCAACTAGCTATGTATTCCGCCCGTGTTCGCCACGTCCCAAAGGTATGTGCCTATCTCACGCGTGGCGGGGGCGAACTCCTGGTGTTCGAGGGCCCGGAATACGACGGGTTGCAGGTCCCGAAAGGAACGGTCGAACCGGACGAGACGCCGGTTGCGGCGCTGTTCCGCGAGGTCGAAGAGGAAAGCGGGTTGCGGCTCGACACTGAGGTCACCTGCCTCGCACGCGATGTCTGGACGCGTCGCCGATCGCCGCCAAAGCGGTACGTGCGGCACTTTTTCCACGCCACCGTCGATGAGCCCCGCGACCGCTGGACACACACCGTGACCGGCGACGGCGACGAGGAAGGCCTGGAGTTTGCGTTTTCGTGGGTGGACCTCCCGCCCGCCCGCGAGTTCGCGTTCGACCTCGACGACTACGTCCATCTTCTCGCCTCGGAGGACGCGGATCGGTCGTCGTCAAACGGTGAACAGTCGGACGTCACCGCCCGGGAACGGACGTCGACGAGTACCGGGCGACGAGGACGCTGATCCCGAGCGCGCCGACGAGGCTGACGACGACGCCGAGCGCGAACCCGCCGGCCAGCACCTCCGGCGTCGCCCGCACCAGCCCGTCGAACCCGACGACGGCCGTGATCAGGTGGTTCAGTCCTGCGGTCACCGGGATCGCCGCTGCGACGCCGAGCACGCTCCCGGTCAGCCCCAGAAGCGACGCCCAGGCGGTTGTCGTCCCGACGACGGTCCATGGCGACCACCCGATCGCCCTGAGCACGGCGAACTCGCGGCGCTGCTGATAGATGACCGAGAGCAGGACGTTCAGCGTCAGCGCCAGCCCGCCGGCGACCGACAGCACGAGCAGGCTCACGGCGCTCGCGATGACGACCGCCTGATCGCCGAGGATCGCCCGGATCTGCTCGTCGTTGGTGCGGACCTCGTAGTCGGGGTACTCGGCCTCGAGTTCGGCTTTGACCGCTTCGGGGTTCGCGCCGTCCTGCAGGTCGACGGTGATGAACGTCGCGCGGTCGGCCGCGGTCGTCCCCGAGACCTCCTGCAGTTCGCTCAGATGCATCGTCACGGTCGGCGTCCCGAGGAACCGCGAGTACGTCGGCGAGATCCCGACGATCCGGAACTCGTGTTGCCTGGCGGTCGCGATCGTCCCCCCGGCGTACAGCGTGTCGCCCACGGAGACGTTGAACCGGTTCGCAGTCTGCCGGTCGATCACCATCTCGTGGGTCATCGGCCCGTCGTAGCTCCCGTTGGCGTAGTGGACGTCTTCGGAGCTGAACTCCTGACCTTCGGTGATCGTGACCGAGGGGCCCCTCGCCGGCGCGCCCGCCCCGACGTACGTCTCGAAATCTTCGCCGTCCGGGCTGACGTACACCGACTGGAACGCCATCGGGACCGCCGTCTGGACGTCGTCACGCTCGTTGAGTTCGGCGGCGACCGTGTGGGCGTCGACCAGCGTGTTCTCGATACCGCCGACCGTCCCCGGCTGGAACTGGACCGGCCCGCCGGTGACCCACAGGTCGCGGTCGGCGGCGTCGAACTGGGCCTCGCCCGTGGCGAGGACGCCGACGCCGACGCCGGCCAGGACGGTGGTCGCCAGGACGGCGACGGCGATTCCCACGACTGCGAGGGCGGTCCGACCCGGGTCGTATCGGAACTGCGACCCTGCGACGCCCAGTATCGCGCGGATCCGCCGCAGGCGGCTCATCGGTCGATCACCTCCAGCGGCCGGGACCGGTAGCTCAGGTAGACGGGATACAGCGACGCGACCAGCCCGATGACGACGGCGAGCCCGATCCCGTACGGCACGAACAGCGGGTGGAAGGTCGCGGCCGACGCGTCGGCGACGTATTCTGCAGCAACCCGGTTCGTGATTTCTACGCCGGCGACGCCGACGCCGATGCCGGCGATCCCGCCGACGACGGCGACGGTGAGCACCTCCGCCAGGACCACGACCGCCCGGGAGCGCCGGGAGAACCCCACGGCAGCGAGGAGTGCGAGCCGCTGGCGGTCGCCGGTCACCTCGAGTCCCATCGTCGTCGCCACGGCGAGCGTGCCGACGGAGAGCGCGGTGACGAACGCCGCGGCCGCGATCGCAAGCGGCAGGTCGTCGGCCCCGCCGCGGTCGAGCCCGACGTCGTTGCGGGCGATCACGGTCGTCTCGGGGTAGACGCCGTCCAGCTCCTCGCGGACCGAGCGGTCGTTCGTCCGGACGAGGATCTGGTTCGCCTGGTCGCCGTCGGCCGCGCCGGTGATCGACTGGAGTTCGCTCAGGTGCATCACGGCGACGGGAAAGGTGCCCGTCCCCCGCGACTCCGCCACGGAAACGTTGACTACCTGCAGTCGCCGCGGCTCCGCGCCGCGCACCTGCAACTCGACTGCGCCGCCGTCCGTGGCGTTCAGGAGTTCGGCCGCGCCGTCGCTCAGAACGACCTCGTCCGTCCGCTCCCCGTCGTACGTGCCGTTCGCGTAGTGGGGGTCGCCGGGCGCGAGCCCGGCCGTCGAGACGCCGAACACCTCGAACGTGTCGTCCGCGGGAACGACGCCGGCCACTAACACGTACTCCCGGGTGTCATCCGTCGGGTTCTCCAGGGCGACGAACTCCAGCAATACGGGCGTCGCGCCCCGAACCCGCTGGTCGTCCGCGATCGACCGCGCCGTCGCGTGGGAGTCGCCGAGCCGGACGCCGCCGGAGGCGACCGTCAGCGGCGAGGAGCCCTGCTCCGGAACGACCCAGTAGTCGACGTCGTCGGAGGCGACCGTCGACTGTCCGGCGAGGCCCACTGCGACTCCGGTGACGGTCAGCGTAAAGCCGACCGCGATCCCGACGCCGACGACCGTCACGAGCACTCGGCGCGAGTCGCCGCCCCGGAGCCTGGCGAGCGCCCCGCGGAAGCCGAGCCCGAACAGCCCCGTAACCCGGCGGAGTCGCGAGGATTGGGGTCCCTCAGGCATCGCGCACCACGCGACCGTCGCGCAGTCGGACGACCCGGTCGGTTCGGTCGAGCGCCTGGTCGTCGTGCGAGGCCAGTATCACCGCCCGCTCGTCCGCGACATCGGTCAGGAGGTCGAGCACCCGTTCGCTCGTGGCCGAGTCGAGTTCGCCCGTCGGCTCGTCGGCCAGCACGACCGCCGGGTCGGTGGCGAGTGCGCGCGCTATCGCGACCCGTTGCTGTTCGCCGCCGCTCAGCTCGTCCGGACGGTGTGTCACGCGCTCGCCGAGCCCGACCCGCTCCAGCAGCGCCGTCGCGCGCTCCCGGCGATTTCGCTTCGAGACCCCGCGCTGGACCAGCGGCAGCGCGACGTTCCCGCGCGCCGAGAGCGACGGTAGCAGGTAGAACCGCTGGAAGACGATCCCGACGTGGTCGAGCCGGAGCCGTGTTCGCTTCCGTTCGGACAGCCCGGTCACGTCGGTCCCCGCGACCTCGACCGTGCCCTCGCTCGGCACGTCGAGGGCCGCAAGCAGGTGCAGCAGGGTCGACTTCCCGCTCCCGCTCGGGCCGGCGATCCCGACGACTTCGTCGCTGTCGACCGCGAGGGTCACATCGGAGAGCGCCGTCACCGTTGGCCGGTCGACCGACCGAAAGCGGTCGAGCCACCGACCGGACGAACGGGTGTACTCCCGACCCAGGGACTCACACGACACGATCGGCTCCGTACCCGACCCCGGTTCCATAGATACGCAAGAACTCCGAACGATGATAAGGGTCCCCCTTACGACTCCCCGTCGTCCGAGTCGCTCAGAATGTCGCTCGCGTCGAGTTCCTCGCCGCCCGATTCGTCCTCGTCTTCCGGCTCGTCGAACATGTCGGTCGCGACCTCGACCGGCGAGCGCTCCGCCTCGGACTCGTCGTCCTCGTCGTCGCTCCCGTCCTCGGCGGCGAACAGCTCCGACGCCGTGGTGTCGGTTGGCGTGTCCGTCCCCGTCGACTCGCCGGTGTCGGACGACGCGTTCTCGCCCTCGTCGGCCGTGGCCTCGTCGCTCTCGGAACCGTCAGGGGCGGATTCTCGGCTCTCTCCGTGACTCGCGATCTCGGACCCACTGTGGCCGTCGTCGCCACCGCCGTCATCGCCGCCACCGTCGTCGCCGCCATCACTATCATCGTCGTCACCGCCATCATCGCCTCCATCGTCACCGCCGTCGTCACCAGCATCTCCGTCCCCACCGTCACCGCCGTCGCTGTCGTCGTCGCCATCACTTCCGTCTTCACCGTCGTCGTCTCCGCCACTCTCGTCGTCGTCCGTGTCTTCGTCGTCAGCGGCACTGGTGGCGCTCGCGGACCCTGCGGACGACGACCCGTCGTCGAGCACGTCGTCTTCGTCGTCCTCGAGACGCCCCGTGAAGTCCGCGGGGGAGAAGTCGATGTCCTCCCGCTGTGCGAGGTAGTAGCCGATGGCGGCGACCAGCAACACGATCAGGAACAACGCGATGAACAGGCCGCCGAGACCACCGCCGCCATCGCCGTCACCGGCACCGCCATCGCCGTCACCGGCACCGCCGTCTCCGTCACCCGGCCCGGCCGTCGTGGTCGTCGTAGTCGTGGTCTCCTGACTCTCGACGACCGCGAGTTCGCCGGCATTCATGCCGCCGATCCCGATCTGGAACTGCCCCACTTCGTCGAACTGCCGGGTGAAGCTCACCTCGGTGGACTCGCCGGGACCGACCGAAACCGTCCGTTCGTCGACGACCTCGCCGTCGACGGTCAGGTTCACCGTGTAGTTCCCCTCGACGCCTGCCGCGTTCCGGACGGTGGCGCTGACGGTCGCCTCCTCGCCGACCGTGATCTCCTCACTGTCGAGCGACGCGTCCGAGACGCTGAACGCGCTCGGCGGCGCTACCTGGGGCTCTTCCGTCGAGACGGCGAACACCGAGAGGCCGGGCGACGTTGCTTGGTAGCGGTAACCGTTGTCGGTCGGCCCGATGACTCCCGTCTCGACCTGCTGCCACTCGCCGTCGCTGTAGCGGTACAGCGCCACGTCGCTCCACTCGATGCCCTGCTCGTCCAGCGTCGACTGGTCGACGGTGAACGTGAACTGCACTTCCCGGGTTTCGGGTGCGTCCGCATAGGAGACGTTGAAGTACTCCATGTCGGACTGTCCCGCGTGGACCGAGGGCACGTCCTCGGGGCCCTGGTCGACGGTCATGTTGAAGTCCGTGTCCCGGGCGAACTCGACGGACATCCCTTCGAGCCGGACGCCCTCGCGGTCCGCGAACGCCGAGGAGAGGTCGATCTCGACGGGCTCGAACCCTTTGGCGTGCATGATCTGGACGTTTGCCTTGCCGTCAGTCACGGTGACCTCCGTTTCGACTTGCTGGATCGGGTCGGGCAGGTCGCCTGGCGGCGCGCCGCCACCCCCACCGCCGTCACCCTCGTCGGGGTCGGTTTCGTTTCCGTCGTCCGGCGGTTCAGCCTCGTCGGGTTCCGACAGCTGGAACTCGTCGGTGTTCGTGTACATCGTCGACCCGTCCTCCTCGACGGCGACGTGGACCCAGCGGTACTCGGTGTTCGTCGTCCAGTTACCGAGGGTCTCGACGGTGATCGTCTCGGTGGCGGAGCCGTTGACGACCGTCATCGAGGCGTCGAGCCGCTCCCCGCCCACGGCGGGCACGTACTCGGTTTCGGGGTTGGTCGACGGCGGCCCGTTGTTTGCTATCAGCTCCGGAATGTTCATCGGCTCCGTCCGTCGCTCGTCGGAGAAATCCCGGCCGTCGAAGGAGACGTCGCCCTCCGTGCGGAGCACGCCGTTGGTCTCGTTGACCGAGTGCTCGATCCGGAGGTCTTCGGTCGCGTTGAAATCGAGCGAGGGGCGCTCCTCAACGTCGATCACGAAGGACTGGTCGACGAAGCCGGTGTCCTCGTCGTAGACGGCGACCGCGTGGGCGACGGGGTCACCGGAACTGCCCGCGTCGACGTCGAACGTGAGGTTCGTGCCCGGGGTCACGTTGTTCTGACTCTCGATCGTCGTCGGGTCGACCGAGGAGGGTTCCTTCTGGACGGCCACCTGCTCGACCCCGAGCACCGTGATGTTGCCGTCGATGGAGAGGTCGCCGTTATCGACGACGAGCCCCTCGCCGTCGGAGGCGTTCGCCATCAGCAGCATGTACTGGCCGGACTGTGAGGGATCGAAGTCGAACGCCGCGTCGGCCGTGCCGGCGTCCAGGGTTTTCTCGTCGACCTCGCTGAACGTCACGTTCTCGTTGATGTCCGAGACGCTCCCGCTCATCAGCGACAGCGACCCCAGGTTCATGTTCATGATCTGGTTGCGGCCCTGGGTGGGTTCGAGTCTCCCAGCGACGAGTGTCACGGACTCGCCCTCGAACTCGTCGGAGGCTCGTTGCGTGACGCTGTGGTCGTACTCGACGGTGATCGTTTCGCTCTCGTTGAACACGCCGATCCACGGCTTGTTCAGGGAGGTCTCGTCGCCGCCCGGGCTCTGAATACGCCAGTCGGCGTTCGGGATCCGCGTCGCGGCGTTCGACGTGTCCGCGCGCAGCGGCAGGATCGAGCGGTCCCAGACGTCGATCTTGTCCCGTAGCGCAGCCCGCCGAACGTTCTCACAGCTCTGCTCGACGATCGTCACGTTCTGGGACATGTTCAGCTCGGTGGCGACACCGTCATCGGTGCCGTCGTTCGAGAGAACGTTCCACTGCTCTATCTGGCCCCCCTCGTAATCGGGGTCGGGGTGCTTGTCGCCGTTGTCGTCGAGGTCGTCTAGCTCGTCGGGGTAGTGGATATCGTCGTTGAACCCCGGCTGGATAGCGAACCCGGCAGTGTCGTCCTCGTTCTCGGGCGTCAGCGCGCCGCCGTCGGTTCGGTTGTCGAGCCAGAACCAGGCGGCGTAGTTCCCGCTTCCGTTGACGAACACGTCGTAGTCCTCGGATGGGGCACCGTTGTAGAAGTCATCCCTGACGGTCCAGTTGGACTTGATGAGGGAGCCCGACTCGTCGAACGCGGAGACGTTGTACGAGACGCGGGCTCCTTCGCCGTCGTCACCGTACTCGTCGTGGACTGTGACGAGGCTAACGCCGTCGGTGCCCTCGTACAGCAGGACCTGGCTCGTCTGGGACTTCTGGAGCGCCTGCGTCCCGAGCGAACTGTAGACGCCCTCGTCGTCCCCGTCACCGTCCGTGTCCTCCTCGACCGTGTAGTCGTAGAACTCCTCGACGGACTCCGTTCCGTCGCCGAACGCCGCGACGTCGACACAGGTGTCGCCCTGGATGACTGCGTACGACGTGTTCGATGCGTTCTGGTCGACAGGTGCCGTGGTGCCTGCTGTCTCGGCGAACCCCGCCCCCGTCATCATCGAGAGCGTCATCACGGTCGCGAACAGCAGGACCGTGGCGGTCCGAAACCGACCCATTAGTTATCCCCCCACCGCTGAAATACCGGTACTGGCGTCGGGGTTCCGGCGACCACTGCCGGTCGATCTACTCCGGTCGCTCGGTGGGCCCTGTCCCAAGTCAGACCCCACCGTGACGAGATATGTTATCATAATGGACAAATCATACTGTGGTCCCATAATGTTTACTCTACCCTCGTACAGCACACAACGAACTGATACCTGTGAACCGCCTCGGGGTCAAGCCCCGAGGCTTCCCGTGGGTTAGTCGGACACTCCCACGCGACCATCGGCCTGATAGCCTCGGACGGTCGGGTGGGTCACGGTCGGGGCGTCCACAGCCCCCGATGCCTGCCGTCGCACCTTCCGCACTTGGGGAAGGCTGTTGAGAGCAGGCACATTCCAATCGAGTTTCTTCACGCCTTTCACGGCGATGTTGACGCTTGCACTACGGTCGCTGTGGTCTTGGTGGGAACACAACCGACACTTGAACCGCTTCTTGTTGCGGTTCGCACGCTCCGCATGCCCACATATCGGACATCGTTGGCTGGTGTACTCGGGATTAATCCACACCGTTGGGATGCCCTCGAACGACGCTTTGTACGACGTATAGAACTGGAGGGCGCGGAACGGGAGGTGGTGCAAGCGTCGGTTCATCCGTGTGCCGTAGTCGATACTGTCGCGCATCTCTTTGAGGTCTTCAAAGACGATACACGGCTTCTCGAACTGCTGGCTCCACTCCACGATATGCCGAGACACCTTGTGGAGTCTGTCGCGGACGAACCGTTCCTCACGCCCTTCCAGCGTGTCGTGGATGCTGTCCTTCCCCGCGTTCTGGACGCGCTTCCGCATCGTGAAGTAGCGGTGACGCTCGAACTTGATCTCGGGAAAGTCGATAACCAACGAGTCCTCAACCCCGTCTTCGGACAGAGCGGTGAGGGCTACATTGTCCTCGTTCACATCCACACCCACGACAGTCCGGGAGTCCTGCTTGTCTCGAACAGTCTGCTCGGTGTTGGTGACATTGACGTGCAACTCAGCGTTGTCGTTGTGGAACAGGGCTTCCGCGGTCCCAATCTTCCACTCGTCGTTTTCGAGTGCGGTTTTGAGAATATCGAGATGGGCGTCACTCCCTTTGAGGAATCCCTTGACGTGTTTGTACGGCTTCGCGCTGATACGGAACTCCACGTCACCGTCGTCGGTGAGCGACAGGTTGTACCCCTCCTCGTAGTTCGCTCGAAGCGGGTACGCACCGTCTTTGGTGTGACTCGGGAGTCCGAAGTCGTCGTACTCGTAGTAGTTCTCCATCGCGCCGAGAGCCTTGGCGACGACGCGCTGAGTCGTGTTCTTCACGAGGTTGGTATCGTCGGCCACGCGGTCGGGGATGGCGTCCCAGTCCACGCCGTCTTTGGCGAGCTGGATGGTTTCGTTGTACACCGAGCGGGCTTCGAGTGTGGCGTCGTACAGCAGACCCTCGTTGTCACTCTGTATGTCGAGTTGGAAGTCCAGCGTCTTGACGAGGGCCTGTGAGTTGGTCATTCTTCGTCTTGTTCGGTGGGTTCTGAGGTTCGGACGACTTTCACGTCGGCTCCACGCCATCGTTTAGGGACGGTGACGTGGGCGCTGTTCCCGAACGGTTTGACCTCGCCGTCGAGAACTTCCTCGCCGTCGATTTCAAAGCGATTCACCATACCTTCGTATATCCTTTAGATATACTCAACTATGTTGGTGGAGTGGGTTCGATATGGGTGAGAAGCGGTCGAATCACACGGTGTACAACGTCAACTACCATTTCGTGTGGTGTCCGAAGTACCGCCACGCCATCCTCGAACCAATCGAGGATTCGCTGGAAGCGAGTTTCTGCAACGTGTGCAACGAGTATGGCTACGAGATACTGTCGCTTCACATCTCACCCGACCACGTACATTTGTTCCTCTCCGCCCATCCGAAGCACGCGCCGGGCGAGATTGTGCGGACGGTCAAGAGCATCACGGCGCGGGAGATGTAGAGCCAGGGACAGCCACGAGCGTCGCCCGAACAAGTCGGGTCACCGAGACCGTCCTGCCAGACTGAAATCCTTCGATCCACAAACCTTATGCGCGAATTGAGCCTGTTTGGGGACGTGCATCGAGCCGCCCTCCCGGCCGTGTTCTGTGCGGTGCTTCTCGTTGCAGTGGTCAGCCCGGCACTCTCCTCGGGGGTGGCCGATTCCGGGGCAGCGACCGACACTGCGACGTGGGAGATGTCCGTCTCCGACAGCATCGAGACGCCGTCCCGGACGGTCACGTTCGAGGGCCAGACGTTCGACGTTTCGGGTGTCTCGGTGGCTGATCCCGGAGGATCTGTAAGCGTCGAAGTGACCGGTCCGGACGAGGTGTACCGGGTGTACCTCTACAACGGCGAGGAGCAGATCGAGGCCTCGAAGCGCGGCACGGGTGACGGGTCGTTCACGTTCGACCTCTCCGACTACGAGCCCGGCTCGTACGTGCTCACGGTGTATCACGACGGGAACTATCAGACGGTCCACCCGCTCGTGGTTCGGGGGTACGACGTGTCGGTCTCCGCACCGTCGACGGTCACCGAGGGCGAGCGCTTCAACGCGACCGTCGAGGTAACCGAGATGAGCGATGTGCCAGCCCCCGACTCCGTCGAGGCGGTCATCGCGGACAGCGAGGGCGAAACACGCGTGACGGCGACACAGGAGACCGAAAGCGGGTACGTCGTGACCGTCGCGGCCAGTGACCTCTCCACCGGCGAGTACGCATTGTATGCGGGCGTTCGCATCGACGAAACCGCCTTCGGCGAGCGGGCGCTCGTCGGCGTGAGCGGCTCGTCGACGATTACCGTCGAAGAAGCCCGCACGACGACACCGTCTTCGACGACGACGCCGAGTGATGGCGGCGGCGGTTCGTCTCCTGGCGGGGGATCAGAGACAACCCGCCCCGCGACCACGACGACAGACTCGGGTCCTGATGGGACGACACCGACGACCACGACTTCGACGACCGCTGCGACGTTGACCTCTACGGCGAACGGAACAGAGTCGACGGTCTCCCGGACTACTGTGACGAGTACTGACGCTCCGACCGACAACACGACGACCACCGACTCGACGACAGGCGACGACGGTGTGTTGACGCCCGGTGGGTCGACCACGTCCACCGACGAGAGCGACACGAGCGGTCAGCCCGGTCCGGGGCTCTCCGGCGCGGCCCTGGGGGTCGTTGCACTGGTGGTGCTTGCTGTCCGCCGGAGTTGCGAGTGACAATGGACGCTTTTTAGGGCCCCCTCACTAACGACGAGTGTATGGCTGAGGAGGCGGAGTGGCGGTTGCTGCTGCCAGCTCCCGTTCGGCGACTGCCGGCCGATCTCGCTGGAGTCGTCGCGCTCGTCTGTCTCACGAACCTCGTGGTGCTTGCACCCCTCGTCCGGGAGTCGCCGCTTCGGGTGGTTCTCGGCTTACCGTTCGTCCTGTTCGTCCCCGGCTACGCGTTCATCGCGGCCCTGTTCCCGGAGGCCGGGGCATCTCCGGTCGAAGAGGCCGATGCAGAGACTGGAGCGGAGGACGCAGGCTCGGGAGTCGATTCTGACGACGGCCGCCTCGCGACGGCCCGTGACCGTGGGATCGACGGTATCGAGCGGGTAGCGCTGTCGTTCGGGCTCAGCATCGCCGTCGTCCCGCTCATCGGACTGGTGTTGAACTTCACGCCGTGGGGGATCCGACTGCTGCCGATCCTCGTGGGTGTCAGCGGGTTCACGCTCATTTCGACTGCTGTCGCGGCGCATCGGCGCTGGGAGCTGCCCGCGGACGAGCGGTTTCGGGTTCCGTATCGCGAGTGGGTTGCCACGGCGCGTGCAGAACTGTTCGAGCCGGATACGAGGGCCGACGCCGCGTTGAACGTCCTGCTCGTGCTCAGCCTGTTGCTTGCGGTCGGCAGCGTGGGCTACGCGGTCGCCGTCCCAAAACAGGGCGAGTCGTTCTCGGAGTTCTACGTGCTCACCGAGAACGAAACCGGCGACCTCGTGGCCGACGGGTATCCAACGGAGTTCACGCAGGGCGAGAGCGCGGAGATCGTCGTCGGCGTTGGGAATCACGAACACCAGCCCGAGACGTATCAGGTGGTGGTCGAGATGCACCGGGTCGAGATGGTGAACAACTCGACCCGGATCGTTGAACGCGAAGATCTCTCCCAGTTCTCGACCGGCGAGGTCGCGGACAACGAAACCTGGCTCCGTACACACAACGTCACGCCGACGATGACCGGCGAGCGCCTGCGGCTGACGTACATGCTATATCGTGGGGACGTGCCCGCCGAGCCGACGCCCGAGAACGCCTATCGGGAGTTGCACCTCTGGGTGAATGTCTCCGAGGCGAACGGGACTGCGGCGGTTTCTCGCTCCGAGACTGCCGTTGGTGATGTTTCGGGGGCCTCAGTGAGCGATCGCTCCGTTGCAGTTGCGGTTGCAGGGACTATGAGCATCCCTGTTTCTCGGTATCGCCCGTAGGTGCGTCAGGGATGGCCTCCACCCCGTCAAGGAGTTACTTGTAGGGCTCGCAGACCTGCGCGATACCGTCTTCGAAGTCGACCTGCGGTTCCCAGTCGGTTTCAGCCTGCAGTTTCGACGCGTCCGCACAGGTGTCGTGGACGTACACGTCCTCGGGGATGGGATTCTCGACGTACTCCGGGTCGACGTCGGTCCCGAGTTCGGCGTTGAGCAGTTCGACGACGCGGTTGAAACTGTAGGGCTCGCCGGTGCCGACGTTGTAGATGCCGTCGAGTTCGTGGTCCGCGGCCGTTTCGAGTGCGCGGACGATGTCGTCGACGTGGGTGAAGTCCCGTGTCTGCTCGCCGTCGCCGTAGAGTTTGGGCGGGGTTCCCTCGGCGATGTCCGCCGCGAACTGCGCGATCACGTTGGCGTACTCGCCCTTGTGTTCCTCCGCGCCGCCGTAGCCTTGGTAGACGGAGAAAAAGCGCATGCCTGCACAGGTGAGGTCGTAATGGTTCGAGAAGTACTCGGCGTAGCGCTCGCGGGCGAGCTTCGAGGCCTCGTAGCCCGTGTTCGCTTCGATGGGCATGTCCTCCGGTGAGGGCTCAGTGCGACTGCCGTAGATGGAGGACGTTGAGGCGTACACGACGGTGTCACAGCCGTCCTGGCGCGCCTGCTCGACGACGTTGACGAACCCCTCGACGTTGACCCGCGCGCCACGCTGCGGATCGTCCTCGTGCATCGCGTACGAGGAGAGCGCGGCGAGGTGGAACACGACGTCGACATCCGTGGGAAGGTCGTCGGCGAGGACGCTCACGTCGTGGTACTCGACCGACTCATCAACGTTCTCGGGCGTGCCCAGGTACTCGTCGTCGACGACGACCACATCGTTGTCGGTCGCGAGCGTGTTTGCGAGGTTGGAGCCGATGAAACCTGCGCCGCCGGTGACGAGAACGCGCTTGTCCTGCATATATGTATCAGAACACCAACTAGATTGAAAAGGTTTGATGTTGGTCAATACCACCCGGGCCACATATATTATACTGTTACATTATATATTGTATTGATTATGTATCAGATAGGATTGTTGTCGTATTATGGGTTAATGTTTACAAACCTGCAGTAATTTATCAATTCTGAATACCGATAAAACGCATTACGGGTATAGAAAACACCTGTTTCACGGAACGGCCTGATCTGTCTGTGACCGTATCGGATCGTTCATGATGACTATTCCGGTCAGTACGCTTGAATAGTTTTATTACTAACAAGTACAGTGTATACTACAGATACATGGGCCGCTATCCACGGATGGTCAGGGCCGCTGGTGTGAAGTGCGTTGACTGCAACGCGCCAGCTGCTGAGACGGTCGACGGTCGATATGTTTGCGTTGAATGTGGGTCGCCGCCGGTCACTCGGAAGGACAACCTATGAACAATGTCAACTGAGGCGGACAAACAGCCGGACCAGCCAAGTCAGCGGGATCCGAACGTAGATACAGACGCTGACCCAGTCGGACACCACCAGGTCTCAAAAGATGCCGACGAGTTGCTCGTCGACGAGGACAGCACACAGGTACCAGCCCTGAGCGTCGTCATGCCGACGCTGAACGAGGAGGACGGGATCGCCGAGTGCATTGAGCGGATTCAGAACGCGCTCGCCGCCGCTGGTATCCGCGGCGAGATCATCGTCAGCGATAGCTCGGACGACCGGACACCCGAGATTGCCCGGGAGATGGGTGCGCGAGTCGTCGTCCCCGACAAACCAGGCTATGGGTACGCCTACCGCTACGCGTTCGACCACGCCCGCGGGGAGTACATTGCCATTGGCGATGCCGACACGACGTACGACTTCGAGGAGCTCCCGAAGCTGCTTGACGGCGTCGTCAACGGCGACGCCGACATCGTGATGGGGAGCCGCCTGGAAGGCGAAATCAAAGACGGTGCGATGCCACCGTTACACCAGTACATCGGGAATCCCCTGCTGACGAAGTTCCTGAACGTGTTCTACGGGGCCGGCGTGAGCGACGCCCACAGCGGTTTTCGCGTCATCGAGCGCGAGAAGCTGGCGGAGCTGGACCTGGAGACCGACGGTATGGAGTTCGCGAGCGAGATGATCATGGAGGCCGGCGCGCGTGACCTGACGATCGAGGAGGTCCCTATCACGTACCACGAGCGCGAGGGGGAGGCGACGCTCGATAGCTTCCGTGACGGGTGGCGGCACGTGAAGTTCATGCTCGTGAACGCGCCCGGCTACCTGTTCTCGGTGCCGGGGCTTTTGCTGACCGTGTTCGGGCTGGCCGTGATGGGGGTGGCGTTTTCCGGCGTCGAGCTCGGGAGTGCGTCGTTCGGCCCGCGCTCGATGATCGTCGGGAGTTTGCTCACGATCGTCGGGTTCGAGGTCGTGTGTCTGGGGGTGTTCGCGACGGTCGCTGGTGACCCGATTCGGAAGCCGACGGATCCGGTGACGAACTGGATGGCGGAGAATCTGACGTTAGAGTGGGGGGCGACAGTTGGGGTAGTAATGTTTGCTGCCGGTGGCCTCTATGCGGCGTCGCTGCTTCTGGAGTGGGTGACCTCCGGGTACGCTGCACTCCCGACCCTGACTGCCGACATCGCGGCGTTCACGGCGATCGTATTGGGCCTACAGATGACGTTTTCGTCGTTCTTCATGAGTGCCGTTGCGGAAGGATAGAGAGTCTTTGTACGATTTGGTGGGACATTGAAATGGGCGCTGTGGGATCGATTCTCAATTCGGTGGGGATATCTGCTCAACTTAGCTCAGTGAGTTACCAAGTACCGTCTACGGCACGCAAATATGCTGTTTCAGCGCGGCTAGCAACCGAATCCCAGTCGTACTGGCGAGCGCGTTCGACGGGGTCCGCCAGTGGCCGTTTACCGTGCAATGCTTCGTCGAGTGTCCGCGTCAAGGATTCGACTGTGGGATCGACGAGGAAGCCAGCATCTCCGATAACCTCGTCCGCAGCCGAACCCGGGTGGTCAGCAGCGATGACAGTACAGTCGGCGGCCATCGCTTCCACGAACGTGATACCAAACCCCTCCCTTGTGCTGGGGGAGGTGAAGACACCGGCGGCGCGCATGTGTCCGAGAACATCATCGTAGTCGTCAAGAAAACCGAGGAACTCAACGCGATCCGCGTGGGACAGAGAGTCCCGTTTTGCTTCGAGACGTTCGCGTTCGGGGCCATCGCCGACGATTCCCAGCCTGGCGTCGTGATCGCTGGCAACTGCGTCAAAGGCGTCAAGGAGCACATCCACGTTCTTGTGTTCGATGAGGCGGCCAACGAAGAGGATCTCGTAGCCACCGTCAGGCCGTCGCGCATTTCTGACTTGTTCGGTGTCGATCCCATTGGGAACGATCTCAATGTTCTGGCGGTCGGGACCGATGGTCGCGAGACGGTCAGCCGTGACCCCGGAGATCGCTATTGGATGTTGGGGCGTGCGGGCGGTGATGTGCTCGGTGAACTTCCCAAACGGTGCGAGGTAGCCGAGATACTCCTCCCAGTAGTTCCCCCAAACCTCGTGCCAGGTCGTGACGACCGGCGTGTCCGAACGGAGGCTCGCGAGTTTCGTGGCGAGCACGGGGAAATACGGAAAGACGCTCGCGACGACGATGTCGTGTTCATCGCATCGGAGACGCCTGCGGAGTGAGGGGAGGGCTCGCGCCGCAAAGTCCAGTGCCTCCGTGATGGAGCGGCGGTCGTCCTCGTAGAGTTCCGCCTCGGGGGCGACCGCTCGCAGTGTCATCCCCTCGTGAGTTATTTCCTCGGGACCGTCCCAGAAATGCCGGCCGTAGACTGTGATGTCATGGCCCTCGTCGGCAAGGCGGGTGCCGATCTCGTGAATGCGCTTTTCGGCACCGCCAGTCACGAAAGGATACACGACGTTACTCACGAACGCCAGGCGCATTATCGGCTATGCGGAGACTTCGAATAATGTCTTTTCGGTGTATTGACCAACAATGAAGATCGTATCCTGATATCTATTTACGATTCTAGCTCGATGTCGTTCACGTAACACCTATACTGTTCCATGGATTGGACCAACTCAATGAGCGAACGTTGGGAGAACGTCATCTTGCTTTCTGCCGACGCGCTCCGTGCAGATCATCTCTCCTGTTACGGTTACCATCGCGAAACGTCGCCCGCACTCGACGAATTCGCGGCGGAAAGCATCCGATTTACGAACGCGTACAGTGCAAGTTCCCACACGCGTGAAGCGGTTCCTGCCCTCCTGACTGGGGCATATCCCGACGTGGCAACCGACGCCAAGTACCACCTGGCCGCTGATACCATTGCGTCGACGCTCTCCGACGAAGGGTTCGCGACTGCCGGCTTCCACTCGAATCCGTTCGTCTCGCGGGCGTATGGATTCGACAGGGGGTTCGATCACTTCGATGACGACCTTCATCTGGGACAACACAAGTTGATCGCGCTCGCCCAGCGAGCGCTCGACAAAGTGCGAAACCGACACTACGCGCGGGCCATGGAGATCAACGAGCGCTCGCTGTCGTGGATCGATTCGCTGGAGAGCCGGCAGTCGTTCTTCGTATGGAATCACTACATGGACACCCACGGACCGTACGAGCCGCCCGCCGAGTACGCGACGCTGTACGCGGACAAGGAACTCAGCGGTCGGGACGCACAATCGCTGTACCAGCGCGCGATCGACGATCCAGAGTCGATTACCGAAGCGGAGCGGCAGTTGCTCATCGACTTGTACGATGCCGAAATTCGGTATAACGACGAACAGATCGGCAAGTTTCTGAACGCGCTCCGGAAGCGCGAACTGCTGGAGGAGTCGCTGGTGATCGTGACTGCGGACCACGGCGACGCGTTCGGGGAGCACGGCTACTACGAACATCCGCGCTACCTGCACGACGAGATCACGCACGTGCCGCTGTTCGTGCGGCCCCCCGGCGGTGCGACCGGGACCGTGGATTCGCCCGTAAGCACGCTGGATGTCGGTACAACTATCGAGCGGGCTATCGGGAATGAGGACGGCGTCTCGCTGCTGGAGGACGTTGCCGAGGACCGGCGCGTGTTCTCGCAGGCGCGCGGTGAGGACGATGACAGTCACCTTCGTCGGTATGCGGTACGGACTCGTGAGGAAGCATGTTTCTGTGAACGCGATCGGGAGAGCGGATCGATCGAGTTCACGGCGGTGTCCGACCGGTCGTTACGGTCGGAGCTAAAAGCACACGTCGAGCAGCGCGTGCGTGTCGAGAATGGGGGCGACATCAACGGCGAGGAGGACGTTGACGAGGAGATCGAACGGCGGCTGAATGCGCTTGGGTACACCGAGTGATTGGGTAAAGAGTGTGGATTGGAACGATCGATCTGTGAGAGCCGGAACAAGATACATGACATTACAACGAACTCATTTATTTGAACGCGCGTTTCAGCAATGATGGATATTACTGTTTCGGATGATGTCGCCGAGCGAATCGAGGATCGCATTCAGTACACGGACTTTGAGAGCGTGGATGACTACGCCGAGTTCGTGCTTTCGGAGGTCGTGACCCGCGCCGAACGTGAGGGGGACGAGTCGCGTGAATCGACGATGTCGGGCGAAGAGGTCCAGAACCGTCTTCAGTCTCTGGGCTACCTGGAGGAGTGACTGTGACGGACTCGAAGCGTAACCTCGTGCTGGTGAGCGTAGATAGTCTTCGGGCCGATCACTGCGGATTCATCAACCCGGATTCCGGGTTGACGCCGACCATCGACCGGCTCGCTGACGAGGGGATCTCGTACACTCAGGCCATCGCTCCCGGGCCGCGGACGCCGTCGAGCGTACCCGTGATGTTCACGGGCGAGTTCATGTCCGATGACGAGAACTGGACGATGGCAAACTGGCAGGGCCGCCAGCAACGAATCGGCGAACACATGACCCGGTTTCAGCACTTGAGCGAACGGTTGCAGCGTCGGGGCTACGAGACCGTAGCGTTCACCGCGAACCCGTGGACGACCCGGGAGAGCAACTTCGACTACGGGTTCGACGACTTCACCGAAATCAGCGCCGATAGCCCGGACATTGACTCGTCGAAGCTCTCGGATTCGACGCTGTTCACACTCGCCGACAGCGGGTTCGAGGCACTACCCGGGGATATCTTCGGGTGGAGTTCCAAGAAGGAGTGGTTCTCACAGTGGACGGGCTACTTCGACATTATTCAGGAGAAACTGGCTGACCTCTCCGAACCGTTTTTTGTCTGGGTGTTCATTCTCGATTCTCATCAGCCATACATCACCCCGAGACGGCACCGCGAGGAGTCCGCGGCATGGGAGATGTACTACTCCATCTTGCGATACTGGCACGGACAGTCCTCGGACGAGGAACTCTCCGACCGTGCTGAGGAACTGATCGGACAGGCGTACCGGGATGCAGTCCGGTCCGTAGACGGCTTCGTTGACGCACTCACCGAGGCCGTTAGTGGCTACGACCCCGTGACGGTGTTCCACTCGGACCACGGCGAAGCGCTCGGCGAACACGGGAACTTCGGCCACGAGCAGACACTGTACGAGGAGAACCTTCGCGTACCGCTGTTCGTACACAATGCCGGGTCGGCCGAACGCGTGAGCGAGCAGGTGTCTCTTCAGTCGCTGCCGGAACTGTTCGCCGCGCTGGCTAGCGGGAGGGAGTTCGACCCACAGGCCCACACACAGCCGTTCGTAGTGTCGAAGACCGAGAACAATCAGGTGCTGTCCATCCGAACGCCTCGATGGAAGTTCGTCACCGCCGAAGAAGACACACAGCTGTACGACCTCGGATCGGACCCCAAGGAGTCGACCGATGCGAGCACCACGCATCCCGAGGTCGCGTCGTCGCTGGCGGACCTCGCCGACCGACACAGAACGACGCAGACCGAGAAGGAACGCGTCGAAACGGCGGCGAACGAACTAACCGCCGGCGGGACGCCACTATGACTGACGGCCTGAAGGTGTGTTTCGTCACGAAGATGTATCCACCGCGTACGGGTGGCGGCGCGACGTACGCGTACGAACTCGCGAACGCGCTGGGGGAGCTCGGGCACGAAGTGGACGTCTACACGCAGGCGGTGCCCGGCGAGGACAACGATGTGCCGACGCATCCCAACGTGACCGTGACGCGCATCACGAAGGCGCGTCCGCTCGTGGTGTTCTCGACGCTGTACTTCAGCATCGCGTGTCGGCTCCGGATCGACTTCGAGCAGTACGACGTGATTCACGGCACGCTGATGCCCGCATCCACGGTCGCGTTCGGACCGCTGTTCCTGCGCGGGCTGGATGCGCCGCTGGTGTTGACGAGTCACGGCACGTCCTACGACGAAGCGCGGTCCGTCGATCCTCGGGGGTTCGTCGATTACCTATTCAAGTACTTCTTCCACCCGGTGAACGTCCTTCTGGACCTGGTGAGCGGGCGGTCCGCGGACCACATCATCGCAGTGAGCGACCACACGCGTGAGCAGTTGCGGGACCTGTACCGATTCGACGAGGCGAAACTCACGACTGTGCCGCCCGGCATCGATACGGAGCGGTTCAGTCCGACGGACGCTGTGCATCCTGCCGTGGATGATTCGAAGCGGTCGGTTCTGGTGTTGAGCCGACTCGACCCGCGGAAAGGCATCGACAAGGCGATCCGCGCCTTCGCGCAACTGGAGTACGACGACGCGGAGTTACTCATCGGCGGGACGGGACGATTGGAACCGTCGTTGAAAGAACTGGCTGCGGAGCTAGGTGTCCGTGATAGCGTTCGTTTCCTCGGGTTCGTCCCTGACGAGGAACTCCCGTCGCTGTACTCCTCGGTGGACCTGTTCGTGTTGCCATCGGAGTACGAGGGGTTCGGTATCGTGTTCATGGAGGCGATGGCCTGTGGAACGCCCGTTGTTGGTACTTCAGTGGGAGGGATCCCGACGGCGGTTGACGACGGGGAAACGGGGTTTCTCATTGGACGGAATGACATTAAAGGGTTAGCTGAACGGATAGGGAAAGTATTGAGTAATTCGAAGCAATCCGCTCAACTATCGGATAACGCCCGAAGTTGGGCAATGGAACACGACTGGACTTCCATTGCGGCGCGTGTGGACGATGTGTATCGTTCTATCCAAAAGGATCATACTGAACGCCTAAATAATGATTAATCACGTCATCCACTGGCTTCGGAAATACGCAACAGTTCTTCTCTTAGTGGTTGGGTTGTCGTTGCTGTACATTTTTATTTCCTTAGAGTTCTGGTCAGTTGTTGGTCCGGTTCTCGGGTTAGCGATCGGCAGTTTCCTCGGTGTTGTCGGATTATTACTGAAATGGTTTTACCTCCCCTCGGAGATACCCATCAAACCAGAAAACGATCCGTTAGATGGACGTATTCCAATAATCCTTGCTTGTCTGTATGCCACCGCAATAATCATTCTCTTCCGATTCTACACGTATCAGCGGCCCACTCTCCTGTACGTGCTCTTCGGAGGCTATTCTGGACTTATTGCGTATCAAATAGCTAGAGGAATGTCGGTGCACAGTATCGTCCCGCAGATAGCATCGTTATCATTTTTCACTTATTGGAGCAGTCAGTTCTTATTTCCGGCTGGAATGGCCGGTCCTGATACGTTACGAGCTTACATCCCAAGTGTAGCACATATCCTCTCAACGGGGAACATCCTAACTGGACAGACAATCTACGCAGGTCACCTCGCTCATACTGCGATATTTGCCCACATTACCGGATTGTCGCCCCAACTCGGATATTTTCTTCTCGCAACACTATTACTCGTATGTACTGTTTTGGTGATCTCATTATTCGATCGCTTTTTCCCCTCAATACCGCAGCGAATGGCGCTCTATGCCACGCTCATCTTTGTGACATCTAGCTGGATGCTTGGTCGTGGTATGCATCCGAACAAGCTGAACTTCTTTTATGTACTGATTATGCTTTTGGGTAGCACTGGGGTACTACTGTATCAGTCGTTGAATCTGTCGAATCCACCAATTAGAAGGGTTATAATTGGCATCCTCATTATACCTGCACTCGTATTCGGCCATCAGTTTAGTGCCGGAGCAGCGATGATTCTTCTCATTGTTCTCGGTGCGTTCACATTTGTTTCAAGCCAGATCACACCCCGAGAGTACGCTTCAATGACATCTGCCAGAGATGCTCTTCTGTTCGTCATTGTGTATCTCCTCAGTGTGATGGGCAATCCGATTCACCAGGGACCACTAGTGGGACGGTTTACTGGACTTCTTTTGTCTGTCGTCCAATCCTCAGAAACGGGGACAGCCACGGGTGGACCGGGACGATATTCGGAACTCGCAATCAATGTACTGATCGCCAGTACGGCTGCTCAGACGATTCTCTTCACACTGTCAATCCTCGGTGCGGTTTGGTTGTTCCAACGGAGCGAATGGGAGTATGACTTCGTCATCACCTGGATCGGTGCTATATCTCTTCTGCTGGTTGTGAGTCTACTGACGAATTCGGTAGATACTGCACCACAACGTTTCTACGGGTTACTCGTACTCTTCGGATTCAATATCTGTGTTGGAGCACTATTCTACGTGATCGACAGTCGTGGTGTGTTCAATGGGGGGACCATTACCATCAACGGCGGACGCATCGCTATCGTCATTCTTGTGACTGCCTTCGCCACGGCCAGTCTGGTCTCCCCAATCGCCGATAAGGCAACATCACCTGTCAGCGAGGATTTACCGCATTCTCGGCAATTCGACACGCAACAGAGAGAACAAGGAGATCGGTGGGCCCAAACCTACGGTGTCAGCCTAATACAACTGACTCAACCTTCCACATCGATCCCAATTGAACGAACTGGACCGCATACCGGAAAAGCCAACCTGACAGACGTAAACCAAGGGGATTTGATCGTCTACTCTCAGCTTGCAAATCGAACTGGCATGATCTCAGCAGATGGTCTTTCGTTAGGTGGCCGGCAGTTTGTATTTGTTGGAACCCCATATCAACCAATGCATGACCGGGTTTATTCGAATGGGGAAACAACAGCATTCGTATCTAAATAAGATCAATTTATGCCATTTTTATTTAAAATATTCAATATATATCTCCCCAAACGCCGTTCCACTAAGAACATGAATGCATGTTTTTTTGCACTTCCGGGTACTCGATCCCGGTATCTATTGGAGAATCGGTTGTAGAGCATTATTTCTTGATCAATTCTTGGTTCAGTTCTTGGTTTGGGCGGATGGTGCATCAAGAGAGAGTCCACATATATACATTTTCCCTCCCCTTCTCGCTCAAGACGCCATCCGAACTCTGTATCGTCACGCCACCCAGCGAATTCTTCATCCCATCCACCTACCCTTAGTGCTTCACTTCGACGGACCGCCATGTTACATCCACGATAGAGACCAGTTCCCGTGTAGTTCATCCCCCCTCGCACAGGTCCCTCAACACAAATGACATCCGCTTCAAACGCTGTATGAATATTATCTAACCAATCACTAGGCGGTGAAACATCATCGTCCGTATGCGCAACAATGTCCGCTGTCGATTCGCGGAGTCCAGTATTTCGCGCTTCACAACGTCGGTCTGTCGGCTCATCATCGACGATTATTAGGATTTCCCATTCCTCCGTGAACGACTGTTCCTTCAGCTCCTCCACGACATCGGAATGGTCCGTAGACGGAACAGTCGGGATAACCACAGAGATAGAGGGGTTTGGCCCCGACTGCCAGCGTTCGATTTCCATACGCGGATATATCTTTCCTGGGTTATAAATTCTACAGAGCCGTATCCCACAGCACATATATATCGTGACAGATGAGAACGAGGTGATGGACCCGGGAAGGCTCATTTCGAAAGGGGTTCGAAACCCCACACAGATCCCGACCTGGCTCTATTTTCGCGTTCAGGGAGTGTATGACGAGTTCGTTTTCACGCCGCGGAAGGCGAGATATCTATTCGAGGAAGACTGGGACGTCGCCGTCATCTTGGATGCGTGTCGGTACGACCTCGCCGCCGAGCGGATCGCCTCCCACTCGATCCGGTTGGGGGACCCCGAGAAAGCGACGAGTGTGAGCTCGTGGTCGCCCGATTGGATCCGGCGGACCTTCGGGTCTGCACCGGAGGAGACACTCGCGGAGACGGCGTACATCACGGCCAACGTCTTCACGAACGAGCTCCCGAAATCCGCGCTGGGGGACGTGGATCGGGTCTGGCAGTACGCGTGGGACGAAGAGCTCGAAACCGTCCCTCCGAGGCCGGTGACCGACCGCGCGATAGCTGCAATCAGGACCGGGGAGTTCGACCGGTACGTCGTTCACTACATGCAGCCACACCTGCCGCCGGTCGGGAAACACGCTGGCCGATTCACGGGATTCAGTCCACAGGAGGGCGAGCCCGGAGAAGAGCGAGAAGAGGCCGAGTGGGCAGCGGTGAAATCCGGCGCTATAGACCCAGACACCGCACGAGAGGCATATCGCGAGAACCTCGCCCCGGTGCTCGACGATCTCGAGATACTGCTTGACAACATCGACGCATCGAAGGTCGTGATCACGGCCGACCACGGCAACTATCTGGGTGAAAAGGGGCGCTGGGGGCATCCACGGGATCACATCCATCCGGCAGTCCGAGAGGTGCCGTGGTGGGAGACGACGGCTACCGATAGGAACACGTATACTGCCAGCAATTACGACACTGCGAGCGAAAGAGTGGACAGGGAAGAGAAACTAGAAGCGCTGGGTTATTTCTAGTCCCTCACGGCACCAGAAGCTACCATATCCCGCTTGATATCGATTATATTCTGTTGACGAGGGTGTGTTTGAGGACGAGCTCTAGGAGATGATCCGTGAAGAGGAAATCGTACTTCTTGAAGACCCCCCAGCGATACCCGCCAAGAGTATCGAAACACCTCTATCAGACGTGATATCGCCTATTAGAACCACGGGACAAAGGGGAATCCAGCCATTATTTACAAGCGCATCGAGTCCTCGTGTTCAACGGTGGCGTCTTGGTCCGGTACGAATACAAGACCCTTCGAATCCCTCGGCAGTTTGTCAACGAATACTACGGTGAGAACCTGAACTGTGATCTTCTGGAGATGTGTAGCTACCGATAAGATCACATTAGTGGCGAAAGGCCGGATTTGCGGGGTCACAACGGTCGAACAGACCGTCTGTTGAGGTCACTGTGGCTCAGCCGTATCCGTCGGTGAGGAGTGTAGAGTCCGGGTCGAGGGGGACCCCTCGACAGGCGATATGACCCAGCTTCCGAATCCGGATGGACACTCATGAGGACTGACCTCGATGAGTGGCGGGAGGTGAGTATCGATGGCAAAGCCTGATCCGGCGGCGGTGCTCAACGGTGTCGAGACAGGCCGAACCTGCGCTTCGTATAACCGGAGTATTAAGTACGATGACACGACAGGAATGTAAGCGATGTGGTACGACGGGGGTGTGTGGACGTCCCGACAAACGTGGTGTCTCGACTGCTTACCCGAGGAAATCGATCCCGGTACCGATGGTGCAGATGAGATGATATTCGTTGGTGTGTTTTTGCTCATAGACTGGCGACAGTATATATTATCGAATATAAATGATCTAATTGAATAGTGGCCAGTGGGTCCCGTTCCTCCTAACGTACTGTATTATTTCACGAACTTATTGATAGAATTTGGAGCGGCAACCATGACCGGCCAAGCCTTAGATAATATTATTACTGGAAAAGATATAATTAACTGAACTATACTGATTAGGGGATTCAACCTATCACAGTATATTAGTCGTTCCACTAAGAATCTGTCTCGTATGAAACTATCTGGTTCTGTGTTGTCTCTGTCAAAGTCTACAGCAAGGAGTGTCTTGAGAATGGTTGGATTAGGCCATAGTTATGATGAAAACATTGAGTTCTATATGAATATACTAAGGGGAGGACTGGCAGTTAAAGGAAGTTTAAATATAATTCAAGTAGGTGCTAATGATGGGAAATATGGCGACCCCATATTTGATTTTGTGAAAAACAATAAAGACAATATAAATGTCATTCTAATCGAACCTCAAGAAAAACTCATTCCATATCTAAAAGAAAATTACAAATCCCACCCGTCTGTCGAGATATTAAATAAAGCTGTTACACTTTCAGATGAAGATTATATAAAACTATACAGGATCAAAGAAGAGTACTGGTCTGATGTCGACGCATCGTATGGGCATGAATGGCCGGACTATAGAATCCCTACTGGTGTTACTACTTCAGATAAAAATAAATTGCTTAGTTGGGCATCAAATAATATCGACTCAAATTCAAAACCAGAGTCAATAATAGAGGGTGTAAGAGTGGAAACTTACCGACCTTCTAGAATTATAAGCGAATCAGACATTATTGATGACGTAGATCTATTGCAAGTTGATACTGAAGGTATGGACGATAAGGTCGTCTATTCTTTTCTTGAAGATGAAATATGCCCAAATATAATAAATATTGAGGATATTCATCTTAATCAGTCACAAGTAGCTGAATTTGATAAACGACTAAATGGTATATCCTATGAAATACATGACTATTCTGACTTAGGGAGGATCGCCTTAAACATGAGCAAATGACGTCATCCTATATCATGTATATCCTAGTGCGTTAAGTAGTACATCAACATCTCTATCCGTATTTTCAATGGGATCAAATTCGGGTATATATGTTTTATCGTCTTCTCCTGATGTAATCACCCAGGGAACAAGGCGTACAACTGGGTTGAGACTTCCAAACGGATGTTCATACGTACAGTACTCACCAAACGCTTCCCCGTGATCAGCACTAATCGCGACACGATTCGCATCAATGTTCTGTAGCAGTAGCTTTACGTCATCTAATACATATCGAAGATTGTTCAGATAGGAATTGAATACCGTATCTTTACTCCCTCCCCTTCTTAAATAGTCAAATGGGAAATGTTCGTGCTCTTGCAGTTCTCGGTTTTCATCAAGTGCGTCTGCTGTATACGGCTTATGAGGCTGGTTGTAATGAAGGATAACACGCTCGTAATCTGAGTTTCTCATGACAGATATAGCACGATCTGTTACCGGGCGTGGTGGAGTATGGCCCATTAAGTGTCCAAGCTCACCTCCCTCTCCTTTGGGTTCATATTTCCAAATATGCTCAAGCTTTCCGAAGTCGTTTTCTTCTACTGTCTTCCAGCTACAAAATGGAAGCTCGGGTAGAGAATATCCGGATTCGCTAAATAGCTTAGAAGCGAAAGCATTATTCGCTATATATGCTGTCTCATTTATCGTCTCTGTATGTTTCTGTGTGAATGTATTTGCCATCCATTCAGCTGATGTACCTCCAACTGAGCGAATGCTATTCACGTCAGCTATGAACTCATATTCGTTAGCAACTGCTTGTAACGCATCCACACGACAGGTATCCAGTAGAATTAGAACATCCCAGTCCCTCGAAAAGACGTTTTCCCCATACAGACCGTTACAAGAGAGGACTTTCCCAATGTATCGAGGGGCGAGATTATTGAATACAGCTCTCTTTAGGCTTAGTAGTCCTCCTTCTTGAAGCACCTCTAGTCCACGATGTATTCGTCCTGAAACCATATCGGTTAGCAGAGATACTATTCTTAAACACAGAAAGCTTTTTGCTGTGTGACAGAAAATATATGGATATGTCAAGAGGGGCGTTTTATATCGCATCTGGCGATGCCTTCATTCGCCACGCACGTGTTTCTGCTAAAAGTCTAAAGAAATACAATCCTAATGTCTCAATAACAATCTATACGGACGAAGATATTGAAAAGGGTGTGTTTGATAACGTAATAAATATAGATAGCGAAGTCTCTGTTGCTGGTGATAGTATTTTAACTGAAGATCATATAAAACACGATAAGAACCTATATTTGGACGCAGACACCTACATATGTGGCAATATATCTGAAATATTTGATCTACTTGATCGTGGAGATCTGGCGATGGCACATAATAATGCCCGCCACTGGTGGAATGAGGATGTTTATAAAGAACATGGGTTGAGTATTCCTGATTCATTCCCAGAGTATAATAGCGGTGTAATCGCATTTAATGATTCACCGTCAGTCAGAGGACTTTTCAAACATTGGCAGGAAACATACGAGTCACTCAATTACAAATATAACCAACCAGCCTTACGATCGGCATTATACAACTCAGAAATTGAAATTCTAACTCTAACTCCGGAATACAATTTCATGAATAAGAATGTATCCTATGCATCTGGGAAGGTAAAAATCATCCATCATCAAGGGTATTCGAAAAAGGAACTCGACGACTTCAGTCGGAGACTTAATCGAAACACCGGGCGACGTGTGATTACATTTGACAGATACCCGTTTCGAGTTGTAACGAATAAAAAATCGATGTGGTACAAGATACGTGATACTGGTGTATCTGGAACAATAGATCTATTAAAACGAGCCAATGAAAAACGAAAAGAAGAGGGGGTCGGTCAAATGATAATAGCTGGTAAGCGGATGTTAGAGTAAGAGAAGAATTAAAAACATAAAGATTGAGTGGGATTAGCTGTTCAACCCAGAGTTCTGTTTTAGTTCCACTATTTTATTAATAAGACTTTCTGCAGATGTTGAAGTCCAAACATCTGACTCCCTTTGTATATGATAACAAGGAGACATACCACTACCAACATCAGTGATCTCATCTACCCGGACAACCTGAGATGGGAGGTAATCAAGATATAATTCGGAACTGACCATAGAGCCACCTTCTATCATAACGATAATACTTTTCTTCACATTATGGATTCAGGGATATGAATATCTTCGACCGGTCTATAGCGAGTCCCAATTCTACATAATCTAAATATGGTTATCTAAACAAAGTACTGAATCAATTTGTACGCCGATCAAGCGTCTCGGCTAATTTGTTTGGTTCAATATGTACATCTCTTTCTCGCTCACTGTGTGCATCTCCGACAGGATCCGCTGAAAGTGCCGTATAGTCGTGTCCGAGGACGTGTGCCAATACGTAATATGGACCCTTCACAACGTTGTTGAACACCTCGACAACGCGGATATCCGACCCCCAAATCATCCCAGTCAATCCTGCCCCATGTGGGCCGATGATTCCGTCTACACCACTGAACAACCGAATCTGCTTCTCCAACGAGAGCGTCTCACATTCTACTGGCTGCACACCGTACTGCTCCAGCACCGGCAGTACCTCCTCATAGTTGACCACGCGCCTCTTACTTGCGTTCTGTCTGGAGACGTACACCCAGTCAGGACTGGTCTCGTCCGATAGATCAATTCCGCTGGTGATCTCGTTCCGTAGCCACTCGATCGCGCGTGGCGTGGGATCCGGGAACGACGGCACGACCAGTTGCTTGACGCCTAACGGCTCTCCGTCCCACTCGATGTAGTCGTCTTCGTCGTAGCCGAGCAACCTGAGCGATTCAGTGATGTACGGTTTCGGGTCCGACGGAATAATAATCGGGACCTCGCGGCCCGTTGTCTGTTCGTACTGCTGGACACCCCGGAGCTTGAGCAATTCTTCGAGCGTCCAGTGATAGAAGTTGCCCCAATAGTCGTGGACGAGCGCCGCGATAGGGACCGTCCGTGTCGGTTCCGGGGCATGCCCACGAAGCAATGCGGTTCCGACGGTAAGTGGTACGTCCGAGATGGCCGTCTTGATCGCACCACCCGTGCGCCAGCCAGCCCCCGGCGTGAACGAATTGTGCGGGTCGAGGAGGACCTTCCCGTCATCCGTGAATGCGCTCGCGTAGGGACCGGCGACGGAGATGTTCGGCACCTCAGCAACGAACGGCTGTTTGAACGCAAATCGCGGATAGTAGTTATAGGAGAGTAAGGGATCGTCTTGGAGTGGTGCGATCTTCTCGTTGAGGCCGTAGTGGAGTCCATCAAGATCGTCCTCTAACTCCCAATATTGGGAGCAGTACTCCGATTTGAGCTCCTCCGAGGGGACAATGAATCTCGGATACACTGCGTCGATAGCCCTCCCCACGACGGGCCAACCCGCAAACCCGAGATAATTGAACGTCGACTGGGCGAGCGTGAAAGCACCGTTTTCTCGATAGTATCGCAGAGCTTTCCGGAGAGGAGACTGGACTGTCATCACCTTCTATATTCTTGATGTGTGTCAACATACAAAGGTTCTGAAGTATCATACGTATCGTCGTAAAAATGTGAGCGTGTCATCGGTAACCGAGTGCCTTTAGCCGCTCCTGAAGTTCATCTTCCGAAACTCGCTCATCAGAACGTTCATACTCTGGTTCGTACGACCCGGTGTCGGACGCCGTCGTTTCTACCCACGGGACTTTTCGCAGATTCGGATGCGGAACTCCAACCATATGCGAATACAATCCCCACTCTCCGAATAGTTCTCCGTGATCAGCTGTGATCACGACGCTCTCTGCGTCAAAGTTTTCCAACAGGAGTTCGACATGATCTAGTACAAGCCGAAGGTTGTCAATGTAAGCATCCCTCACTGCCTCATAATCGCCACCGTTTTTCAGATACCTAAACGGCTCTTTATTCCATGGCTTGTCCCCCGCATCTCCGTAAAATGGGTGGTGCGGTTGCATATAATGAATTATATATCGTTCATAATCCGTCTTTCGAGCGGTGGTTATTGCACAATCAGTTACCGGACTGGGGTGGGTCTGAGGGTCGTCTTCTCCCGTAGCCAGGTCCCACAGTTCGATTATATCACCAAAATCTTCTGCCGAGACGACATCGTCCCGAATAAGTCCTGAGGTCAGTCGATTATTACAGATTGCCGAATCTCGACCCGGTGGATATCCCGATGGATCAGGTGGGGAACCATCTAATTCGTTCACAAATGGGTTTGCGGTTATATACGCCGTTGAATCGATCCTGTTCAGATATTCGGCAGTAAACGTATTTTCTAACCATTCCTTTGAGTTACTCCCTCTCGACCACTGTGATTCGATACCTGTCAGAAATTCATATTCGTCCTGTACCTCGCGTAATGCATCAACACGGCAAGCATCAAGAACGATGAGTCCGTCCCAATCGTCTTCATAGATGTTTGTCCCCAACCGGAAATACGACTGAACAATAGAGACGGTTGATATATATGCTCCGACTAATTCTGTAGCGATTCGACCCATACAGTTGAACTTTTCCAGTAAATTATTAACGTTTCTATAGGGCGCTAGTCACTTTCCAGACCACGATGTTAGAACCTATGGTGGGACAATGACCAAACCGATGAATGAGCGGTTGGATTTCAAGGACTACAATCGGATCCACTACCTGAAAACATGGGTATTTCTCATCCGAGTGGATAGACCTCCAGTTTAGCGTGGAGACTTTATAGATTTCTTCGTCGATTCTGTGTCGGTGGACCTACCTCCATAGTCAAGAATGTGAACCTAAGACCCCAGCAAGATTGAAAATCGGTTTATCGGTAACCGAGTGCTTCTAACCGCTCCTGAAGTTCGTCCTCTGCGGCACGTTCCTCAGTCCGTTCATACTCTGGTTCGTACGACCCGGTGTCGGACGCCGTCGTTTCTACCCACGGGACTTTTCGCAGGTTCGGATGCGGAATCCCAACGCCGTGACCGGTCTGTCCTAGTTCCCCGAACAACTCACCGTGGTCTGCTGTGATGACTGTCTTTTCAGCATCGAGATTCTCTAATAGGAGTTCGACAGCATCTAAGGCGAGCCTGAGATTGCCGAGATATCCCTCCCACACCTCCTCAAAATGGCCACCGTCGTTCAGGTATGCGAACGGCTCTCGATGAGATCTCGGCGGATCATCGCGTTGAATGAATGGATGGTGTGGCTGCATATAATGGATGATGAGCCGATCCCAGTCACTCTCCCGGCCGACGGTGATCGCACAATCGGTGACCATCTCAGGATGAAGTTGCTTCCCGTCTTCGTACACCGCCCTATCAAACAGGGAGATGAACTCCCCAAACTCAGACGCGTAGAGGACATCGTCTTGAAGCAACGTCTTGAACACCCGTTCCCCAACAGGTTCATCCTCCGCCATTGGATACCCGAGCCGGTTCATATTCTCCTCCCTCAGCTCAGTAGAATAATAATTAGAAGTAATATACGTGGTTGATTCGATCTCATCCCTATAGGGCTCGATAAACGTGTTTTCCAGCCACTCTTTTGACGTACTCCCCCGTGACCACCGTGTTTCTATGTCTGTCAAAAAATCATATTCGTGCTGGACTTCCCGTAACGCGTCAACACGACAAGCATCAAGAATAATGAGGGCGTCCCAATCTTCTGAGTAAATATTGTGGCCAAAACGAATCCTGGACTGTAGTACCGCTGCTATGGCGGGATATAGGGTCCGGATAGGGATCCCTGGAAGTGACATTACACCAAATAGAACTAAACCAGAGTATAAATTAGTTGCCAGTCGGATCCCCCAACTGAATTTGGAAGAACGCGACTGGATCTGCTACCTGTTCGACTGCGGCGACAAGCGGCGCTTCTTCAGGATCCACGTGGAGATCAAGGAGGACGAACCCAGCGACATGGAACCAAAGTCGTAACAAAAAGAGGCGATCCCGTTGAACAGCACCTTCCACTAGTTGAAGGACGTAGTGACTCCGTGTACGAAGGCTTCAGGGCCGGATTTGGTTCGGATCGCAGCGGATGCTGTCAGTGGCAATCAGCTCGTCCTTCGTCATTTTCAGCCCACCCGGGTCAGCTAACCGGTAAACCACCTTGCAGACCTTGCTGTATGGAGACAACGATCTAATCGGCGAGATCGTCTTTTCATTTCGTCACTCTGCCGAATATATGATGGCGGATTTGTTATCCCTGTGCTTGTGTCGCGTACAGCTCCGCGTACTTCCCTTGTTGAGCGAGCAGTTCGTTGTGTTGACCGCACTCCGATATCCGCCCGTCTTCGACCGTATAAATCCGTTCTGCGTTCTTCACTGTCGAGAGCCGGTGTGCGATCGTGATGATGATGTACTCGCGACCCATCCCCTCGATCGCCTGTTGTACCTCTTCTTCCAGGTTCGTGTCGAGGTCGCTCGTCGCCTCGTCCAGAATCAACACGTCGGCATCGGCCAACAGGGCCCGGGCGAGCGCGACCCGCTGTTTCTGCCCTCCGGAGAGCCGGACGCCGTCATCCCCCAATAGCGTATCGTAACCGTTCGGGAGGTCGTCGAAGAACTCGTCGACTTTCGCGATCTCGCACACTCGCTCGATTTCGGCCCGTGACGCGTCACGGTTGGCGAGCGTCAGATTGTATCGCAACGTGTCGTCGAAGATGTATGGGTTCTGTCGGACGACGGCGAGATGGTCCCGCCACTCGTCGATGTCCATCTCGGCGACCGGCTCTCCGTTCGCCCGTATCTCGCCGTCGTCCGGTTCGTACATCCGCGCGAGTAACGCGGCGATCGTCGACTTGCCGGCCCCGGACTGTCCGACGAACGCGATGAACTCGCCCTGGTGTGCCTCGAAGGTGATTCCCTGAAGGACGTCCTCCTCCTGGTCGTACGAGAACCGGACGTCATCGAACTCGACGTCCGTGACTGAGTCTGGAACTGGACGGGTAGCGTCGTCCGGTTCCTCGTAGCGAGCGAGTTTGTCGACGAACTCCTGTGTCCGAACGAGATGCGGGAGGTCGTTCGTGACCTTGTAGAACATCTGGTTCATGCTGCTTGCCTGTGGGCCGAGCCTGAACATCGCGAACAGAAACACGCCCAGTGCCCCCAGTGAGAGATCCGCGAACCGCAACGCGAGGAAGATGAGGATGAACACGGAAACGGCGACGATCAGATTGTAGAAGTTCCGAACCGCGGCCTCGTTCCGGCGGAGCGTGATCTGTGAATCGGTGTACCGGTCCACCGCTTCGGAGAACTTCTCTCGGAGCTCGTCGGCGATGCCGAAGATCCGGATATCGCGAACGCCTTGAGTGCCTGCCTGTGCGGCTGCCTGTCGTTTCTCGTTTGCCTCCGCGACTTCGTCTCCGAGCTCGTATCCGGATTCAACGACGTTCTGCACGGCGTACGTGAGCCCACCGAGGAAGACGACGGCGAAGATCGTGAGTTCGGGTGAGATGACGAAGGCCACCAGCAGATACACGAGTGAGAGCAACGCGACCTGAAGAAACCGAACGGCGTTCCTGATCACTCGCCCCGCGAAGTTCGTCTGCGTGATGATCGCGTTCAGGATGTCGTCGGACCCCTCCTGATCGAAGTACGAAATGCGTGCATCGAGTGCATGGTCGAACGCCTCCGTCTGGAGATGACGAACGTAGTACGTCTGAATGGCGGCTCTGAACCACGCACCCATGAAACTCGACGTGTACCGGACGAGCATCACCGCTGCGACTCCGACGACCACGGTTCCGAGCGTAAACGGGACGTTCAATAGTTGGTACGCCGCCACGAACAGTTCCATGACACCGTCTGCGTTGGCAGCTGGATCGCCGCTGGACTGTACGAGTTCGATGACTGGGAGGATGAACCCCAGGCCAACAGCCTCCAGGCTAGCCGCGGTCACACCGAACACGACGATGAGCGCCGTCAGTTTTGGATCGAACCGAGCGACTTTCCGGAGGGCAGCGATCTTCTCGCGCCGCGAAACAGACGCCGAATCTATCTCAGACATAGCGAGCGGTCAACACGATACCGGATGGTCTTGGCAGCCATATAAGTTCACCATTGTCGTCGGTTCCAGTGCGACGGGTCACACCTGTTCTTCGAAGTACTCGATCGATCTCTGTAGTCCTTCCCGTAAGGTGGTCCCGGGCTCCCATCCCAGTTCTGCCCGCGCCTTCTTTATATCGGGCCGGCGCACCTTCGGATCCTGTGGCGGTAATTCCTCATAGGTGATTCCGCTCTCGCTCCCGGTGACCTCTAACACGACCTCCGCCAGCTCGTTGATCGTTCGCTCGTCAGGGTTGCCAATATTCACGGGGTCCTGAACCTCGGATTCGAGCAGCGCTAGTAGTCCGTCAATCATGTCCGAAACGTAGCAGAAGCTCCGCGTCTGCTCGCCGTCCCCGTACACGGTCAGGTCCTCCCCAGTAAGGGCCTGACGCATGAAGTTCGGAATGACTCGTCCGTCGTCGATACGCATTCGCGGACCGTACGTGTTGAAGATTCGAGCGACCCGCACATCCAGGTCGTGCTGGTCGCGGTACGCCCGCACGAGTGACTCTCCGTAGCGCTTCGATTCGTCGTAACACGACCGCGGACCGTAGGGATCGACGTTCCCGCGGTAGTCCTCCGGCTGGGGGTTGACCTCGGGATCGCCGTACACCTCACTGGTCGACGTAAAGAGGTACGTGGCGTCTTTCTCCTTTGCAAGTCCAAGCGTCTTGTGGGTTCCGAGAGCACCGACCTTCAGCGTCTTTATCGGATGCTCGCGATAGAACACGGGAGACGCGAGACTCGCGAGATGGAGCACGGCGTCCAACTCGCCATTCACGTGGATGAACTCGGTCACGTCGTGCTCGTAGAACGTGAACCGATCGTGACCGAAGGCGTTATCGAGGTTCTCGGTTCGCCCGCTCACTCGGTTATCCATCCCGATTACTTCGTAGCCGTCCGAAAGCAGCGAATCACAGAGATAACTACCGAGGAAGCCTGCGGCACCGGTGACGAGAACCCGACTCATTGGGAATACTCCTCGATCAGTGCTTCCACGGCGGTATTCATTTCGCCTTCGTTGTGCTGGAGCGCCATCTCGATGTTGGCCTGCAACCAGCTGGGGATGTTCCCGATATCGTAGCGATCACCCGTGAGTTCGACCCCCCGAACGTGATCCAGCTTCTGGATAGCGTCCGTCAGCTGGAGTTCGCCACCGACACCGACTTCGGTTTGTTCGAGTCGATCGAAGATTTCCGAGGTAAATACATAACGCCCAGTGATCGCGAGATTTGACGGAGCTTCGTCCCGTGGGGGTTTCTCGATGAAATCCTCCACTGGGAAGCAGGCCTGCTCCTCCGACGCGTCGCCGAGGTCGGCGATCCCGTACTTCGGGACATCCGCCCACGGAACCCGTTCGAGGGATAACACAGAGGTTTCGTACTCTTCGGCGTACCTGATGAGGGACTCGGTACACGGGGTGGTACTCTCGATAACCGTGTCACCGAGCAGAAGCGCGAAGGGTTCGTCGCCGACGTGCTTCTGAGCGTATCGTACTGCGTCACCGAGCCCGTTACGTTCCTTCTGCCGAACGAAGTGGATATCTGCGAGGTCAGAGATCCGTTGCACGCGGTCGAGTCGGTCTGTCTTGCCAGCCGCCTCGAGTTCCTCTTCGAGTTCGTACGACTTGTCGAAATGACGTTCGATCGCCTGTTTCCCGCGGCCCGTTATGATGAGAATGTCTTCGATTCCCGCCTCGACCGCTTCCTCGACGACGTACTGGATCGTCGGTTTGTCGAGAACGGGCATCATCTCCTTCGGTTGGGCCTTCGTTACTGGGAGGAATCGCGTACCAAATCCCGCAGCAGGAATAACTGCTTTTGTAACCTCCATAACTCGTTAGTAGGATCTATATTCTAGATAAATACCTTTTGTTATTGAGTAGAACCCCGGCCGATTCTCCGCCGTTGGACATCAGGTGACGGCTCAACCCGTCCCTTCATGTAGATACCGTTCAGATATACCCGGTATGCATCTCTCCGTCATCGGAAGCGGCTACGTTGGAACCACGATCGCAGCCTGTTTCGCGGATCTCGGCCACCATGTCGTCAACGTCGACATCGACCAGGATATCGTCGGCTCGATCAACGACGGTACCGCCCCCATCCACGAGGACGGTCTCCAGAATCTGATCGAAAAGCACGCGGGCGAGACTGGTACTGGTCGACTCCGCGCGACGACGAACTACGACGCTATCCTCGATACCGAGGTGACCTTCCTCTGTCTCCCGACGCCACAGAACGACGACGGAAGCATCGACCTCTCCATCATGGAAGCCGGTGCGTCGCAACTCGGCGCAACCCTTGCGGGAAAAGACGACTGGCATACGGTCGTCGTGAAAAGCACCGTCATTCCGGGGTCGACGGAAGACGCTATCACGCCGATCCTCGAAGCGGAAAGCGGCAAGAGCGCTGGCGAGGCGTTCGGCGTCGGCATGAACCCGGAGTTCCTCCGGGAAGGGAGCGCCGTCCAGGACTTCCGCAACCCGGACAAAGTCGTCCTTGGCGCGGACGACGACCGCGCGCTTGCCGACATGGCCGATGTCTTCAACCCACTCGTTGCGAACGCCGACGCTCCGGTCATCGAGACGAACACCCGAACCGCGGAGATGATCAAGTACGCCAACAACGGCTTCCTCGCCGCGAAAGTCAGTCTCATCAACGACATCGGGAACATCTGCAAGGAGTTCGACATCGACGCCTACGAGGTCGCCGATGCTATCGGGCTGGACGACCGCATCAGCGAGCAGTTCCTCCGAAGCGGCATCGGCTGGGGCGGGAGTTGCTTCCCGAAGGATACCGCGGCGATCAGAGCGGCGGCACGACAGCAGGACTACGAGCCGCTCATGCTGGACGCCGCAACCGAGGTGAACGACCGCCAGCCCGATCGCCTGCTGTCGCTCATGGACGACCACGTCGACGTACACGATGAACGCGTCGCGGTGCTCGGCCTCGCGTTCAAACCCGGGACCGACGACATCAGGAACTCACGGGCGATTCCCGTCATCAAAGGGCTTCAGAAACGCGGCGCTGATATCGTCGCGTACGACCCTGTCGCGACCGAGAACATGCGTGAGCGGTTCCCCGACGTGAGCTACGCGTCGAGTCCCGCGACCGCTCTAGACGGATCAACCGCAGCACTCGTCGTCACTGACTGGCCGGAAATCACGGCTCTTGACGATGAATTTGATTCGATGGCGACACCTGTTGTCATAGACGGTCGCCGGGCGATCGACCGTCGAGATGGGATCGTCTACGAAGGACTGACGTGGTGAGACCCGCGATAGCCGAGTCCTATCTCTACGACTCTGTCTACTAATTTGCCCCCGACCGGTTCCTCTCCCACCGACGTAATTCGGAACAGAATCGACGACCCTTCCCACATCACTTACTCACCCATGATCTTCTCGTGGTCAACCCCCAGTCCCGCAAGTACCGCTTCGACATCCATCGTGGCCCCTTCCTCGTCGCTCGTATCGTCGACGGCAGCCATGATCCCCGACTCCAGTTCCTCTAGCGTTGCCTTCGCCGCCTCGATGTTCAGGATCCGCGGGGCGAGCGTGAGGAACGTCGTCCCGTCCTGCTCGTACACGTCGTCGGCAGTCATCTCGGGCAGAACGTCCTCCTCACCCTCGAAGTCGAGTTCGCCAAGCCCGGCCACCGCAACGGGCGTCTCAAGCGAGAGCGGGCCGTCGGCGACCGCCTGGGGTAACACGACTGTTGTCTCCGAGAGCGTCGTCTCGCCGTGCGAGCGGAACGTGTAGCAAAGCGTCTCCTCGGCGGTGAGCGATCGTTCGGCCGTCACGATGCCGAGGACGATGCAGTTCTCTAGGATAACTTCGGTGCCGACTACGTTCCCGCGGACCACGCAGTCCTGCAACCGAACCCGAGTGCCAGTCACGGTCCCCTCGGCGTGGGTATCTTTCGCGACCACTTTCCCGGGCGTCCCGAGTTCGCCCTGGACGTGGCCCCCCTCGAGTTCGACGCCGTCCTCGGCCATCACGGACCCCTCGACCGACGCGTCGGGCCCCAGTTCGACGGTGCCGCCGTACACGCTGCCGAGGACGGTCGACCCTTCCCGCAGACGAACCTGCCGTCCCAGTTCCGCCTGCACGGTCGGGAAGATCCGCCCGTCGTACGTCTCGCCCGCTTCGACGACTGCCCGCGTGCGTTCGACGTGAGCCATCAGCGGTCCCCTCCCTCGACAGTGACCGACAGCTGCTCGTCGGGCAGCGCCGACTCGACGGCGTCACCGTAGGAGGAGCCGAGCGAACTCCCCTCGCCGTACGCCGAGAGATGGTCGGCGATCGCGGTGCTTGGCGTCGGGTCAGAATGACCGTCCCGCGGCGTCGGCACGTCGCCGAGCAGGTCCGTCGCGCCCGAGACCGGCGAGAGCGAGACGGTCGACCACTCCGATTCCGGCGCGGCATCGACGTGCGAGGGGACGACGAGCTGGCTATGCGCGACGCCGTCTTCCTCGTACTCGACGACGTAGTAGGGCACCTGGAACTGCCGGAACTGGCCGGGGCGTCCCGGGAGCCGCCCGTCGTCGAAGCGGTGGGCGTCGATGTCGTCGATGAGCTTGGACTGCCGGTCGATGAAGTCGTGGATCGTCTGGACGGCGTCGCCGACGCTGCCGCGGACGCGCTCGCCCCGGTCCTGCTTGACCTCGTCGTTGTGGGACTGCAGCGTTTCCCACGTCGTCGTCACCTGGTCGACAAACGGCCCCTCGATGCCCTCCTCAAACTGGTCTTCCTGCACGTCGAAGATGTGCGAGCCGACATCACGGACCCGTCTGTTTGCCTTCCGGTCGAGTTCCTCGTGTTTTCGTTCGTACCGCTCGTTGATGGTGGCGATCCGCTCGTCTAGTTCCTCGCGCTCCGTCTCTATCTGGTCGTGTTCGGCCTCGATCTGGGGCTTGACCGCTTTGGCCTCCATCACGTGCTCCATCAGCTTCAGCTCGGCCTGGGCCTGGATGCTCTCCTGAATAGCGTCACGGATGGTTTCGACGCCGTCGGTGATGGCCGTCCGGACCTTCTCCAGTTCGCCCTGCACGCGCTGGACTTCGGTTCGGACGTTCGCGAGGGTCTCGTTGATCCGCTTCAGGATGGGATGGAGGTCGTCGTTGCCGGCGGACATCAGGTCCCACCCCCGTTCTTCGAGGCGCCGAGGTTGTCGACTTTCCACTTCCGGGCGTTGTTAATGTGCTTCGAGGAGCTGAGGCTGCCGTGCGTATCGAGCAGGACGTCCTGCTTGTGCTGTTTGGCCGACTGGGAGAGTTTCGCCGCCGTCGTGGCGCGTTCGTTCTGCATGCTCGCTTTCGTGCGTTTGTTCTCCATCTGCTGGCGGGCCATGAACTTCGCGCGCTCGCGCTTTTGCTTCTCTTCGCGCATGAGCTCGGCTTTCTCCTGTGCCGCCTGCTCGGCGGCTTCGATGCGTTCCTGCTCCTCGTTTCGCGTCTCCGCCAGGATCTGCTCGGTTTTCGCGTCGATCTCGGCGAACGCCTCGCTGACCTCCGTCTGGAACTCCGCCTTGCGCTCCTGGTGGAGGTGTTCGTACTTGACCATCAGCTCGCCGATCTCGTCGACGGTCCCCTCGGCGGCTTTGGCCTGCGTTTCGAGGTCGCGCACCCGCGAGCGCAGGTCGCGGATCCGGTCGGTCGCAGACCGGATCTCCTCCTGGCGCTGTTCGAACTCGCGCTCGGTCAGATCCGCCTTCTGGTCCTCGATCTCCTCGTAGATCCGCCGGCGCTCGTCGTCCTTCTCGGTCCAGAGCTGGTCCCAGACGGGATTGACGATGTCGTCCTCGATCCGGTGGCGCGGGACGGTTTCGGCGGTCTCGTGGTGGTTCCGGCAGGTCTCACACACCCACGTCCCGTCGTCCGGGTCCACGAGTTCGAGGCGTGTCTCCACGTCGTCGGTCAGACAGTCCGGACAGTAGAAGTGGTAACTGACGATGCCGAACGCGTCGGCTGCAGTTTCGATGTGGTCGTTTAGCACGCCGATCGCCGTCTCCTGATGGCCAGACAGATCGGAGGCGATGGTGCGGCTGCTCTCGCTGACCGCTTCGAGTTCCGCGTCGCCGTCAGCGGTCGCCGCCATCGATTTGAGGTCGGCAAGCGCGCTAACGTCGTCCCGTGCCTGTCCCGGGTCGATCGCCGTCTCGGTGGGGATGGGGTCGGCGACTGCCCGGTCGGCCAGGAAGTCGACGGCGTCCGCGGCCGGTTCGGTCCGTCCGATAACCGGTGCGGAGACGGTCCGTTCCCTCGCCGAATCCAGTTCCTCGGAGACGGATTCGAGCGTCTCGGCGACGGTTTCCTCGACGTTTTCGTCCGCTGGCATGACGACGGGGAACTCCTCGACGTCCTGCAGCTGTTCCCTTGCCCGGGCGATCCGGTCGCGGTCGTCAAGCAGTTCGAGGTTGAAGGTCGTCCGCTGGCGCGAGTCGGTCGCGTCGTAGAGGACAGCACCGTCGCCCTCCGGGACGCAGTAGCTCGTCCAGTACCCCTTCCGGACCCCGGTGACGGTCACGTCGGGATCCTGCGAGCGGACGTAGTACAGCCCGCCACCGCCGATGACGGCGCCGACGACGATCAGCCCTGCTCCCAGCGTCCCCTGGCTCCCGCCGATCAGCAGTGCGCCACCGAGGACGATACCGATCGCCCCGACGGCTGCCGCCCGCTTGGCCTGGGCTTCCTGTGATTCGAGGAACTCGCTCAGCGGCCCTCGTAACACCTCGTTGACGGCGAAGGCACGGGCCCGCTCCTCTTCGACGCCCTCCCCCTGTTCGTAACAGACGTCGGTCACGCGCATGGCGTGGCCCCCGCGTGGTCGGTGGTTCGAGAACGGTTCGTCGTCGCTGGCTGCGTGTGTGCTAGCATGAGTTAGTCGAGGGTTCGATAGGCTTGCGTCGCTGCGCGGCTCACTTGCGAGTCCGGGTCGAGGCGGAGGTCTCTGAGCGCGTCTCGGGCCGCATCGGTTCCGATCGTTGCGAGCGCCTCGCAAACCGCCGCCCTGACGCCCGGATCGTCATCTCCGAGGGGCTCTTGAAGAAGGTCCATCGCCGCTGTCGGTGGGAGGTCACCCGATTCGACGGCCGCCGAAACCTGCCGAACGCCGTCCTCCCTCGTCGCCGGGTCCGATGCCGACAGGGCCGACGCGTACTCGGCCTTGCGCGCCTCGAGGTCGTCCTCGTCGGCCGCTTCGTCCTCCTCGTCGGCGGCTTCGTCTTCGGAGTCCTGACTGTCTCCCTCGTCTTGAGCGCCGGTCCCGTCCCGGCTGGCTTCATCCGACACGGCGGTCGTGGTCGCTGTCGCATCCGGTGCTGTCGAGTCCGCCGGTGCTTGTCCCGCGTCGTTGGCCGCCGCGTGTTCCCCTGTGCCTGCGGCCGCCTGTTCGGAAGCCCGCTGGGCCGGTTCCGCGCCGGTGCCGCCTCCGGTCCCTGCGGCCGGTTGTGCTGCCGGTGCTTGCGCCTGTGCCTGTGGCCCCGCCTGTTGGCCATACTGCTCAGGCGGCGCCGTCGATTGGGCCGGCTCGGCGTGCGGCTCGGAGCCTCGTGTCGGAGCGGCGTCCTCCCGATACGGCTCCTGTTGTTGCTTGTACTCCCCGCGACCACTGTCGACCGGCTGGCCCGACGGTCGGTGCTGCTCTGTCACCTGCCCGTTCGCTCCGGCCTCCGACGGCGGTTGCTCTTCGTACCCGTACGCTTCTTCGTACCCCGACTGATCGCTGCCCCCGATATTCGTGACGAGCCTCGGGAGTCGGAGGAGTAACCGAAACGGAAACAGGACGACCTTCAGAACGAGTCGGATGATTTTGATCGTGAAGTACACGGTTAGTTTGGTTTTGCCCGCTTCCGCGTCGGTTGCCACCCGATTCCCACTCGGTCCCCGAACGCCTGCCCCGATTGCAGTCGATTTGTCATGTCAAGGAACTCTACACCCTGTGAAGTGGCAATCAAGTATAAAACACTACTGCCTGATAGAACATTTGCTGGAAGCGGGGTGCAGGGCCGAATCAACGACCGGGACCGCAGGTAGTTCAGGCGACTCAAATACTGAGACTACAGTGTGGAGTGGTCGGGTCGGCCCGTTCACCTGCGCCACCTGATCTCGAACAGCAGCGCGAGTGCACACACGGTGTTCTGCGGGTGAGCCGTTCGTGTCTGGTCAGTTCCCGTATTCCCTCCTCGACTCGTTCTCGTTGGAGTTTCGACCGAGCCCGGCCGACAGTACGATAGCCGAGTAACACACACCCCACCCCACTTTTTCATACCAGATCAGCTGTCGTGCATTCAAACGGGTCCTTCCGATTGGTATGAAAAAGTGGGGAGTGGGCGCTACCGAATTCCCGGCCTTCGTGCTTCGGATCCACTCTACCCCATGTTCGCTGACCTTGAGCCACTCTCGAATTCCTCGGCGTCGCCTTGCAAGCAGTGAATCAGACGTTCTCGCTGGATTGAACCGGTCTCGCCGCGTAGTGGTACAGGATGTACGACCGGATCCTTGTCGCGACGGATGGAAGCGAGAACGCAGGACGCGCTACGCGTCACGCCCTCGAACTCGCTCGACAGCACGACGCCGAACTCCACGCCCTGTACGTCATCGAAACCCGGACGGGGTACGACAACGCAATCGTTGATCCGGAAGTCGTTCGGCAAAATCTCCGCGAAGAAGGGGAAGCAGCGCTTTCTGCCATCGAAGCGTCCCCTGATGCCGAGGTTTCGGTTACGACAGTGATTCGAGAAGGCGTTCCACACGACGAATTGCTTACCTACGCAGAAGAACAGAAGGTCGACCTCGTCGTCGTCGGTGCGAAGGGTCGCTCTGCGTTCAAGACGATACTGCTCGGCAGTACGACCGAGGCTCTCTTGCGGGCGGATACCGTCCCGGTTCTGGTGATACACGGCGAGACCGGAGACTGAGTTGGGTTCAGGCCCGACACCGTCCTCGTCACGTTCCGTTCGATGCGGTTCATCCAACGGTCGAGACGCCGTGCTTCCTCGTGGACTTGCCCGTCGACGCCCGCTCGAAGACGCTCTCTGCCGCACTCCCGGTGACAGACCATCGACCGAGCCAGTCGAACGCGCACCGCGGTGCGACTGGGACGGGGTCGCTGACGGGGCCGAGCGAGCCTTCCGGCGCGCCGTCGGCGAGTGGTGAAGACGGAAAAAGCTACGCAGAGCGAACGTCTTCGCAGTCGTGCTTGACAACCGACCCGTAGTCAACTATCCCACCCTAAGCGCCTTCGGCGCTTTGAGGATGGGGCTTGTCCGTGAACTCGGCCTCGAACCCTTCCGGGTGGGCGGTGAATCCGTCGCTCGGCGTCACTGTTCCAGACTTCAGGGCAAGTTGACTGTCGCCCGTCCGGCGAGACGACTGTTGGCCTCGACGGACGTACCGCATCCCAATATTCTTCGCCGCGTTGTAATCCGCGTTCGCTTCCGACTCGCACTTCTGACAGCAGAAGTGATTACGAGTCGGGCGATTCTCGTCGGCCGTAAAGCCACACTCGGTACACCGCTTCGACGTGTATGCCGAACCCACTTGCTTTACCGACACTCCAACCGCCTCGGCTTTGTACTCCACTTGTTCGTAGAGCGTTCTGAACGCCCATGTGTGCCCCCACGACGCACCCGTTCGGTCGCGGATGTAAGTCAAGTCCTCGAACGCAATTATGTCACAGTCGTATCGGAGTGCTTCGTCTACGATAGCGTTGGACGCTTGGTGGAGTACGTCACGGACGTAGCGAAATTCACGGCCACTCGACCGTTCGAGCGTCCGATGGGCGCTTCGCGTCCCGGTCTGTTGGAGTCCGGCACGCACCTTCTCGAACTCACGGAGGTCGTGAGCTAGCTCTCGCCCGCTGAAGAAGTACGCCGTACTGGTGACGGCGAGGTTTTCGATACCGAGGTCAACCCCGAGGACCGTTCCGTCCTCGGCGGTGTTCCGCTCAGCATCAGTCTTGTGGCGGCGGAATCCAATATGCAAGAAGTAGTCGCCGTCACGGGCGGTGAGGGTGCTTTCCGTAACGCTCCATTCGTCGGCGTCAAGGTACTGTCGTTGGTAGCCATCGTCGGCGTCAGGCAGAGCAAGGTCACATCGGATGCGACTCTCCGTGGTGGAGAGGGACACCGTATCATCGTCAAACAGTGTCAGTGTCCGAGTGTCGTATTTTACGGTCGGTGCGGTGAAGGTGGGTTTGCTCACCTTCTTGCCTTTTGACCGACGTTTGAGACAGCCGGTGATGGCTTGTGCGGCTTGATGAGTGGCGAGAATCGCGTGCTGACTACCGAGGTCGGTGTGTTCGCGCACGGTATCGTAGGCGAGGGGCTGTACGTCGCTTTTGGCGTTGCACTCGCCCCACGCCATGTCCGTGGCAATCTGGCACCCACGCTTCCACTCAGTAATAGTCTCTTCGAGGAGGTCGCGTTGCTCGTCCGTAACTTCGAGACGAGTGATTGCCGTCCGACGCACGTAGTCGTCTGCCACAGTTTCAATGTAGAGTTGTAGGTACTTATAGGAAAGTGTTTGTAACCGATGCGAACGCGCTCCTCCCCTCCCTACTCGCTCCCTTTGGTCGCTCCTTGAGGAAGGGGACTCCGCGCTACCGCTTCAGTTGAAGCCGTAGTGTTGGCCATGTACACCAACAGAAGCCTTATTAATTGTTGGTACTGTACACCAACATAGGTAGCATAGATGGGGACGACGGTTGTGTACGAAGACCAGGGGACGTTCGATGACGGGACCCGATACGAGATGATTGCGACCGCTGTCCCGAAAAGTGATGACTACCCAGACGGGATCAAGTACCGATTCCAGTATATGGCCGGTGACGGTCGAACCCTCCTGCGGTTCGACAACTTTCCAGACCACCCTGACGTTGACCGACATCACTATCACATGACAGATGGCGTGTACGACGACATCGAATACACCGGCCTCCAAGACCACGCCCAGAGGTTCTACAACGAGATGGACGATCGTCGCGAGCAGTGACCCACCATGCCAGACAAACCCAACAACGCGTCCGATGATACCGACGGAAATAGCGCCGACGAGGAAGCGATCGTGATGGACGATGTCGAAGCCGAGGCAAGCTTCCTCGAAAACCTCGACTCGAAGGACTACCCCAACGTGTTGCGGCTCACGTCCGAGTCCGAGGAGGCTCACCGACAAGGCTCGTTGGACCGACTCGAACGCTGGGAAAACAATGAGGAGGTTCCACACGTCGTCAACTTCGAGAATCCCAGTGATCTCCGGGCGCTACTCACCGACCGCCGTATCGAGCTCCTTCGGAGCGTGATGTCTGAACAGCCGGACAGTATCCGTCAGCTGGCCGACCGACTCAACCGTGATGTCAAGACTGTCCATAACGACCTTCAGGTCCTCGCCGAGTACGACATCGTTCATTTCGAGCAAGCGGGTCGAGCGAAGCGACCGTTCGTTCCGTACGACTCGATCGAGGTCTGCCTCGAAATATCGATGTCGGACCCGGCTGACGACGCGGCGCCAGCTTAGGGGCGCCACTCCGAGATAACGTTCGAGGAGTTGACGGACATACGCGACCGGATGCCGGGCGCAAAGAAGTTCCATGACCGAAAACACGCTACGCATCACGTTCGGTGAAGAAGAGGAGATAAAACAAGCGGCGCGGGAGCGACTACGTCGTGCCGAGGCGGGCGAAGTAGACGAGACGATCGAACAGGACGTTCGATTCGTTCTGAACTTTGAGACCTACGAGGACATCGAGCGGCTCATGCGTCCGTCGACGCTCGGGATTATCGAAACGATCGTGACGGAACGCCCGGCGAGCATCCGAGACGTGGCTGAGGAAGTCGAACGCGATTATCGGGAGGTCCACCGAAACCTTCGAGAACTCGAGGAGTTAGGCGTCGTCGAGTTCGAGGAGACGGGACAGCGGAAGCGGCCGATTCTCCGTGCTGGCACGGAGGAGATCGAGTTCTCCTTTCGCTTCCCTCGATCGTCCGTGTCGCCCACGGGAGCGTCGGCCTGACCGTTGCGGAGGCGAGGCGGTGGACGAAGTTATCGACGACGCCGACTTTCTCACCAAAACGACCGTCGACACGCTCGCCGAAACTCTCGATAGCGTAGTTTCAGGTGGGGCGTCGTTCCACCCACGAACTGCTTGAACCGATTGAGCACCGCCTTTCGAATATCATTCTTAACCGGAGGGACCCCCCTGCGTCCACATAATCCCCTACGCAGTGATGCGCTCCATCACAGCACCCAGCCGCTCGTTCTCCCGAAGGACGTCGATGGTCGTACCGAGATCAGCACCGAGTTCCCACAGATAGTGCTGCCCCCCCTGTATGCCCTTGTTTCGTTCCATTGCGTTCACGACACCTGCTAGATTGAGGTCTTGGAGATGGTCACGAACGCGCCGCATCGCGATCGATTCAGCACCAATCTGCGTGGTGATGTCCGTGTACTTCGCGTACACCTGTTTCGTGCGTGCCGGCGTCTCCCCATCCACTTCCAGCGAAACGACCGCGGTCAACGCGAGGTGATCCTGTGTGGTCAAATCCCGAATGCCTCGCTCGATGCTCTTGCGCTCGATGACTGCCTCAGCTTCCCGAACGTGTGATTCTGTCACGGTTTCGTCGCCGCCGTTCGACGCCAGTTCACCCGCCTTGTACAGATACCGAATCGCCTGCCGCGCTGAACCCTTGTCCTGCGCTGCCATCGCCGCACAGAGCGGAATTACGTCATCCGACAAAATACCGTCCTTGAACGCCTTCTCCGCACGCCTGATAAGGATCGATCGAAGTTCACTCGCATCGTAGGGAGCAAAGTGGATTTCCTCGTCACAGAGGGTGTCCTTGACTTTCGGGCTCAGATTGTCCCGGAACTCGAAGTCGTTCGAAATCCCGATGACGGATACCCACATGTCCTCCAGATGGTCGTTGGCGCGAGCCCGTGGCAACTCGTATAGAATGTCATCGTCTGTGCCAATCGAATCGATCTCATCCAAGACGATAATCACGGTTCCACCAAGCGCTTGCAGGTTCTCGTAAAGACGGTCGAAGACCGTCTTCTTATCGTACCCTCGTGGCTTCTCGCCTGACAGCTCTGCAACCAGGTTTGAGGCGACCTGATAGCTCGTATTGTCCTTGGCGCACGAATACCGAACGATAGAGAGGTCGATATCGTTATTGTCGGCGAACGCGCGCAGGTCTTCTAATTTGTAGGTGACACCGACGGTTTTTCCCTGACCAGTCTTCCCGTAGACGAACGTGTTGTGTGGGGAAGCACCTCTCGCCACGGGCGCAAGGGCATCGTGGAGATCATCTAGCTCCGTTTCACGCTCCGGAAGTTCCTCAGGTGTCCAAGAGTCGTAGAGAACCGTCTCGTCAGCGAAAATGTCTGTTTGGTCTGTGAACGACCGCGACATACGAACGTAATTGTGCACCCTGCTTATAAAACCATCGTGTCCGGAGCGTCTTCATTCTGAGAGAGCAGAATAACTACCCCACTCTGTCCGCATAATACACTACTGAATACACACGACGTAAGAGGCTCTTTACAACACAACCCGATCTCTTTCTCTATGAATTATGCGGACATGGTGGGGTGGGCCGTAGAGGTGTTTCACTCATCTTACTCCGTAACGATCTTCTCATCCATTTAGAGGAATACAGAGTGAGGGTACCCTATGGGAGTAATTATGCGGACGTGGGGGGGGGTCTCCCCGGCAGAGCAGCATACACCTTTTGCCGTAAGTACTGTGAAAAATTTAGTATCACGTCCGTCAAGGCGATGACGGCCACTATATTGTCGTTGCTACCGCCATCTCAGCCGCAAATCAAACGTCGAGTCGTGGACAACGACGAGGATCTCCACGTCTTCGCTGGCGAATCGACCTCTCCGTGAGCGAAGTCTTCTACTCAGCGTCCGTTTCGAGTGCGCGTTCGTACAGTGTGTCCGAGATCCAAAAGCCTGCCTCGCGGAGCGCGTCGAGTTCCGTTTCGAGGTCAACTTCTCCTCGGTCGGACGCGCGGAGGAGCATTCCCACGGCCCCGGTCACTGGTACGTCGTGTCGCGTGGCTGTCGCACGGCCTTCACGCTCGTCGATGAGTACCCGGTCCGCGTCGATGTCGATGGCATACGCGATGGCCGCGGCCTCCCCGCTATCGAGTTCCCGTTCGAACTCGGTTCGGAGATCGGTCGGCTCCAGCGATACGACCCGCATTCCGCCCCGGTCACGAAGCGCCTCGATACGGTCACGGCCGTCGGATCCCGCGGTGAGTTCAGTCCAGACAGCTGTCGGAACGACCACCTCTCCGAACTGGGATTCGATCAGATGAAGCCGCTCGACGAGAGCGAGATTCAACAGCGGTGACGTGTTCGAAACGAGTTATTCCAGCGCGTACTCGACATCGAGGGCCAAGTCTTCTTCAGTGTAGTGACGTTCAACCTTGCGCTCGCCGAGAAGCCGATGGAACTCCGCCTTCGAGAGACCGGCCAGTTCTCGCGCCTTACCGAAGGACAGGTATCCCTCCCGGTACAACGACACGGCGAGTTCCTGCCGAACGATCGGCTCACGATCCTCCGGCGGTGCCGAAATCGCATCCAGCACTCCGGGCGGAAGATCGATACTACTCATGCGGATACATTCGGGCCCGTGCTACTTAGTGGCTTCCTCCCCCCTACTCGCTCACCGCTAATGCGGTTCGCTCCTTGAGGTGGGGCTTCCTGTTTCCACGACGCGCTTTGCAGACACCGAATCGGTGTCCGTAGGGAGCACAGTCTCCACAGGCGTTGATTCGGGACAGCCCGTCCCTACCTGTTCGAGGCCGCGAGACAGAATACGGGGTCGCGCGGGACCGCCCGCGGGCCGCCGTCCGTGCACGCGTCGACGCCCGTCGGCAGTCCCGACGCGACCGTCGGCTCGAACTCGCTGTCGGCGTGGCGCGCGAACTCGCGGAGCGCCTGGAACGTATCGCGGAGCGACGCCGCGAACGTCCCCCCGGGCGAGTCGGACGCCCGCGGCGGCCAGGCGGCGTTCGTCACGGCGTCGAACCGGCCGACCGTCTCCCGGTACCACACGGGCTGTCCGGGGAGCGACCTGACGCCCGGCATCCCGACCTGCGCGACGATCCGCCGGTCCGACAGCGCCGACCGCAGCCAGTCGGCGAACGCCGGCAGCGACCCGTAATCGTCGCGGAGCCGGTCCCGGACATCCCCTGCGCGCTCCCCTCGGAGCGAGCGAACCGGCACGACCACTCCGGCTACCGCCTCGCCGCCTGCGCTCACGTCGGCGAGGTCGGGGACGAACGCCCGATGGTCGCCCGCCCCCGCTGCCCGCACGACATCCGCCACGAGGTCGACGTCCAGCTCGGTCCGGTCGAGGAAGGCAGCGAGCCGCCGCCGGCCGCCCTCCGCGGCCGGAAACTGCGTTCTGACGCGCCCGACCCTCGCCGCCCGGAAGGCGGCGCGGTGGCGCGTGGCAACGTCGTCGACGACCTGCTCGTATCGGCCGCCGTTCGGACTGCCGGCCATGCAGTCGCCCCACTGCCCGTGTCCGAGCTGGTAGGTCGCGGCGATGTCCGGGCCGTCGCCCCGCGGCTCCGATACTGTCTCGGTCCCGGTGGCCCGTCGCGTGGGGTCCGTCGTGTCGGTCGCCGCCGATGAATCCTCGCCATCGGACGACGGTTCGGCATCTTGGCAGCCGGCGACGAGCGGGGTGACGGCCGCCGTGAGCGCGAGCGCCGTCCGTCGAGTTACGTCCCGCGTCATTCGTGCGCAGTCTCACACGTCACTGACAAAACGCTGTGGGAGGAGGTCAACCCACGGCTAAAGCCGTGGGTTGTCGCCTCGCACTTTCTATAACGCTTGAATGGGAGTAGCGGAATGCTCCTTCAGTAGCAGTTACTGACACTCCGGGTTTCAGTCCGCAGGTTGTGTTTGCCCGGATGGTGACATTCCCGGTAGACTTGGCACTGAAAGATCAACTCGTCGGAGGAGTTGTGCGTTGATCGCCACTATCACCGTACTGAGCGACATTAATAGAGCGCCGACAGCCGGTGAGAGAAGGATCCCGATCGGTGCGAGAACGCCCGCTGCGAGCGGGAGCGCAAACACGTTGTACCCCGCTGCCCAGACGATATTCTCCTGCATCTTCCGGTAACTCGTCCGGCTGAGCTTCACCAGCCGGACGACGTCCATCGGGTTGTTCTGGACGAGGATGACATCCGCCGATTGAACGGCGACGTCCGTCCCGCTGCCGATAGCGATCCCGACGTCCGCTCGGGTTAGTGCAGGCGCGTCGTTGACCCCGTCGCCGACCATTCCGACGAGCTTTCCCTGATCCTGCAGTTCCTGTACGTTCTTGTCCTTATCCTCGGGCAACACCTCCGCGAAGACGGTGTCGATACCGAGTTCGGCGGCGACCGCATTGGCCACGTCCTCAGAATCGCCGGTCAACATCGCCACCTCGATGTCCAGATCGTGGAGCGCGTCGACGACGGCGTAGCTTTCCTCGCGGATCACGTCCGCCATGGCGAAGGCTGCGATCAGCTCTCCATCCCGGACGAGGTACACGACCGTCTGTGCATTCTCGCCTGCTTCGTCGGCGAACGTCTCCAGCTCCGGCGGGACGTCGACATCGAGATGGGAAAGGAGGTTCGGCCCGCCGACGTAGATCTCCTCTCCATCGACAGTGGCCCGAACGCCCCGGCCTTTGATCGCCTCGAAATTGCTGGCGGCTGGCGCATCGATCCCGTGCTCGCTAGCCGCTTCCCGGATTGCCCGGGCGATCATATGTTCGGAGTCGGATTCGACGGCGGCAGCTAGTTCGAGTGCCTCGCCCTCGTCGACGCGATCGACGGTGGCTATCCCGACGACTCCGTGTTCACCTTCGGTGAGCGTCCCGGTCTTGTCGAAGATGATCGAGTCCAGGTTCCGCGCTTCCTCCATCGCGATGCGGTCGCGGATGAGCATCCCGTTGCGAGCGGCGAGCGACGTGTTGATCGCGACGACGAGCGGAATGGCGAGCCCGAGAGCGTGCGGACACGCGATGACCAGGACCGTGACGACACGTTCGACGACCGTCGCATCGAACGTCGTCGCGACCGTCCACGCAATGCCTGTCACGATAGCTGCCCCGAGTGCGACGTAGAACAGCCAGCCGGCAGCGCGGTCGGCGAGTGCCTGCGTCCGTGATTTGCTTGACTGGGCCTCCTCGACGAGACGCATGATCCCCGCGAGGGTCGTGTCATCGCCGATGGCATCGATTCGGACTCGAAGACTTCCATCGCCGTTGACGGTCCCCCCGATCACCTCGTCACCGGGCTCCTTGTCGACGGGTTTCGACTCGCCGGTGATCATCGACTCGTTGACGCTGGAATCCCCCTCCTCGACGACGCCGTCGGCGGGCACGCTCGCACCCGGCCGGACGAGGATGCGGTCTCCCTCCGAGAGCTCGTCTACCGGTACTTCCTCCGTGCCCCCCTCTTCGGTGATTCGCTCGGCGGTGTCCGGCATGAGCTTCGCCAGTTCGTCAAGCGCGCTGGAGGCCCGCCGGACCGACCGCATCTCGATCCAGTGGCCCAACAGCATGATGTCGATCAGCGTCACGAGTTCCCAGAAGAACGCCGACGTGGTCGGGAAGATGACGCTCGCGAGGCTATAGACGAACGCCACCGAGATAGCCATCGAGATGAGTGTCATCATCCCCGGTTCCCGGTCTTTCAGTTCCGGGACGGCCATCCGGAGGAACGGGACCCCACCGTAGGCGAACACGATGACGGCGAAGACGGGATTGATCCACTCACTACCGGGGAACGCCGGGACCGAGAAGTTCAGCCAGTCCTGAAGCGCGTCGCTATAGAGGAGTACCGGGATCGACAGAAGCGTCGAGACGAAGAACCGACGGCGAAACATCCGCTCGTGACCCTCGTGCATGCCACCGTTGCCGTCATGATCCCCGCCGTGTTCGTGGTCTCCAACCCCGTGGCCTACGTGGTGTTCGTGTTCCTCCGCAATTGCCTGTTCGGCGTCGCCGGCGTCTTCTGCCTCGTCCGCAAGCATCGATTGCTCAACCCGTGATTCGTCCGCCCCATCGGCGCTCTCGTCGTCTGCTGTCTTTCGGTGTCCGTCATGAGGGTGTTCGTCAGATGCCCCCGCCTCATCGGACGAACGGTCGTGGTCATCCATCGGTGGTCAGTGGGCAAGAGTACAGGGCCGAGATTGATGGGTTTGGGGGCTTTCGGGGAGGTTCCTTAGTGATTGTCGGCACCCGGCCAGCGTCGTGCGTCCGACTCGACGAGACCTAACAGATGGCGTCGGCGAGCGTCTATCTCCTGCAGCGAGGCAGTAAAGGTTTCATCCGGAACGGTCGGGATCCCATCGTTGCGTAGGTGTTCGAGATCCGGGGCCGGTGGTGGCCGTGACGCTGGTTCGACGAACGCCTGTCCGAGCGTATCAAGATAGTTCTGGACACTCGACCGAGCTTGCCTGATCGCTGGTTCACCCGGGCGGTGTTCTGGAGCGACGCCAAACTGAAGGACGGTCAGCGTCTCGTCCAAGATAGTGATGTTCGTCGTCGGTGCCTGTGACGTCTGGGGCGTGAAGAAGTAGTGGAGGATCGGGTAGGCTTTGTGATTTGCCGTGAGTGTGTCGAGCTGGCTTGCGATCGTGTTTAACGGCAGCTCTAACCCCTGAAACCCGTCGCCGTTCCAACTCGTTTCGAGTATCTCCGAGGGATGTGCACCGAGTCCGTTGATGCCGCTTGCGAGTGAGCGTTTCTGGGTGACGGCACTGAGGACATTGAGGACATACGTGACACTGAGCGTGACAAAGAGCATCCCGCTGGCCGTCATGAGTGCGGTCGCGACCTGCCAGATCCCGCCGTTCGGTGTGAAATCCCCGTTCCCCATCGTGAACACCGTGTATCCGACGAAGTAGAACCGTTCTGTCCAGGAAATCGGGCCAGTGCTCCGCGTATCGATGAGACTCCCCTCACTGCCTGCGAACAGGAACGTCCACCCGGCCCAGAGGAGTGCGATCCACATGATGAGTCCAAGGACGAGGATCAGCGGTCCGGAAAGCGAGAGCACACGGGGGCGCTCTCCGGACACGGTCTTCAGCGTCTTCCAGGTGCTGGACATCACCAGGGACGTAAGAGGACCGGCACCGCCCTCGACCCAAAGCGTCGTCCAGAGGATGTCGATGATGGCCAGCACAAGTAAGAGTGCGCCGACAGCGAGGGGGACCGGATTCATGTTACCTGCCTTTGGAAGCTGCAACCAGTACACTGGCAGACACTAACGGTGGACTCACCGGAAAAACTTGCAAGGTCGGGCCGGCGCGAATGCTGACCACTCACGCCTTAGGGTTCGTCTTCAAGACGGAAAGTCGTCTCTGGCAATTCGCTGGATAGACTTCTTCGGCGGTACTTTCCACGAGGCGGAGAGCATCGGATTGCGGTATCTCCGTCCCAACCAATGTGGGGTTGACGGAAACGCAACCCTGGGTGTGCGATTGAGCAATCGGGCGCTAAACGCGAGCGGTGACTGTGAGTCACCTGCCTCTATTTCGGCCAGACGGGAGTCTACGCTGACTTCCACCGCTTTAACGCTGGGTCGCTCAACGCTCACTTCCGACTCGACGGGACCCCTCGTAAAGAGCCGGCAGTCCGAGCGGGAGGGCCAGTATGCCGAATCCGATGAGTACGTACTCGTTTCTACGTGTTTGCTGGAACATGAGGACTGTCGCGACGCCGCCGAGAAGCGCGATCACGAACGCTGCGTTGCTCCAGATGGCGTCGTAGGTCGAACAGTACAGCCAGCAAACGAACGTGTAGGCCGGAGCGTTCCAGGTCGGTGGCTGGAGCTTCGGCCAGAAGAACCGGCAGTACGTGGTCCAGCCAAGCATCGCAACCGTCGGCAACGCAACGAACCACACCGCTTTCCCACGCTCCGAGTCGCCGTATCGTCGATAGCCGGCGAGGAACAGGGCGGGAAAGCAAAGGACCCACAGCCAGATGCCGACGGTGTAGGTGACCGGCCAGTGTTCGATTCTCGGTTGCTGGAGTGGAAGTCGCAGTGATTGCGGGAGTGTTGCCCAGGAGAACGACGGGTCCGGAACGGGATTCGTGAACAGAGAAACGAGACAAAGGACTGTTCCGATGAGGAGTCCGTACAGTCCGAGCGTTGTGTATCGGTCAAGCCAAGTCGGGAGGGACGAACGCGCCGTCGTGTAGTGGTCGGACGTCTTCGTCATTCCTTGGATTCGTTGGTTCGCGATTAGGTGTCCCGTTCGAGCGCCTCGCGTCGCTGTTCGTATTCCTCGTCGCTCAACTCGCCACGAGCGTAGGCGAGCCGAAGTTCTTCGATCGCCTGGTCCGTGTGACTCTCACCCCCTGTGGCCGCTCGGTAGAGCAGGTACCCACCACCGATGAGGGCAGCGAGGAACAGGAGCTGCATCACGATGCCGACGATGAACATCCACCCTGACATCGTTCCGCTGCCCCACATTCCACCGCCCCCCATCCCACCCATCATCGGCCCGAATCCGATCAACCCGAAGCCCATGAAGACCATCGGGAGGACGACGAACGCACCGAGAAGTATGAGGAGGATCGTGATCAGCCGTGTATCGTCTGTATTTGTAGCCATATTGTGTTCCCTCTCTGCGTTTGGCTCCAACTAGTAGTACGTGCCCACTATTCAATGCGGTTTCCCCTTCGAACCGCAGGTTCACCAGCCCGTATACTTTCAAATCCTTACTAAACGCGTTGGTATGGGGATCTATCTGAACTCTGCCAACTGAAATAGTGGTGTGTGTCTATTCCTCAGCGGCCTGCTGCATATGTTACTACCCTTAAACAAGAGCATTTGCCCGGTAGGAAACAGTGGGGGTAGATGCTAACTAGTTCCCGGCCTTTTCACTCCGAACCCACTCTCCCTGTGCTTGTTAACTCCGATTCCATGATATCTTGCACGTTGTGGATCGTCTCTATTGGTTTTGGAACCAATAGAGTTATTGCGTTGGCCTCTGTACCAATAAGCGAGGATGGGATCGCTGACCGACGACGACCTCGATGGCATAAGCGAAGGGGAGAAGTACCCTGACGGGACCGTCGTCCGCGTGTTCTGCATGCGGACTGACCGTGATGCGTATCCGTCTGGGTGGGCCTACAAACTCCATTACGGTGCAACGGAGCCGAACCCTCCCCACACGCTTGACGATGGGACAATTCGCCGATACGATAATTCACACGAGGACACGAAAGGACACGAACTGCATGTTGCACCGGACCCCAACCCAGACAGTATCACGTTTCCCGGCATGATCGAACTCTGGGAACGGTTCTGGAGCGAGATCCCGAAATCCGCGTTCGAGGTCAAGTGAGACCATCACACCACGGTGACACCCATGAACGATACCACGCCGCCACTGCATCCACTGGAGCGCGAACAGCTTCGATCCGAATCAACCCTAGTCGTGACTGTACAGTCGTCGCGCGAGTTTCACGACGACGTTACCGAGGGCATTGAGACACTCAAACGG